>NZ_JBBCYQ010000003.1:0-396519 GCF_037144815.1 Curtobacterium sp. USHLN213 | reverse complement strand
GCCGATGGTACTGCAAGGGGGACCTTGTGGGAGAGTAGGACGCCGCCGGACTCAACGTTACGAATACCAGGGAACCCCTGACCACCACGTGGTCAGGGGTTTTCTGCGTTTCCCGGCGCGTTATGATCGGCCGACGAACGAAGGGGACCGATGACCGAGCAGCTCGATCGAGCAGCGATCGACCCGGGTCCGGTGTGGCCGGTGTTGACCGATGCGACGAGGTCCGCCCTGCGCGAGATCCTCGTGCACGGTGTGCTCTCCCGTGCGGAGATCGCCCGGTCGCTCGGCCTCTCGCGGGCGAGTCTCACGCGGGCCGTGCGGACGCTCCAGGAACACGGGTTCGTGATCGAGGTCGGCACGGGGGTGCGTGGCGCCACCGGTCGGCCGTCGGAGCTCCTCCGGACGAGCGAGGGCGTGTGGGAGTTCGTGGGCGTGAAGCTCACGCAGGACCGCCTGTACGCGGCGGTCACGGACCTCGCGGGACGGGTGCTCGCTCTGCACGAGGAAGTGCTGCGCGACGCATCGCCCGACGCGCTCGTGGCCCAGGTCGGCGAGGTCGTTGACCGGCTCCGGGCCGCGTCGCCGGCGATCTGCTCGCTGGGCGTCTCGGTGCCCGGCGACGTGGTCACCCGTGACGGCGTGACCCTGGTCGAGGTGTCGCAGTTCCTCGGCTGGCGCGACGTCCCACTGTCGGACATGCTCGAGCGCCGGACGGGGCTCGTCACCTTCACGGTGAACGACGTCGACGCGCTCACGGCCAAGGAGCACTGGATCGGTGCCGGCGCGGGCGTCACCTCGATGGCACTCGTCACGGTCGGGGCGGGCGTCGGGTTCGGGCTCGTCACGAACGGCGAGGTGTCGGAGGGCGCCCACGGTCGGTTCGGTCGCGTCGGGCACCTGCCCGTGTACGGCGGCGGTCCGGACTGCGGGGTCGGGCACGCTGGCTGCGTGTCGAGCTACCTGCCGAGTTCCATCGTGGCGCGGAACGCCGGACACGAGGACGCCGGGTACGACGCGGTCGTCGACCTGGCCCGCGCGGGGGACGAGCAGGCGCTCCAGGCCCTCCGCGACGCCGGCACGGCCCTGGGTGTCCTCCTGTCGACGGTGGTGACGCTGGTGGACCCGGAGTCCATCGTGCTGACCGGCGACGGCCTGCCCGTGTACGACCTCGCCCGCGCCGAGGTCGACGCGGCGTTCTGGCAGGGCCTCCGCCCGTACGAGCCCGCCGTGACCATCGTCGTGCAACCGTTCGAGTTCTCCGAGTGGGCGCGTGCGGCCGCGGTCCTCGCGGTCCGCCGGCTCCTCCGCTTCTGACTTAGTTACCCGAGTTGACAAACGCCTTCGACGGGCGGGATGCTGGTCCGGTCCACCCGTCGAAGGAGATGTCGTGACCCCTGCTCGTTCCGTGCCCTGGCCCACCGAGGACCTGTCGTTCGGTGGTGACTACAGCCCCGAGCAGTGGCCGCGCTCGGTGTGGGACGAGGACGTCCGACTCATGCGCGAGGCCGGTGTGAACCTCGTCACGGTCGGGGTCTTCTCGTGGGGGCTCCTCGAGCGGTCACCGGGGGAGTACACCTGGGACTGGCTCGACGACGTGCTCGACCTGCTGCACGACAACGGCATCGCGGTGGACCTCGCGACACCGACCGCCGCCCCGCCGAACTGGCTGCTCACGGCGCACCCCGAGATCCTGCCCGTCGACGCGACCGAACGCCGCGAGCGTCCCGGTGGCCGGCTCGGCTGGTGCCCGGCCTCGCCGGTATTCCGCGAGCACGCGCTCCGGATCGCCGGCACCCTGGCCGAACGGTACGGGGAGCACCCCGCGGTCCGGCTCTGGCACGTGAGCAACGAGCTCGGCGGCGGGAACGGCCGCTGCTACTGCGAGGTCTCGGCAGCCGACTTCCGGCGCTGGCTCCGCGCGCGGTACGACCACGTCGACGCAGCGAACACCGCGTGGGGCACCGCCTTCTGGGGGCACACCTACACGTCGTTCGACGAGGTCTCCCCGCCGCGCGGCGTCGGTGGGGCCCCGAACCCGGGGCTCGCCCTCGACTTCGAGCGCTACTCGTCGGACGCGCTCCTCGCCCACTTCGAGGCCGAGAAGGCCGTCATCGAGCAGCACTCCGCGGCACCCGTCACGACGAACTTCATGGTGGGCGCCGGTTCCCAGGTCGTCGACTACGCCGAGTGGGCGCGACACGTCGCGATCCCGGCGAACGACCACTACACGCTGGTCGACGACCCCGACCGCGCTGAGGACCTCGCGGCCGCTGCCGACCGCATGCGCGGGATGACCCGCGACGGCGGTCCGTGGCTGCTCATGGAGCACTCGACCGGGGGCCCGAGCTGGCAGCAGCGGAACCGCGCGAAGGAACCCGGCGAGATCCTCCGCAACTCGCTCGCCCACGTCGCACGCGGGTCGGACGGCGCACTCTTCTTCCAGTGGCGCGCGTCGACCGCCGGCGCCGAGCAGTTCCACTCCGCGATGGTCCCGCACGCCGGCACCCGGAGCCGCGTCTGGCGCGAGGTCTGCGCCCTCGGCCGCGCACTCCGCGCCCTCGGGCCGGTCCAGGGCGCCCCGGTCGAGCGTGCCCGCGTCGCGATCGTCGTGGACGAGGCGTCCGGCTGGGCGCTCCAGTCCGGGCTGAAGCCGCACCGGGGACTCCGGTACAGGCACGAGCTCCGTGCCTGGCACACCGCGTTCTGGCGCCGCCAGGTCCTGACCGACGTCGTCCCGCTCGACGCCGACCTGTCCGGGTACGACGTCGTGGTGCTCCCGACCCTCTTCGTCGTCGACGACGCGTCCGCGGCGCGGATCAGCGCCGTCGTGGAGCACGGCGCGACGCTCCTGGTGACCTACGCCTCGGGGATCGTGGACGAGACCGCGCGGGTCCGCACCGGTGGCTACCCGGGTGCGTTCCGCGACGTGCTCGGCGTGTGGTCGGAGGAGTTCACCCCGCTGCAGCGCGACGAGCGCGTCCTGCTCGACGACGGCACGGTCGTCACCGACTGGGCGGAGGACGTGGTCGTCGAGGACGCCGACGTCGTCCTCCGGCACGTCGACGGGCCGCTCGCGGGCCGCCCCGCGGTCACACGCCGCGCCGCCGGTGGCGGCGCCTGGTACGTCTCGGCGATGCTCGACGCGGACGGGGTGCAACGGATCGTGGACCGGATCGTCGAGGAGCGAGCGATCGCGCGGACCGTCATCGCGCCTCCAGGCCTGGAGGCAGTGCGTCGCGTCCGGCAGGACGGCACCGGGATCCTGTTCCTCCTGAACCACCGCATCGACGACGTCGTCCTGTCGGCTGCCGGGACCGACCTGCTCGACGGCTCCGGGCACGGCCCGGAGACCGTCGTGCCCGCCGGCGGCGTCCGCGTGCTCCTCGAGGAGGCGACGGCATGACCGTCGTGGACGGTGAGGAGGCGCGGGCAGCCGTGCCGGCGGCGGTGACGCGCGTCCACGCGCTGCGCGCGGCCGGGGTGGGTGTCGTCGTCGCGACCCGTGTCGACGGCCTGCCCGAGGTGCTGCACTGGGGGCGGGACGTCGGCGAGGTCGTGCCGGAGGACGCGGACGACCTCGTGCTCGCCGTCGCGCGGGCGGTCTCACCGAGTGCGTTCGACGCCCCGTGGCCGGTGACGATCCTGCCCACCGAACAGGACGGGTGGGAGGGGCGGCCCGGGATCGCCGGACAGGTCGGCGGTCGTCCGCTCGTACCGGAGTGGCGCGACGTCGTCGTGCACGTCGAGGGACAGCTGCTCGTGGTCGACGCCGCGTCGGACGAGGTGGCGCTGCACAGCGAGTTCGCCCTCGACGACGCCGGGGTGCTGCGGGTGCGGCACGCGCTGACGAACAGCGGCACGGCCGACGTCGAGGTGCAGGCGCTCGAAGCGGTGCTGCCGGTGGGGGAGCGTGCCGCCGAGGTGCTCGACCTCGCCGGACGGTGGACCCGCGAGCGGACCCCGCAGCGGCGGGCGATGACCGACGGGGTGCACGTGCGCGAGAGCCGTCGGGGGCGGACCGGGCACGACGCCCCGACCCTCACGGTGCTCGGGACCCCGGGGTTCGACGACACCACCGGCGAGCTGTGGGCGGTGCACCCGGCGTGGAGCGCGGACTCCGTGCACCGGTACGACCAGCTCGCCGAGGCCCGTCCCGTGCTCGGCGCGGGGGAGCTCCTGCGCGCGGGCGAGGTCGTGCTCCGTCCGGGCGAGACGTTCACCACGCCCGACACCGTCTTCGTCTGGACCGACGGCGGGCTCGACGGGGTCGCCGCCCGCCTCCACGACTCCCTCCGCGCGCGCCCCGGGCACCCACGGACCCCGCGTCCCGTCGTGCTGAACACCTGGGAGGCCGTCTACTACCGGCAGGAGCTGGAGCCGCTGCTCGCACTCGCGCGGGTCGCTGCAGACGTCGGTGTCGAACGGTTCGTCCTCGACGACGGCTGGTTCACCGGGCGCCGCTCCGACACCACGGCCCTCGGCGACTGGACGGTCGACGCCGACGTCTGGCCGCAGGGCCTCGGCCCGCTCGTCGCCGGAGTCCGATCGCTCGGCATGGACTTCGGGCTGTGGTTCGAGCCGGAGATGGTGAGCCCGGTGTCCGAGCTCGCGGTCGACCACCCGGACTGGCTCCTGCAGGACCCCGGGCGCACCCGGACGTGGCGGCACCAGTACGTGCTCGACCTCGCCCGCGCGGACGTCCGCGAGCACGTGCTCGACCGGATGTCGGCGGTGATCGGCGCGCACCACGTCGACTTCGTGAAGTGGGACCAGAACCGCGACGTCGTGCAGACCGTGCACGCCGGCCGGGTCGGCCTCGACGCGCACACCCGCGGCGCCTACGCGGTGATGGACGAGCTCCGTCGCCGACACCCCTGGCTGGAGATCGAGGCGTGTGCGTCCGGCGGCGCCCGGGTCGACCTGGGCGTCCTCGAACGCGCCGACCGGGTGTGGGCCTCGGACTCGAACGACGCGATGGAACGGCTGCCGATCCAGCGGTGGACCGAGCTCCTGCTGCCGCTCGAGCTCATCGGGTCGCACGTCGGCCCCGAGGTGTCGCACACCACCGGGCGGCACCTCGACCTCGACTTCCGGATGGCGGTGTCGCTCTTCGGCAGCGCCGGCATCGAGACCGACGTCACCCGGTGCAGCCCCGCGGAGCTCGACCGGCTGCGGGAGTGGACCGCGCTCTACAAGCGGGAGCGGGGACTGCTGCACTCCGGGCGGCTGCACCACGTCGAGCTCGGGGACCCCGGGCTCGCGACGACGGCGGTCGTCGCGCGCGATCGGTCGCGCGCCCTCGTGCGGGTCGCCCGGACCGTGACGGGGCCGCGGTCCCTGGCCGTGCCGCTGCGCCTGCGCGGACTCGACCGGGAGCGCCGGTACCGGGTCGCACCGGTGACGGGGCTCCGGGTGCCGAAGGGGGTCGACGTGACCCGGACGCCGTGGATCGAGCGGGGGAGCGTGGAGCTGTCCGGCGCGGTGCTCGAGGACGTGGGGGTGCGGCTGCCCGCGCTGGCCCCGGGGACCGCACTCGTGCTCGAGGTGCAGGCGACCGACTGACCGGGGCGGACGGGCCGGGTACGCGCCCGGCCCGTCCACGCCTCAGGGCAGGAGGTCGCCCGCGTGCCGGAGCACCAGGGGCCCGGCCAACGCCTCCACGTCGATGCCCGCCGCGCGCGTGACCTCGAACACCGCCGACTCGCCGGGTAGCAGCGACACCAGCCCCTCGTCGACCCGGGCCGTGGCGACCACCCGGTCCGGGAACAGCGCGAGGTCCCGCACGTACGCCGTCGCCGTGACCGTGACCCGCGCTCCCTCCGGCGTCGCCGCGACGTCGACCGAGAACGGTCGACGACCGAGGCGCTGGTCGACGACCTCCGCGAAGTCGTGCACGCTGCGGCCCGACGCCGACCCGGTGACCACGAGCACCTCGACCGTGGGGTCGTCCGGCCTGCCGACCTCGGCGGGGAGCGTGATCCGGACCGCGTCCGCCGGGTCGACCGGGACGGTCGCCGTGGTCGTCGCGAGCACCGCGCCGTCGAACGCGCGGCGCTCGACGACGACCTCGTCGGTGACGGGCGCACCGCCGGCGTTCACGACCACGACGTCCAGCCCCGCGGCGTCCCGGGCGGCTGCGGCAGCGGCGACCTCGGCGGCCGGAGCCCACGGGTGCGGTTCCGGCACGGGCGTCGGCTGCACGGTCGAGAGGACGGGCCGGTAGGCCTGTCGGACCGCGTACCAGACCGGCTTCCGGTGCCCGGCGTGGTCGACGAGTGCCCAGGACACCACGGGCCAGTCGTCGTTGAGCTGCCAGACGACCATGCCGGTGTTGTCCGGCGTGCGGGACCGGAACCACTCCATGCCGAAGCGGATCGCGTGCGCCTGGTTGAGCTGCGCGGCCCAGTGCCAGTCCTCGATGGTCGTCGGCGCCGGGAGGTGCCCGCGCATGCCGTCGGCGAGCTTCCGGTTGCCCTCGTGCGCCTTCTGGTGCACGAGCATCTCGTGGCCGTCCGGGTCGAGCGGCTCGTCGTGCACCACCGCGGTGAGGGTCGACCACGCGGGCGGCCCCTGGAACCCGAACTCGGCGACGAACCGCGGCTGCCAGCCGGCGTAGGCGGTGTAGTCCTTCGTGTTCCAGACGTCCCAGATGTGCACGCTGCCGTTCCGCTCGTCGTTCGGCGTCAGGTACTCGTCGAACGAGAACGGGCTCCCGGGGGTGTACGGCCGGGTCGGGTCGAGCTCCGCGACGATCGCGGGCAGCAGCGAACGGTAGTACCCGTTGCCCCAGGTGCGACCGACGAGCGACGGCCGCCACCCCCACTCGGCGTACGCCACGAGGTTCTCGTTGTTGCCGTTCCACACCACGAGCGAGGGGTGGGGACTGAGGCGGGTGACGGCCTCGCGGACCTCGGGCTCGACCTCGTCGGCCAGCCAGGGCTCCTCGGCGTAGGCGGCGCAGGCGAACAGGAAGTCCTGCCAGACGAGGATCCCGAGCTCGTCGCACAGGTCGTACAGGTCGTCGGACTCGTAGACCCCGCCGCCCCAGATCCGGAGCAGGTTGACGTTCGCCTCGACCGCGTCGTCGATCCGCTCGGCGTAGCGCTCGGCCGTCATCTCGGTGAGGTACGCGTGGTCCGGGATCCAGTTCGCCCCGCGCACGATGACCGGCCGGTCGTTGACGCGCAGGAGGAACGGCGCGCCACCGGCGTCGGCAGCCGTGTCGAGGGTGACGGTCCGGAACCCCACCCGGCCGGTCCAGACGTCGTCGCCGACCTCGACCCGGACGTCGTACAGGGGTTGGTCACCGTGGCCGCGCGGCCACCAGACGGCGACGTCCGGGACCTCGAGCCGCACGACGGCGGAGCCGGTCGTGCGATCCGGGCCGGTCGCGACGGGGCGCGCGCCGACGACCCGACCGGCGGTGTCCTCGGTGTCCGTGTCGCGGCCTGGAGGCGCGGTGTCGGAACCGGGGTGCGCTGCGGACGCGTGGTGCGGTGCCAGGGTGATCCGGGCCTCCAGTCCGGCACCCGCGTCACCACCCGCGGAGGCGACGGGCGCGCTGCCGATGGCCTGCGAGAAGGCGCCGGAGGAGCCGGCGACCTCGACGTCGACGTGCGCTGTGAGCACGCCGGTGGTGCCGTCGACGTCGACGAGGGGGCGGACGGCCGCGATGCGGACGCCGCTCCAGGACTCGATGCCGATCGACTTCCAGATGCCGCTCGTCGCGACGTCGACGCCCCAGTCCCAGCCGAAGTTCGACGCGTTCTTCCGGAGCGCGTTGTACGGGTGGTGGTTGACGTGTGGGAGCTCGCCGCCGTGCAGCTCGGAGAGCCGGACGGCCGCGGGCACGGGCGCGTCGAACGTGACGACGAGCTCGTTCGCCCCCGGTCGGAGCAGGTGTCCGACGGGGAACCGGTACGAGCGGTGCTGGTTCGCGGTGGTGCCGACGACGATGCCGTTGAGCTCGATCGTCGCGAGCGTGTCGAGTCCGTCCGCGACGAGGTCGTGGCGACGCAGCCCGGTGCCGCCGGCCCAGTCGAACGTCCGCCGGTACCGCCAGACCGTGTCGCCGATCCACTGCGTCGCGGCCTCGCCGTCACCGTCGAAGGGATCGGGGATCCTGCCGGCGCGGAGCAGGTCGGTGTGCACGCAGCCGGGCACCACCGCCTGCACCGGGTCGCGGTGGGCATCGGCCTCCGGTGGACCGGCCACCGCCTCGAGGGTCCAGTGGCCGTCCAGTGTCGTGCGCTCCATCGCGCCTCCTCACGTCGTCGTGCAAGCTCTTGACCGGGTTAGTTTAGCCGTGTAACAATCGCGGTCACAACGACCAGGCCTGCGACGGAGCAGACCGAGAGGACAACGATGTCAACACCAAACCGTTCCCGGCGGCTCGCCATCGCGGCCGCGGCCATCCTCACCACCGCGGGACTCGCCCTCACCGGCTGCAGCTCGAGCGGGACCGCGGCGTCGTCCGACTCCGCGTCGACCCTGATCGCGTACACCGGACAGTCCGGCGACT
Organism: Curtobacterium sp. USHLN213; assembly: GCF_037144815.1. Taxonomy (NCBI): domain Bacteria; kingdom Bacillati; phylum Actinomycetota; class Actinomycetes; order Micrococcales; family Microbacteriaceae; genus Curtobacterium; species Curtobacterium sp. USHLN213. The sequence goes on along the minus strand of NZ_JBBCYQ010000003.1, from coordinate 387,998 downwards.
ACCAGATCAACTACAACCCCTGGTCGCCGTCGAACATCGGTGGCGTCGGGACGATCTACGAGGGCCTGTTCTTCATCACGAACGTGAACACGAAGGACCCGAAGCCGCTGCTCGGCACGAGCTACGAATGGAACGCCGACGGCACCCAGCTGAGCATCACGCTCCGCGACGACGCGAAGTGGAGCGACGGGAAGCCCTTCACGGCGAAGGACGTCGTGTTCACCCTCGACATGCTCAAGAAGTACAAGGCGCTGAACTCCATCGGGTACGACGGCACCGCGAAGGCCGAGGGGGACGACAAGGTCGTCGTGTCCTTCGCGAAGCCGTCCTTCGTGCTCGGCCCGAACCTGCTCGGCAAGACCTGGATCGTGCCGGAGCACCTCTGGAAGGACATCGACCCGACCACCGACGTCGTGCGCAAGCCCGTCGGGACGGGCCCGTACACGCTCGGCACGTTCAAGGCGCAGGCCTTCACACTCGAGGCGAACAAGGACTACTGGGGCGGTGCCCCGGCCGTGAAGACGATCCGCTACCTGTCGCTCTCCGGCAACACCGCGGGTGCCGACGCCCTGTCGCAGGGCTCGATCGACTGGCAGACCGGCCCGGTCCCGAACATGGACGACATCCCCGGCCACTACCAGGGCTACGACGGCATCACCGTCGGCCAGAACCAGATGGCCCTGCTGACCTGCTCGTCGACGGCGCTCGGCTGCTCGGGCCCGCAGACCGACCCGGCCGTGCGGCACGCGATCGCCGACGCGATCAACCGCAAGCAGCTCAACTCCCTCGCGTTCTCGAACACCGCCAGCGAGATCTCGCCGACGTTCGCCCTGACGACGACGCAGAAGGACATGATCTCGAAGGACGTCTCGCCGGCCGTGATGCCGTCCGGTGCCGACACCGACGCCGCGGCCTCGACGCTCGAGGACGCCGGGTACGCCAAGGGTGCCGACGGCATCTACGCGAAGGACGGCAAGAAGCTGTCCCTGACGGTCGAGGTCGTCACCGGCTGGACCGACTACATCACCGCGATCGACACGATGACGCAGCAGCTCAAGGCCGCCGGCATCGAGCTCAAGGCACAGCAGTCGTCGTGGAACGAGTGGACCGACAAGAAGACCAAGGGCAACTACCAGCTCGCGATCGACTCGCTCGGCCAGGGCCCGACCGCGAACCCGTACTACCTCTACAACAACTACTACTCGACCGCGAACACCGCGAAGGTCGGCGAGGCGGCCCCGATGAACATCGCCCGCTACAGCAACCCCGAGGTCGACGCCGCGCTGCAGAAGCTCGCGACGATCAACCCGGAGGACACCGCGGCGACCCAGCCCGAACTCGACGCCATCCAGCAGCACGTCGTCGAGGACATGCCGTACATCCCGATCATGACCGGCGGTACGACGAGCGAGTTCCACGCGGCGAAGTTCACCGGCTGGCCGACGAAGGACGACCTGTACGCGTTCCCGGCCGTCTGGGCGAGCCCGGACAACGCCGAGATCTTCAAGGCCCTCAAGCCCGCCAAGGGCTGAGGCGAGGACTGCGACCGAGGAGCGCTCGTATGCACTACTTCCTGCGCAAGATCGGCTTCTACGTCGTGGCCCTCTGGGCGGCGTTGACGCTGAACTTCATCATCCCCAGGCTCCTGCCCGGGAACCCCGTGGACATCCTGCTCGCCAAGCTCCAGCAGCGCGGCGGGCAGGTGACCCCGGCGACCCGGCAGGCGTACGAGCTGCTCCTCGGTGGCAACTCCTCGGAACCGATCCTCGCCCAGTACGGCCAGTACCTGGGCAACGTGTTCCGCGGTGACCTCGGGGTGTCGGTGAGCTACTTCCCGGCACCGGTGACCGAGGTCATCGGGAGCTCCCTGCCGTGGACGATCGCCCTCGTCGGCATCGCCACCGTGCTCGCCGCCGTCATCGGGGTCGCCCTCGGCGCCTTCGTCGGGTGGCGACCGGGCACCTGGCTCGACTCGTTCGTGCCGGCCACCACCCTGCTCGCCGCCGTGCCGTACTTCTGGCTCGCGCTGATCCTCGTGTACTTCTTCGCGACCGGACTGCACCTCTTCCCGGCCCAGGGCGGCTACGACGTCGTCCTCACACCGGGGTTCAACGGCGAGTTCCTCATGTCGGCGCTCAAGTACGGCGTGCTGCCCGCCGCGACGATCGTGCTCGCCTCGCTCGGCGGCTGGTTGCTCGGGATGCGCAACATGATGGTGTCCACGCTGTCCGAGGACTACATCACCACGGCGCTCGCGAAGGGCCTGCCGCACGGCAAGGTCCTCCGCAACTACGCCGCCCGCAACGCCGTGCTGCCGTCGGTCGCCGGGTTCGCGATCTCCCTCGGGTTCATCGTATCCGGGTCCGTCGTCACCGAGCAGGTGTTCTCGTACCCCGGCATCGGGTCGAAGCTCCTCTCCGCGGTGACGAACAACGACTACGCGCTCATGCAGGGCATCTTCCTGTTCATCACCCTGGCGGTCCTCGGCGCGAACCTCGTCGTCGACCTGCTCTACGGGCTCATCGACCCGCGCACCCGGGCCCGGAGCTAGGAGGACACGACCATGACCAACATCCAACAGGAGACCGAACCCACCATCGGCGCCCTCACCGAGGAGGCCGAGGCCGGTTCCACCCGGAGCATCGCGACCGCTCGTCGTGGCCGGCCGAAGGGCGGCATCCGCCGGTTCCTCCCCACGCTGACGCCGTGGCTCGTCACGGGCATCGTGCTCATCGTCGGCGTCGCCCTGTTCGGGCTGCTCGGCCCGCTGCTCGTCGGCGACCCGAGCGCCATCCGCGACTCGGGCATGCAGCCGCCGAGCGCCGACAACCTGCTCGGGACGACGCAGACCGGGCAGGACGTCCTCGCCCAGCTCGCGTTCGCCACCCGGGGCAGCCTGCAGATCGGTCTCATCGTCGGTGTCCTCGCCACGGTGCTGTCGGCGTTCTTCGGCATCCTCGGCGCGTACCTCGGCGGGATCATGGACGAGGCGTTCTCGCTCTTCTCGAACGTGTTCCTCGTGATCCCGGGCCTGCCGCTCGTCATCGTCATCTCGGGCCTCGTCCCGCAGGAGGCCCGAGGCCTCTGGACCATCGCCATCGTCCTCGCGATCACGTCGTGGGCCGGGTCCGCCCGGGTCCTCCGCGCGCAGACGATGTCGATCCGGAACCGGGACTACGTGTCCGCCGCACGGGTCGCCGGGGAACGACCGTGGCGGGTCATCGCGGTGGAGATCCTGCCGAACCTGCTGCCGGTGCTCGCGTCGCAGTTCGTGTTCGCCGTCATCGCCGCGATCCTCGGCGAGGCCGGGCTGTCCTTCCTCGGCCTCGGCGCCTCGAACTCGTCGACGCTCGGCACGATGCTCTTCTACGCGCAGAACGGCTTCGCGCTCGCCCAGGGCGCCTGGTGGTGGTTCGTCCCGCCGGGGCTCCTCATCGCACTGCTCGGCATGGGCCTCTCCCTCGTCAACTTCTCGATCGACGAGCTCATCAACCCGCGGCTCGCGAACGTGCGTGCGCAGCGACGGCGTGAACGTCGCGCACGTCGCGCGGCCCGCCGTCCCGGCCCAGGAGGCGCGGCTCGCCTCGCGGAGACCACCACCGACCGGAAGGGGGTCGCCCGATGACCCGGGACGCCGTCCTCACCATCGACCACCTCGACGTCGTCTACGAGACCGAGCACCGCGTGCACGCCGTCAAGGACGTCTCGCTGGCGCTCGCGCCCGGGGAGATCCTCGGGCTGGCCGGGGAGTCCGGCTGCGGCAAGACGACGCTCGCCTACGCCATCACCCGGCTGCACAAGCCGCCGGCGAAGGTGACGTCGGGCAGCATCACCTTCCACGACCGGGACGGCAGCGACGTCGACCTGCTCGGCCTCGGCGACGAGCAGCTCCGTGCCGTCCGCTGGTCGAAGCTGTCGATGGTGTTCCAGGGGGCGATGAACGCGCTCAACCCGGTCACCACGATCCGGGCACAGCTCGACGACGCGCTCGTCGAGCACCGCCGCGGCATGCCCCGCAAGGAGCGTCGGGCGATCGCGGAGGACGCGCTCCGACGGGTCGGGGTCGACCCGTCCCGCATCACGGCGTACCCGCACGAACTCTCCGGCGGCATGCGGCAGCGCGTGATGATCGCGATGGCGATGCTGCTCGAGCCGCAGGTCATGATCATGGACGAGCCGACCACCGCGCTCGACGTCGTCGTGCAGCGGGAGATCCTCCGCGAGATCGTCCGCCTGCGCGACGAGCTCGGCTTCGCGGTCGTGTTCATCACGCACGACCTGCCGCTGCTGCTCGAGATCAGCGACCGGATCGCGATCATGCTCCGTGGCGAGGTCGTCGAGTGCGCCACCGCCGACACCATCCAGCACGACCCGCAGCACCCCTACACCCGGCGGCTGCTGCAGTCCTTCCCGAGCCTGTCCGGCGCCCGCGGCGACTTCATCCGCACCGGGGCGAGCATCGACGGCTCGGACCTCGACACCCAGGAGGTCGTCCGATGACCAGTGTGACCGTCAGCCACCTCGGCAAGGACTTCCACACGCGGAAGGGCCTGCGTCGGACCACCCTCCGCGCCGTCGACGACGTGTCGTTCGAGCTCCTGCCCGGACGCACCGTCGCCCTCGTCGGGGAGTCCGGTTCGGGCAAGTCGACGATCGCCCGGATGCTCGCGAAGCTGGAGAGCACCACGCGCGGCTCGATCGACGTCCGGCTCGAGGACGGCACCCCCGTCGTCGGCAGCATGTACCGGCGGCACGTGCAGATGGTGTTCCAGGACCCCTTCGCGTCGCTCAACCCGTTCCACTCGATCGAGCACCACATCGCTCGCCCGCTGCAGCTCCACCACCGTGCACGCGGTGCCGAGGAGACCGCCGAACGCGTCCGGGAACTGCTCGGCCGCGTGAACCTCGACGAGGACTTCGCGTCCCGCCGTCCGCACGAGCTCTCCGGCGGGCAGCGACAGCGCGTCGCGATCGCCCGGGCCCTCGCACCCGGGGCGCAGGTGCTCATCGCCGACGAGCCCGTGTCGATGCTCGACGTGTCGATCCGGCTCAGCGTGCTCAACCTCATGGGGCGGCTGCAGCGCGAGGACCACCTCGCCGTGCTGTACATCACGCACGACCTCGCCACTGCGCGGCACTTCTCGGACGAGATCCTGGTGCTGTACCGCGGCCGGGTCGTCGAACGGGGACCCTCGGACGCGGTCATCCTCGACCCGCAGCACGACTACACCCGGCTGCTCGCCGAGGCCGCCCCCGACCCGGAGCGCACCGACCGCCGGGTGACCTCGGGACCGGCACTCGACCGCTCCACGATCGACAACACCACCTGCTACGACCACACCCTGGGGGACTGGGTGACGAGTTCGCCGGCACCGGTCGGGGCGGTCCGGGCCGGGACGCCGTGAGTGCGTTCGTCGACTGGGTCACGCCCGGGTTCTCGGCACGGTTCCGGATCGCGTCGGACCGACCGGTCGCCCTGGTGTCGTTCGTGCCGACGGGCGGGGCGCTCGCCGACGGCCCCGAGGACCCGCAGCCGCTCGTCGAGCTGACCACCGTCGGCCACGGCAGGTTCCCCGGCGGGTTCCGGCACGTCGACTCCACCATCGGCGCACGGCTCAGGTACGTGTCGCACGACGACGCCCCCGTGTCCGTGGGCGGGACCGGATCAGGGCCCGCGGACACGACCGGGGCGGTGGACGGGACCGACCTGTGGTTCCGGATCGTGCAGGAGGACGCGGCCACGCGCCTCCAGGTCGTGTCCGTGTTCCGCGCGCGCGACGGCGTCGGAGCGTTCCGGACGTGGACCGTGGTGTCGGCGCCGGAGGGCGAGCACGTCGTCGACTTCGTCTCGTCCTTCGCGACCGGGGCGTTCCTGACCGACTCCGGTGCGACGGTCGACGAGCTGTCGTTGACGCACGCCGAGAACGACTGGGCGGCCGAGAGCCGGTGGCGCACCGATCCGCTGCGGTCGATCGGGCTCGCCCGCATCGATCGCGAGGCGCAGCACCACCCGCCCCGCAGCCGCGCCGTCGTGCAGAACCGCGGCTCGTGGTCCACCGGTGAGGCGTTACCGATCGGCGTGCTGCACGCTGGCGGCTTCGCGCTCGTGTGGCAGGTCGAGCACAACGGGCCGTGGCTGTACGAGCTGGGGGAGACCCGGCGGCACGCGTACGTGCTGCTGAGCGGACCGACCGACCAGGAGCACCAGTGGAGCGCCGTCGTCGCTCCGGGACAGCCGTTCACGTCCGTGCCGGTGTCGGTCGGGATCGCCGGCTCGGTCGGCGACGCGTTCGCGGTGCTCACCCGGCAGCGTCGGGCGTTCCGGCACGTGCGACTCGCCGACCACGCGCTGCCGCTCGTGTTCAACGACTACATGAACACGCTCATGGGCGACCCGACGACCGAGAGGCTCCTGCCGCTCATCGACGCGGCCGCCGACGCCGGTGCCGACCTGTTCTGCATCGACGCCGGCTGGTACGCCGAGGGGCACTGGTGGGACACCGTCGGCGCGTGGGAGCCCGCGGCGTCGCGGTTCCCGACCGGGCTCGGGTCCGTCCTCGACCACATCCGTTCGCGCGGCATGCAGGCCGGGCTCTGGCTCGAACCCGAGGTCGTCGGGATCCACTCGCCGTTGGCGTCGTCGTTGCCGTCGTCCGCCTTCGTGCACCACCGCGGGGTGCGGGTCGCGGAGCACGGCCGGCACCTGCTCGACCTGCGCTCGTCGGATGCCCGGGCGCACCTCGACGCCGTCGTCGACCGGCTCGTCGGGACGCTCGGCGTGACGTTCTTCAAGATGGACGACAACACGATGACGGGGTCGTTCGACGGGCAGCTCGAGCACCAGCGGGCGCTGCTGGACTGGCTCGACGACGTGCAGGCCCGCTACCCGTCGCTCCTCATCGAGAACTGCGCCTCGGGAGCGATGCGCGCCGACTTCGCGATGCTGTCCCGGTTGCACATGCAGTCCACGTCGGACCAGCAGGACCCGGTGCTGTCCGCCACGATCGCCGCCGCAGCGCCCGCCGCGATGCTCCCCGAGCAGGCGGGGAACTGGGCGTACCCGGCGCCGTCGATGTCGCCCGATCTGTTCGACCTCGCGCTGGTGAACGGGGTGCTCGGGCGGATGTACCTGTCGGGGTACCTCAACGAGATGTCGACCGCGCAGCTGGCGGTCGTGGCCGCGGCGATCGAGGCGCACCGGACCGTGCTCGCGGACGTGTCGTCGGCGCTGCCGGTGTGGCCGCTCGGGCTGCCCGGGTGGGAGGACAGCTGGGTCGCGCTGGGCCTCGAGGTGCCGGACGGGGACCTGTACCTGTCGGTGTGGGCGTTGCCGGGGGCGTCGTCGTCGGTGTCGTTGCCGCTGCCGGCGCCCGTGGGGCAGTTGGTGGAGGTGTCGCCGCTGTTCCCGACGGCGCTCGGGGCCTGGGAGGTCTCGTGGGACGCCGACGCGGGGGTGCTGCACGTCGACCACGGCGGGGCCACCCCGACGGCCCGGGTGTTGCGCGTCCGGCGGGACCCGGGCGTCCGGTCGGGAGGGGCCGGCGCGCGGCGGTGAACGGGGCGCGCGCCGGATGGCAGACGGCGTGCGTTCCGGGACGGGAGGCGCGGTGCGGGCAGGTGCCGCGCCTCCCGTCCGGTGGAGCTGGGCTTGCGGCGCGCCGCGGACGGGATCGTGTGGTCGCCTCTGACCGTTCTGGTTCGGGATCCCCGGGGATCGCGAACCGGAACGGTCACGCGCTCAGCAGTCCGGACGGATCCAGTCCGTCAGGGGTTCGAAGGACGCCGGTGGCAGGACCTCGTCGGGCTCGGCGGCCCGCACGCCGGTGACCATCGTTGCCGCTCCGTACTCCAGGGACTGGCGGGCGGCGCCGTCGCGCTCGTCGACCACCAGGGTCGTGCGGACCGCCGGGTCCCCAGGGTGCTCGAACGTGACCAGGACGGAGTGCCCGAACCCAGCGGAGCATCAGTTCGGGAACGGCCATCCGCACGACCGTGCCGGCCACCGTCTCGAGCGTCCACGTCTACCGGGCCTCGTCGATGTCGAGCCGGAACTGCCAGTGCTCCCGCGGTGACTCCTGGTGGACGCCGTCGATGACGGTTCGTCCCCGTCGTCGGAGGGCGGCGAGCTCCTGGGCGACCGCGGGACCGTCGGGGCAGGGTCAGCGCAGCAGGCCGAGCTCCATCGCGCGGGTCACGGCGCGCGTCCGGTCGTTGACGCCGAGCTTCTCGAACACGTGCCCGAGGTGCGTCTTGACGGTGGTCTCGCTGAGGAAGAGCGTGCGGCCGATCGCCGGGTTCGAGTTGCCCTGCGCGACGAGCTGCAGGACCTCGAGCTCGCGCGGCGACAGGGTCGGCCCGGTCGTGGGCTTGCCGGTCGCGCGGCGGACGAGGGCAGCTGCGGCCGAGGGTGCGAGTGCCGTCCCACCGCGTGCCGTCGCGCGGAGGCCCGCGAGGATCTCCGACTCAGGCGCCGCCTTGAGCAGGTACCCCGCGGCACCGGCCTCGATCGCGGCGAGGATCTGGTCGTCCGACTCGTAGGTCGTGAGGATGAGCACGCGGACGGTCGGCTCGCGCGCGAGGATCCGCGCGGTGGCGTCGTCGCCGTCGAGGCCGGGCATGCGGAGGTCCATCAGCACGACGTCGGGTCGTTCGGCGAGCGTGATCGTGACCGCGGCCTCGCCGTCGCTCGCCTGCCCGACCACCTCGACGTCGTCGGCGTCCTGGAGCAGCGCGACGATGCCGGCGCGGACGATGGGGTGGTCGTCCGCCACGACGACGCGGATCACCGGTGCACCTCCGTCAGTGGTGCGTCGACTGCCGGGAGGCGCGGCTCGGCCCCGGTGGGCAGCGTCACCTCGACGACGGTGCCACGTCCGGGCTCGCTCGTGATGGCGCAGGTGCCGCCGGCGAGGGCGAGCCGCTCGCGCAGGCCCCGCAACCCGTGGCCGGCGGTCGGGAGGGACGCGTCGAAGCCGACGCCGTCGTCCGAGACCCGGAGGCCGACCCGATCGGCTGCCACGTGCAGTGCGACCCGCGCCGTGGCGGCGTGGGCGTGCGCGCGGACGTTGGCCAGTGCCTCCTGGGCGGCGCGGAGCAGCACCACCTGCGCGTCGCGGTCCAGCGCGCAGTCCGCTGCCTCGACCGTGACCGGGACGCCGGTCTCGCGTGTGAACCGCTCGCCGAGGCGGTGCAGGGCGGCGCCGAGCCCGTCGCCCGCCACCCCGGCAGCGCCCGCAGCGACGAGGGTGCGGGACTCTTCGAGTGCTGCGCGCGCCGACTCCTCGAGGATGGTGAGTCGCTCGTCGAGTCGGTCGACACGTTCGGCCGCGAGGTCCCCGCGGGCGCGCTCGGTGAGCATGACGATGCCGGCGAGGTTCTGTGCGACGGTGTCGTGGATCTCGCGGGCGAGGCGTTCGCGTTCGCTCGTCACGCCGGCGCTGCGGTGCGCCTCGGCGAGGGAGTCCTGGGTCGCGCGGAGTTCGTCGAGCAGGCGGCGTCGTTCGTCGGAGAGTTCGGCGATCCGGGTGATCCAGAGTCCGAGCGCGCAGGCACCTGCGATGCTGACACCCTCGATGAGGACCGTGCTGACGAGGCTGTCCGGGCCGCTCGCGATCTGGAGCCCGATCCCCGCGGCGACGCCGATAGCGACCGAGACCACGACCGCCGTCCGTGTCCGGTCGATCTGGCACCACGCGACGGGGAAGAGGATGCACTGCACGAGCGCGGTGCTCGGGACGACCGCGGGGAGCACGAGCGCCGCGAGCACCAGCAGCGGGACGAAGCCGGCGGCAGCGCGGGGGACCTCGTAACCGCGCCACCCGTACGCCGCGTAGGCCACGGCGAGGACCCCGAGCATCGCGAACGCCGGCCAGCGGTCCGCCCACGGGGACCACCCGAGCACGGTGATCACCGCGACGAGGGCGATCGTGACGCCGAACGCCACGTGCAGGCCCCAGTTGCGGTGCGCCGTGATGCGGTCCATGGCCTCAGCATCCCATCGCCCGGATGCCGCCGAGCGGTTTTCCACAGGCCGGATCACGCGTCCTTGCGATTCCACCGGAACGTCAGCAGGCAGGCCACCGCGCCCACGACCAGCCACGCTGTCAGGACGAGGGCTCCGAGGCCGAGGTGCCACGCGCCTCCTGGCTCGGCGGACGCGAACGCGTCGGGCAGGAAGACCGATCGCATGCCGGACGCCATCCACCGCAGGGGGAAGACGGACGCGACGTTCTGCAGCCAGTCGGGGAGCTGCGTGAAGGGGAGGTAGACGCCGGAGATGAACTGGAGGACCAGGACGATGGGGACGATCGTGGCGGTGGCGCGGCGGCCCTCGCGGGGGAGCGCCGAGATCGCGATGCCGAGGACGCAGCTCGTCGCGACCCCGAGGAGCATGATGCCCGCGAAGTGCGCCCACGCGCCGCCGTCGGTGGGCAGGTCCACGCCGAAGACGAGGCTCGCGATCGCCAGCAGCAGGGCGGTCTGCACGACCGTCGTGACGAGGACCATGCCGATCTTGCCGATGAAGTAGCTCACCACCGGCAGGGGTGTGCCGCCCAGACGCTTCAGCGTGCCGTCGCTGCGTTCGCCCGCGATGTCGACGCCGAGGGACTGCGTGCCGGACAGCAGGATGCCCGTCGCGACCAGGCCGGGCAGGTAGTACGTGGCGTAGTCGACGCTGACGTTCGGGCCCGCCTGGATGTCCGGAGCGCTGCTGAACGCGACCGAGAAGAGCGCCAGCATCACGATGGGGAAGAGGAAGGTGAAGAAGACGGCGTCGGGCGCTCGGAAGTACGAGCGGAGTTCGTAGCCGATGCGGTGCGCGCCGATCATGGCGGCGTTCGCGGTGCTCGTGTTCGTCGTCGTGGTGCTCATCGGTGGCCGACCATTCCGAGGTATACGTCCTCGAGGGACGGGCGGATGACTTCGAGGTCGTGCATGGGTTCCGGGGTGCTCCGGATCAGGGCGGTCGGTTCGTTCGTCCGCCGCTCGTGGGGTTCGCCGACGTCGTCACGCCACCTGACGCGTGGGGTGCGGGCCTCGGCGCCGCCGATCTCGTCGATCGGGGCGATGTCGAGCAGCCTGCCGTCGGCGATGACCGCTGCCCGGTCGGCGAGGTGTGCGGCCTCGTCGAGGTAGTGCGTGGTGAGGAGGATCGTCGTGCCCTCGCGCTTGACCTCGTCGATGAGGTCCCAGAAGCGGCGCCGGGCCTCCGGGTCGAAGCCGGTCGTGGGCTCGTCGAGGAAGAGGACCTCGGGGCGGCCGATGATGCCGAGGGCGACGTCGACGCGGCGCCGTTGGCCGCCGCTCAGTCTGCTGATGCGGGTGTTGCGCTGCGGCTCGAGTCCGGTCTTCTCGAGGAGTTCTTCGACGCTGCGGTGCCGCGGGTACAAGGTCGTGAAGTGCCGGAGCTGTTCCGCGACGGTGACGTTGGGGGACTCGGCACTGGTCTGCAGGACGATCCCGATGCGTGCGTTGTGGCTGCGGCTCGTGCGGGCGGGGTCGTGGCCGAGCACCCGCACGTCACCGTCGGTGCGGGTGCGGTAGCCCTCGAGGATCTCGACCGTGGTGGTCTTGCCGGCGCCGTTCGGGCCGAGGAGCGCGAAGGTCTCGCCGCGGGGGATGTCGAAGGAGACGTCGTCCACGGCGCGCTTGCCGGTGGCGTACTGCTTCGTGAGGTGGTGGACCTCGATGGCGGGGGTGTCGGGCATGGGTCCAGCCTGGCCCCTGGGTGCGATCAGGGGATCGGCCGGTGCGGTGGTCGTCGCATCCTCCGATCGGAGGATGGCCCGCCGGACTGGAGGCGCGGCGCGCCCTGGGCGTGCACCGGTCGTCCACAGGCCGGTTGCGTCCGGCAACGTGCGTGATATGTTGCCGGTGGGGGCGTCGCGGTGGGTGCGACGTCGGAAGGGGGAAACGATGGCCGACCTGCGGGTCTCGTACAGCACGCTCGACGGCGTGTACCACGCCCTGGAGTCGGCGACGAAGACGTTCGACGGGGCCTCGATGCCGGAGGACGGCGGGGCCTTCGGCGCCGATGACGTGGCCGCGGCCTTCGCGACGTTCCGTGCCGCGCAGCAGCGATCGGCCGCGTGGCTGGGCGACACCAGTCGCACGCTCGGGCAGTACGCGCACGACACGAAGTCGCTCGTGCAGGACGCCGACGACGACCTCGCGGGCAAGGCCGGGGGTGCGGGATGACGGCCGACCCGCTCGCCGGCGACCCGGCCGCCGTCACGAAGCTCTCCCGCGCACTCGCCGACCGCCAGGATGACCTCCGCACCGGAGCCACGACGGTCGCTCGTGCCGCCGATGACGCAGCCGACTGGGAGGGCGCGTCGAAGGACCGGTTCTCCGCCACCGTCGGCACGATCGCACCCGCAGCACAGCGCGTCATCGGTCGACTCGACGCCGCCATCGACGTGCTCGACACCTACGCCGACGAAGTGCGGCAGATCCAGGACGAGGCCGAGCGAATCCGTGCGTCCCAGTTGACCACCGCCATGGACTCGGCCGTCACCGCCCTGTCCCTCTCCACGGCGAAGCTGGCCGCCTCGGCGAAGGACGCCACCGATGCCGACGCACGACAGGCGCGCCGGCTGCAGTCCGACGCGGACGAACTCGCAGCGACCGCGTCCCGTCTCGATGCCGAGTGGGATGCACTCGTCCGACGACGCGCAACCGCGGACCGTGCTGCGTCGGCCGGGCTGTCCGACACCGAGGTCCTCCGCGTGGCGCCCTCGTACTCGGGGACGCTCGGCAGGATGAGCGACGCAGACTTCCTCGCCGCCGTCGCCGCGATGCCGCCCGAGGTCCTGGCGGCGCAGGACCCGTCGGTCGCCGATCGGCTCGCCGGGATGCCGCCCGAGACCGTGCAGGCATGGTGGGACGGGCTCGGGGGTCGGGGGTCCGCCGGCGAGCACTCGGTGGCGCAGGACGCGCTGATCACGGCGTTGCCGGCGGTGATCGGGAACCTGAACGGCGTGCCGTACTGGGCGCGGGACCAGGCGAACCGGTTGAGTGCGCAGCGGGCGTACGCGCAGGCGAGCGGCGCCCTGCGCGATGCTCAGGACAAGTACGGGAAGGCGGTCGGGCGGGCTGCGCAGGCTGCCGCCCAACGGGAGCTGATCTCGGCGCAGGAGCGGTACGACCAGCTGAAGAACTTCAGCGCCGGCGCGCGTACCCAACTCGACCTGGTGGACCAAGTTCCGCGGCAGATGATCACGTTCCACGACGGTGCGCCCCCGCTCGGTGCTTTCTCCGTCGGCGACCTGGACACGGCCGACGGCGTGTCGTTCCTCGTGCCGGGCATGGGGTCATCGCTCGCTGACACGACCCAGTACATGCGAGCCGGAGCGAACGTCCTGGCGACGCAGCAGCAGGTCGGGGCCGACACAGCGATCGTGTCGTGGATCGGGTACGAGGCGCCGCCGAATGCAGCCAGCACAGGCAACCTCGGCGTTCTGGGCGAGACGTACGCTGACCGTGGGGCATCCAAGCTCGCCTCCGACCTAGTCGCCTTCCGCGCTGTACGGCCCGACGCGCAACTGAACGTCATCGCGCACTCGTACGGATCCACGACGACGGCACTCACGCTCGCCCGGAATCCCGATCTCGGTGTCCACTCGTTCGTCACCCTCGGCTCCGCTGGGATCCCGTCCTCCGTACCTGACGCGGCAGCCACGCACGCTGACCACATGTACGCGGCCCAGGCAGCAGAGAAGGGCGACATCGCCTACATCGGACGGAAGTACAGCTTCCCGCACCGGCTCGACCCCGCCGACGGTTTCGACGGGGTGACGAGGATCGACACAACCGGGACACACCGCGTGAACATCCACGGACTCACCGCGGGACAGGGCTCAGGAGACCGAGGGTACTTGGACATCGGTACCCCTACGCTGTCCGATGTGGCGGAGGTGACGCAGCCGTGAGGGTGCAGTGGAAGACGGAGATCGTCATCGTCGTGGGGGCGCTCGTCGCCCTCGGCGTGACGGCATGCGCTGGAGGGGGCCAATCGATGCCGACACCGAAGGAAGCCAAGGCCGCGGCCGTGGAACTGCTGCTGAAGACCGAGGCGGCAGTCGACGTGCCGTGGCCGGAGACACCGGAACCGTCTGCCGAGAAGTGCCCGGGTGGCGTCCGCTTCGGCTACTTCGTGCCGGTGAAGACCGAGACGGATGCCCGATCGGTCGCACAGACGTTCCGGCGCCTGTGGAAGTCCGAGGGGCTGACGGTCGAACCGTCGCAGAAGGACTTCGGCGGCGAGGGCGGGATCCTCTACTCGGCGACGGCCGATGCTGACGGGGCCGCAGGTGCCGCCTACCAGGTGAACGCGACCTCGGTCGTCGTGCGGATCACGTCGCCGTGCGCCAGCGGGTCCGTCGACGACTACGACGAATGACGTGGGTGGTGTGAGCCGCCCGGGCCGAGCCCTCGCGGCGCTCGCCGGTGCTGCCAGCCTCGCGCTCTCCGGGTGCGGGACGACGAGAGCGGGACAGCCCATGACGATCGACGAGGCACGATCGCAAGCGATCATCGAGTTCCGGTCGGTGCTCGCGCTGGCTCCGGACACGTGGCCGCAGGAGGTGCCGAAGGCAGCCGCGTACGACTGTCGGATCGACGGGGTGCGGGCCGTGCAGTTCGGGTACTACGTCGAGGTGGACGCACCGGACGATCCCGGGACGCTCGTGGCACGGGCAGGTGAGCGCTGGGAGCGCGAGGGCTACGAGTTGTCGAAGACACAGACGGAGATGGACCCGGAGACCGGTCAGGTCTACGCCGTGGTGGCGCGAGCCAACGGCAAGCCTCGTGCTTCGATGGCAGCCACCAAGGTCCGCGCGCACGTCAACGTCGACTCGCGCTGCGTCCTCGGCGACCCGGACGACTACCGGTGACGGCCGGGGAACCCGAGTCCACCGCCGGGGAGAGCGCGACGGCTGACGACCTGCGGCTCCGGCGCAACCGGCTGATCTTCGGGATCGTCGTCGCGCCGATCGGAGTCCTGATCGCACTCTTCCTGTCGTTCGTGGTGCAGATCAGCTCCGCGTGGCGATCGACGAGCGACGGCGGGGCTGCGGCCGGACCGCAGATCGTGGCGATCGTGATCGGCCTGCTCGCCACCGTCCCAGCGCTCATCGCCGGGATCCGAGCGCTCCGTGCCCGCGTCCTGGAGGTCGCTGCGTCGGGAGCGACGGTGGTGGCGGGCGTCGGCTTGCTCGCCGTCGTGCTGCTCGTCATCGTCCCGTCGTTCGAGATCCTCCCGCGCGCTGCCCGCGATGCCGACAGGTACGCACAGCAGCAGCGGCAGGAGGAACTCGACGACCTGGACTCGGGCTACGGGCCAGGAGATGCAGGAGTGCGTCGACGACGCGCTGCAGCTGCTCGAAGTGGCGCCGGGCGCGGTACGGACGAACACCTGGTCCACGAGCGGCACGACCGCCGCGAGCAACACCTGTCGGGCCTTCCACGAGCGCATCCGGCTCGGGGACGAGGTCGATCGCTCAAGTGCGGAGAAGGCGCTCCGGGCTTCGTGGGACACCGAGGGCGACCACACCGGGTTCGATGAGCGGAAGGGCCGCCTCGAGCTCAGTGTCTCCTCCGTCGGCGCCACGATCTCGTGGCTCAGGGCCGACAACGTGCTGCTGGTGGAGAGCGACTGCATCCCGTCCGGGGCGCCCTGACGGGCAGCGATGTGCCCTCAGCGCAGGCGCGTGGACGCGATCCCGCCGTCGACGTCGAGCGTCCCGCCGTTCACGAACGCCGCCTCGTCCGACACCACCCACCGGACGGCGCGGGCGATGTCGACCGGCTGCACCGGCACTCCCGCGGGCGTCCCCTGCGTCATCGCCGCGAGCACGTCCGCCGAGTCCGCGTTCCCCGGCGTCGCCGTGGCCCCCGGCGCCACCGTCACGACCCGCACCCCGCGCTGCCCGTACTCGGCCGCCCACGCCCGGGTCAGCTGCTCGACCGCGGCCTTCGTCGCCGGGTAGAGCCCCATGAACGGCACACCGACCCGGGCCATCCACGAGCCGATGTTCACGACGACGCCGGACCCGCGCGCGGCCATCCCCGGGGCGAGCGCCGCCACGAGGACGTGCGGTGCGCGGATGTTCGTCGCGAGCAGCGCGTCGACGGTGTCGTCGGACAGGGACTCCGTCGGACCGCCGGGGTAGACGCCGGCGTTGTTCACGAGGACGTCGACGTGCCCGCCGAGCAGCTCCCGGGCCGACGCTGCGAACGCCCGGACGTCGGGAGCACCCGCGGAGAGGTCCGCCACGATCGGGAGAGCTCGACCACCCCGGCGCTCGATGTCGTCGGCGACAGCACGCGTGCGGACGGCATCGCGGCCGTGCACGGCGACGGTCATGCCGGCGGCAGCGAGTTCGCGGGCGATGGCCTCGCCGATGCCGCTCGAGGCGCCGGTCACGACGGCGGTGCGGACGGTGGTCTGGTCGTGGAGTGCAGTGGTCATGCATCGATGCTCGATCCCCGGGCAGCCCCGCACCTTGCCCGATCCAGCGGGAACCTTGCCGGATCCCGCACGAGTTCCTGCACGCCAGGGGAACTGCGTAGCGTGGGCACGTGGACGATCGCACGGCGCAGCACCTCGACCGCGCGGCCGAGGTGGCCTCGCGGCACGCCGCAGTGCTCCAACGCGCGTCCACCGTCGACATGGTGGCCCGTCCCGCCTCGGTGCAGCGGACCGAAGCACTCGGCCTGACCGTCTCCCGCGTCCACGAGCCGACCGGACTCTTCGACCGGCGGTACGTGCCGTCGTTGTCCGTCGTCCTCCGCGGCCGGAAGCGCTCGATCGTCGGGGACGACGACCAGGTCTGGGGCCGCGAGCGGTTCATCATCACGCCGGTGGACCTGCCCGTGGTCGCCGGGGTGCTCGACGCGGCAGGGAACGAGGGCTTCGTGTCGGCGGTCTGGAAGCTCGACCCGGCCGTCGTCGGTGAGGTCGTGGCGTCGATGTCGAGCACGATGACCAGCACGAGCCGCACGGACCTGCCGCGACTCGGCACGTGGACGGCCCCGCTCGCCGATGCCGTCAGCCGACTGCTCGCGCTGCTCGACGCCCCCGAGGACATCCCCGTCCTGTTCCCCCTCGTCTCCCGCGAGATCGTCCTCCGCCTGCTGCAGACCTCGCAGGCGCCACGCATCACCGCCGCACTCGACCGAGCCGGAGCCGACGCCGGACTGGTCACGGCGGCGACCACACTCCTGACCGGGCGCATGGACGAACCGTGGACGATGGAGCGCCTCGCCCGCGAGCTCCGGTTCAGCGAGAGCACCCTCTTCGCCCGCTTCAAGCAGGCCACCGGCATGTCACCCGCGCAGTACCTCAAGCGCACCCGACTCGGGGAAGCGCGTCGCCGCATGGTCCTGCACGCCGACACCGCCGCCCGCGCCGCGGCCGCCGTCGGCTACCGCAGCGCCTCCCACTTCTCGCGGGACTACCGCGAGGCGTACGGCCGGCCCCCGGCCGCCGACGCCGTGATGGCGCGCGAACAGCTGGCGCTCGCCCCCGCCGTGTAGCCGGCCCAGTGCCGGACTGGAGGCGCGGGTCGGCGGTGATCCGCGCCTCCAGTCCGACGGATGGTGCGTCCCGACCACCGCCACCGGCCCGCTCGCTGGGTGCGGTCGAGCGCCGTCCGGTAGACCGGAACGGTGAAGGTCGTAGGAGTCGAACAGTTCGGAGGGCCGGAGGCCCTCGCCGTCCACGAGGTGCCGGAGCCGCACGCTGGTGCGGGGTCCGTGCGGATCCGGGTGCAGGCGTTCGCCGTGAACCCGACCGACACCGGTGTGCGTGCCGGTCAGCGGGACAGCTCGCAGGCCTCGCCGCCGTACGTGCCGGGGATGGACGCCGCCGGGGTCATCGACGAGGTCGGGCCCGACGTCTCCGGGTGGGAGGTCGGCGACGAGGTCATGGCGATCGCGCTGCCGCTCAGCGCGCACGGCGGTGCGTACGTCGAGGAGCTCGTCGCGCCGGTCGGGTCGTTCACGCGGATCCCTCGGGGGACGTCGCTTCCGCTCGCGTCCACCGTGCCGATGAACGGGCTGACGGGGTTGCAGATCCTCTCGCGGGCGGAGCTCGCTCCCGGGCAGACGCTCGCCGTGACCGGGGCTGCGGGGTTGCTCGGGAACTACGTCGTGCAGCTCGGCGTCGCTGCTGGACTCACCGTCATCGCGGATGCTGCTCCCGCGGACGAAGCGCTCGTGCGGTCGCTCGGGCCGGCGCACATCGTGGCGCGTGGAGACGGGTTCGCTGCTGCGGTGCGAGCGCTCGTGCCGGACGGGGTCGATGCGCTCGCCGATGCCGCGGTGCAGCGGGCTTCGGTGGTCGATGCCGTGCGCGACGGGGGAGTGTTCCTCGACGTGCGGGGATGGGAGGGCAACGGGGCTCGCGGGATCCGGTTCGAGCAGATCGCCGTGTTCGCGGAGTACCGGTCGTTCGACAAGCTCGAGCAGCTGCGGCATGCGGTGGAGAGTGGGACGGTGACGCCGCGGGTTGCCGAGGTGCTGCCGGCCTCGCGGGCTCGGGAGGCGCATGAGCGGCTCGAGGCTGGGGGGACGCGGGGGCGGTTCGTGTTGACGTGGTGATACCACCATGACGATGTTGTATTTGTGATATCCGTAATTTCAGATTGCCGGGCAGTTCTGCTTTGCTCCTTGCATCGCCCCGAACGGGGCGCACGAAGGAGGCAACATGAACAGGCACGCGATTCGACTGACCATCGCCCTCGCGGCGGCTGTGGCGATCCCGGCTCTGACCACCGCAGGAGTCGCGCAGGCAGCCGTCGAGCAGGATCCCGCGACCAGTGGAAGTGCTTCGGTGGACGGCGCGACGAAGCGTGGAGCGACTGAGGTGGTCGGCGGGGGTATCTGGTCCTACGGCGTGGACAAGACGGATGTGTGGTCCCTGTACGACCACCAGAAGCTCGTGCACAGCACAGCGGTGAAGTCGTCGGGCAAGACCACGTCCTCGGGCAGGGTCGCCAAGGGCAAGGTCGCCTACGCGAGCCGCGGGAAGGCGCTCTTCGGCAACTCGTCGTTCTGGAACATCTACTGATCCGCTGCTTCGCGGCTGCCACGGTGATCGCCGTGGCAGCCGCGGTGCTGATGGCGGCGGCGCTGGCCGTGTTCGCAGTCGGGAACGTGGAAGCGGCCGGTCTCGCTTCGGGGCGTACCGCGATCGACATCACGGATCTGCCCTTCGGGCCGGAGAAGCCCGAGCACATCGCGATGCTCGAAGGAGCGGCAGAGCGTCACGGCGTCGACCTCGCACTGGTGACGCCGGACCGAGATGGCACGCCGGCGGCGTTCGACGCCTACATCCTGAACGGTGCGTTCGAACCACCGACGTTCTGGGCGAGGTCGACCCCACACCCGAGCAGTGACGTCCGTGACGCGGTGATCACGTGGACCTACGCGCTCGACGGTGCTCCCGACGACGTCGACGCACTGTTGCGGACGTTGCATGATGACGGATTCGTGTACTCCCCGGTATCCGTCAGCCC
Source organism: Curtobacterium sp. USHLN213 (assembly GCF_037144815.1). Lineage (NCBI taxonomy): Bacteria > Bacillati > Actinomycetota > Actinomycetes > Micrococcales > Microbacteriaceae > Curtobacterium > Curtobacterium sp. USHLN213. Next base: position 368,478 of record NZ_JBBCYQ010000003.1, on the reverse strand, counting down.
GCGCGGAGCGCTGCTCGCCGCGCTGTCGAGTCCGGGGATCGCCGGAGCTGTGCTGGCGGTGATCGCTGCCGTGCTGATCGCCCTCACCGCCGAGTCGCGGCACAGGGACGCACGCACCCGCGTGCGTCTCCTGAACGGCTGGTCACGTCGTGCGGTGGCGATTCGGGAAGGCCTCGAGTCACTCGCCCTCGTCGGCACGTGCGCGGTGCCCACGATGGCGGTTCTGGCCGTGTTCGTGGCAGTACGCGGCGCCTCTCCCACAGTGGTCCACCTGCTCTCCACGACGGTCGCCATGCTGATGGTCGGTCTCGCGTCGACCGTCGCCGTCGCGCACGTCGGGATCATGGGATTCGCCGGACGCCTCGGATCCCGGAGTCGTGATGCGCGCTCACGGACCATGCTCGTCGCCACGATCAGCATCGGACTCGTCGTGCTCACGACTGCGACCGGTTCGTCCGTCGCGAGCCAGCTCCAGACGAGTCGCCACCTCGAGCGGAAGCTCGCGGCCGAGGTCTCGACCGGAGACGACGTCACGCTCGGGATCGGGTTCGCGAACGAGGCCCAAGACGACGCACTCGGCGCGATCGGCGCTGAGGCGCTCGAACGTGGCACTGCCAGAATGGCGATGACGAACTTCTTGCAGAACGCGCTCCTCGTCTCCGACGACGGCCAGCGGGGAGTTGCGCGAGCGGCTCGGGACGGTGCCACAGTCCTCGTTCCGGAACAGCTCGCAGGCAGCGTCTCGCCGATCACAGCGGCTGTGGAAGAAGCCTTCGCCGATGGTTGGGCGGTCGATGACACCGCGCCGGCACGAGCAGTTCCGGTCGCCGTCCGTGTGGTACCGAGCACTGCGGATCTCGTGCGGTCCGCGGAGCGCTGGGTGACGTGGGGCCTGCCCCGCAACGACGCGAGCGACGATCTGCCGGTCGTCGTGCTCCACACCATCCGAGACCTCGCTCCGAATCGGATCGGTTTGGCCGTCCACAACAGTGAAGTGCGCTTCGGCGATCGTGAGGCCCTCGTGTCCGCGCTCCGCGACTCGAGCGCGATCGACGTCGTCACGCAGATCAACCGCGTCGGTACGACCATCGCCGACGACCTCGCGAGGGTACGGACCGAGCGCTCCGTCCAGATCGGCGCGGGGATGGTGATGGTCGCATCCCTGCTCCTCGCCGCCGTCCAGCTCGCGGCCGACCACCGACGTCGCACGGCCCCGCGGTGTCGACTGCGGATGATCGTCGGACGGGGGACCTCGGGGATCCATGCCCCGTTCGTCGTCGCCTGCGCGGTCGTGACCGGCGCAACCTCTCTGCTGACGGTTCTCGCGCTCCTGGACAGTCAGGGTCTCCGCGCCGCGGTGTTCGCCGGACTCACCACGGTCGGTGCGACGGTCGGACTCGTCGTCGCGGCCCTTCTGCTGACCCACCGACACCGCGAGTCCCTTCGGCCACGGCCGAGACTCCTGCATCCTCGAGATCGGATCACACGATGAAGCACGTTCCTCTGGTCGCGGTCAGCGGCCTCTCGTACGACCTCGGAACGCGCACGCTGTGGCGGGACATCGACTTCGAGGTTCCTCCGGGCGGGGCACTCGCGCTCCGTGGTGCGTCCGGCGCAGGGAAGACCACGCTCCTTCAATGCCTCGCCGCGATGGAGCGCCCATCGTGCGGCAGCATCGTCCTGGCCGGGATCTCGGTCGATGAGGCCTCGAGGCGCGAACGAACGCGACTGCGCCGGACCGTGGTCGGGTCCATCGTCCAGGACCATGCCGTCGTACCCGAGTGGACGGTCGAGGCGAACTTGCGGGTGCTTCGGCTCGATGGGGTCGGCAGGGCGGAACTCGACATGCGGATCGGACAGGCCTTGCGAGCCGTCGGACTCGGCGGCCGGGGGCGTGCTCGGGCGGAAACGCTCAGTGGCGGCGAACGGCAGCGCGTCGCTGTGGCGCGGGTGCTCGCACAGCGCCCGCTCGTGGTCCTGGCGGATGAGCCGACAGCGTCGTTGGATCGGGAGAGCGCGGCTCGCGTGCGCTCGGGGCTCGATGCGTTGCGGGCGTCGGGGAGTGCCGTCGTCGTGGCGACGCACGATCCCGAGCTCGTCGAGTGGGCAGATGGCACCTGTGACCTTGATGCGGCCTGACCTACACGCGACGACCGGGCGCTCGACGCACGCGCTCGGGCGCTCCGTCCGGCACATCGACGACGTGGACGAGCCCAGCTGAAGCGGCCGAGCGCTCAGCGACTGCTCCGCACGCCGACCCACAGCCCGTCCCGCGCGCGCGTCATCCCCACGTACAACTCCCGCCGGCCGCGCTCCCGCCGCTCCCGATCCGTCTCGGACGGCTCACCCGTCACCGGATCCAGCAGCCGTCGGTCGACGTGCGCCAACAGCACCTGCTTGAACTCGAGCCCCTTCGCCCGCTTCACGGTGCCGACCCGCACCGCGTCGGACGTCCTGCCGGAGTACTCGTCGAGCATGATCACCGGGATCCCCGCCTCCCGCAGGACACCCCGGACGTCGTCCGCCTGCCGCTTCGTGGCGGTGAGGATCCCCACGTCGCCGTGCCCCGTTCCGATCAGCCGCAGCACCTCGCTGAGCCGCTCGATCATGGAATGGTCGTGCTCGGTCCGGCTTGCGAAGCGGTGGAACGCCGGCGCCGGCCCCGAGCGTGAGATCGCCGACACCGTGTCACCGACGCCGTCCACGCCCTCGATGTCGACGAACTGATCGTCCGCCACCATCTCCTTCGCGAACTCGAGGATCTCTGCCGTGTTGCGGTGGTTCACGTCGAGTACGACACCGCGTCCGGAGAGGCTGATGCCGACCTCGCCGAGCGTGTACCCGCCCGGGAAGATGGTCTGCTGGCCGTCCCCGATGAGCGTCAGCCCGTCGGCGCGATCCCCGACGAGGTGGTGCATCAGCGAGACCATCGCGCACGACAGGTCCTGCGCTTCGTCGACGATCACCGCGTCGTACCGCTCGAGCTGCACCGCCGCGACCGCGTCGCGCGCGAGGAGCACGATGTCCTCCCAGTCATGCGCGCGCCGCTCGCGAAGCCCGCGCGAGTACGCCTCGTAGAGGTCCCACACCGCCTGCCGCGTCTCCACGGGCAGCGCGTGCTTGCGCCCGACGCGCGCCAGGTCGCCGTACTCGTCGAAGCGCGTCAGGCCGCGCCCCTTGATGACGTGCTTGATCTCGTCCTCCCAGTAGGAGCGCGAGAAACGCGAGGACCGCAGTGGACTGGAGGCGCGGATCGCGTCCCAAGCGTCGTCGAACGCGAGTCGCGCCTCCCGTCCTGGCGTGCGGAACGCGATCCCGCGTTCCTTCAGCAGCCGCGTGGCGAACGCATGGACGCCCATGAAGTCGACGCGACCGACCATGTCGGGCGCGAGGCGCTCGAGGAGCGATTCGAGGACCTTCGGCAGCGTGCCGATGTACGTCGTGAAGAGGACCCGACCGCCGGTCGAGCGTGCGAGGTACGCCGCGCGGTGGAGGCCGACGACGGTCTTGCCGGTGCCGGCGGCGCCGCGGATGCGGGCCGGGCCGTTGAAGCTGCGGCGGACGAGCTTTGCCTGGGCGGGGCCGAGGAAGGCCATCCAGTCCTCGATGGGTGCCTCGAGGACCCCGTCGAGGAGCTGATCCGCGAGCTCGTCGTCCAGCGGAGCTGGTGTCGGCGCGGGCTCGCGGGGGAGGACGGCTGCGGGGACGACGATCTGCGGCGGTGTCGTTGCCTCGCCGCCGATCACGGGGAAGTGAGTCAGCATCGCGGCGAGGACCTCGTTGACGCGTGACGCCGAGAGCCGTGCGCCGCGCTTGGTGATGTGGCCGACGAGGTCGTGCGTGCCGATGACGTCGACGGACGCGACGCGGGCGTGCATGCGCTTCTGGCCGGCGAGTGCTGCGACGGCGTGGACCTCGCCCGGCGCGAGACCGATGTCCGCGAGGGCGGCCTCGGTGCTGTAAGCGAGATCGGCGAGGCGGGCGATGTCGTCGGTGACGTCCTCCTGGCCGCGGGTGATCCGATCGCCGTGGACCGCGACCTCGCGCCAGGCCTTCGTGTCGACGATGAAGACGCCGGCGCGGCCGACGACGACCATGTCGACCTGGGCAGTACGGCTGCCGGGCCAGCGGCGGTCGGCGAGGAGGTGGTAGCCGATGCCGGCGAGTGGCGCGAGGAGCTGGGCGGTCTCGCTCTCGGTGCGTTCGGCGATCTCGAAGCGGGCTGCGCGTTGTTCGGCGTCGTGTGCTTGGCGGCGGAGTTCCTGTGCGTGGCTGCGCTGGCGGCGTGCTTCGACGCCTGCGGATTCCCCAGCGATCGTCATGGTGCTGTCCCTCGGGGAGTCCCTGGTCCTCGGTGCCGCTCGTCGTCCCCGGGACGAGTGGTGTTGAACCATCCTCGTGGGTGCGATGACAAGTCGGGACCACCAGTTCTGGGGCGACATCGCACCATGTGCTCCAAGGTAGGGTCCGAACGGAAGAACCCCGATCTGACTTCGCGCGGCGATCCCGGGGATCCGCTTCTTCGCCTGGGCGCGGGCGAGAAATAACCGAATGCCCCCGGAGTCCACAAAGATGTCTACGGCGGCAGAACCTGAGGGGACCCCAGAATGAGCGAAGTGATCGTCCACGACGGGCGGATGAGCGCGTACGAAAAGAAGGTTTGGACCGGCCTCGACGCCTACTGGCGCAAACGAGACAACGCGCGAGGGATACCAAATTGGGCGAGCACTGCACTTGAGCGTGGAGGGACGGCTGTCCAGAAGGGCGCGGGCCGCGTCGTCGAAGCCGTACCCGAGGTGATCAAGGAGCCCCTCCGAAACGCGAGCAACGCCGTCGCCGATGCGGCGATCAAACCAGCTGTTGAGTCCGCGGTGTCGCTACTGAACCTCGCCAACGATTGGGTCGTCGAACTGAATGAACCCAGGGTCGTCGAGAAGCTCGCCCGCAAGCGCGGGTTCGAGGTCGAGGTCTTCACCGACCTGCGTCGTCGAGACATCCGTGACTGCGATCGGCTGCTCACTGGCAACACCTTGCGATGGAGAAGCGCCGGAGCGGTCGAGGGCGGTGCCATGGGAGCACTCGCGCTCGTGCCGATGGCAGGGATCCCGCTCGCTCTCACGGCGGACATCGTTGTCGTCCAGGCTCTGAGCGTATCGATTGCAGCTCGCATTGCTTATTCGTACGGCTACGACGCGAAGGATCCGGAGGAGCAGGAGTTCATCCAGCGGATCGTTCGGCGGTCGTTCTTCGCCCAGGCGACCAAGGCGAAGCCGCTGCGAGATGCTTCTCGAGCGGCATGGGCGGCCAAGGATCGCGTCCGATGGTCGAACAAACTTCGAGCTGACCATCGGCTGCTGGCGGCATTGGAACAGCTGATGAAGCACGCTGGTGTCAACGGCGGACGCGTGTCCGTCCAGAGCGTGGCAAAAGTAGCGCCCTTCGTCGGCATCGTCATCGGCGCCGGCGTGAACGCTGCCGTCCTCGGCCAGTTGGCGGAGGATGCGAAGCGCTACTGTCAAACACGCTTCCTGAGCGAGAAGTACGGGCTGCCGATGCCGACCGCCTTGCTGCACGACGCTGAAGAAGTCGCCGAGGACTCATGACCCGCACTGAAAATCGACTCGAGCGTCTTCGCGGCGCGCTGCGCTACATGGACCAACATGGTGCTTCTCGACGGCTCGACGTTTGGGAGCACGTCAGGGCCCTCGTCCCGCTCGAAGGTGAAGAGCGTGAGCTGAACGGAAGTGGCGACACGCAGGGTCAGTCGGATTTTCTGTGGGGGACGACAGCGCTGGTGCATGCCGGTTTCATGGAGAAGCCGCGGCCTGGCGAGTGGGTCGTCACAGACGAAGGCCGTGCTATCGCTCGTCCGGAGCTGTCCCTCGAAGCGTTCGGAGCCGCTCTGAATGAACGAGAGCGTGCGTTCCAGCAGGCACAGCGAGAAGACCTGGCTCTACGCCTGCGCACCGAGATCGTTCCACCGGACTGGCGAGCTGATGTGATCCGGACGAAAGAGCGACTGTTCGTCGAGCGCGGACTCCGAGCTCTGGACTCCGTGTTCGCACCCGGCCGCTCGGGACTGCTGTCGAGTCAGTTGACTCGTGAGTTTAGGCCGCGAGTGCGACCGCCTTCGAACCTGCCTCCGTTGAGGGTGCGTCGTTGACCGCGAGACCGTTGGCGGTGGCTAGGTCCTCGACGGCTCGTACAAGTCGCTTGAGATCGTGACGGTAGCTCCCGACCTCGTCGGGTGACTTGAATCCACTAGTCCGCGCGCAGTGATCGGCGACGAGGATCAGCTTTCCAATCCGCTCGAAGCCGTGCGGGAGGCCGAAGAACGCCTCGTACGTCCTGCCTGGATCGCTCGACGAAGAAAAGCAGATCGAGGTGGCTCCGGCACCCAGTAGTGCGCGCGAGAGATGCGCCTCCTCTGAGATGGCACGCTTTATCGTAGTTTGCTGCGGCCGGCTCCAGCTGGACGGACCCACGCGCTGATCTCAATCATGGATGGCCCACCGGATCGTGAAGACGTGCTCGCGACGCTCGGTCCCGCCCAGGGCGTCCTCGAGCATGCCGAGGTATTCATCGGCCTTGCCGCGCAGGCGGTCGCGTTCTTCGCGGTAGTCGCCGTAGAGATCGTCGGCTCGGCGCGAAAGCCTCTGTGCCTCCTTGCGCAGTTTGAGCCTCTCCGTGAGATCGTCGGTACGGCGTTCCCTGGCGTTGATTTCTTCCCGGGCCCGATCGAGTTTGCGGGCTTCGGCGTCGTACTTCGCTTTGTGATCCTTGAGGCGTGACTCAACGAGATCGCCCTGCTCGATGCTGAACTGCGCTGTTCGTGACTGCACCTCGCCGGTGAACACGGCTGCCTGGGCGTCCAGCATGGGCTGGAGGGCGGTCGTGTCACGCGTCCCAGCCTCGTTGTCCTCGACGCAAGCGAGGTCAAGAAGATGCTCGACCTGTTCCGCATCGAGCGTCGCGCCGTCGTCTGTTACGCCCGCCGCGAGCAGGTACGACTCGACGATGCTGTCTGTGCCGGCCCTGATCTCGAAGGTCAGCAGATCGACGGTGAGGACGCCGCTGCTGCCGGATAGGGCGCGTGCATCGGCAGCCGCGCGTTCTGAGCCATCGATGGAGAAGACAAGCTCGCGAACGGGCGTGTCCTCGTTGAGCGCCGCAGCGATGACGTACTGGCCGAGTTCGCTGTTGTATCGGTACTGGTGCGCGCCCGGGATCGGTGCTGACTTGAAGAAGTAGCGTCCCGGCAGAATGCCGTCCTCCGGAGCACGTAGCAGCGTGAACGCGCGCACGTCACCGTCGAACTCAGCAAACGCATCAAGCTCGTATCCCGTGACAGCGATCAGCAACCGCTCGAATGCGTTGAGAACAACGTCCTTCTGGGCGTCGTAGTTCTTGAGCTTGTCTTGCACGTTGGGGTCGAGATTGTCGAAGACGCGTGCTCGCGCCCTCTGCATCTCGTCGTTGATCTCGGTGGCATATCGGCTTTCGAGGTCATCGAATGCGGCATTGATCTCGTCCGCGGTCTTGCACCGCTCGAGGATCCCGGCGATCGCCTGCTCGAAGTCCAGGCCGTCCTCGATCGTTCCGAGGACCTCGTCCGACGCGCCGAACACAGAGGTGAAGAGGTTGAACTTCTCCGTGAGCAGTTCGAGGATTCGTTCCTCGGCCAGGTTGCCCTGGTTGGAGAAGTTCACGACGATCACGTTGTGTAGCTGTCCGTAGCGGTGCACGCGGCCAATGCGCTGCTCCACACGCTGCGGGTTCCACGGCAGGTCGTAGTTCACCAGCATGGAGCAGAACTGGAGGTTGATACCTTCGGCTGCTGCCTCCGTTGCGATCATGATGGTGCCGCGCTCGCGGAACTCATCGACCAGAGCCTTGCGTCGATCTGCGGAGGGGATGCCTGTGATGAGGTCCGATCCCTGGTTCTTCTTCAACCAGTCCTGATAGATGCGTGCTGACTCCGGCGAGTTGTTACTGCCGTTGAAGAGCGCAAGTCCGTCGCCTCGTCCGGCCTCGCGGAGGGACGCAGCCAGATACTCCTGTGTCTTGGTCGAATCGGTGAAGATGATGGCCTTCTGTGGTGCACCGATCTGAGCAAGCTTGGCGAAGCCTTGATCGAGAGCGTCGAGCAGCTTGACCGCCTTCTGATTGACAGTGATCGATCTTGCCAGGGCCGCATAGTCGCGTAGCTCTCGGACCTCTGCTGTAGCCTCACGACGCCGGTCCTCGGCGGCGATCGGATCCGTAGCTCGGAGAGGAAGGACATCCGCGGCCTCGATCTCCTCGTCAGTCATGTCGTCGTCGATGAGCGCGCCGCGATTGTCGCGGCGATGGCCCGACTGCAGTTCCGCCTCGAGACGGTTCGCAATGCTCGCAAGCGTGGAGGCAACGGCGTACGTCGACGAGCCCAGCCGCTTGCGAAGAATCAACGCTGAGAGGTGGCGCTGTGAACTCGCGAACGCGTAGAGCTCTGGACGCTGGAGGTACTCATTCACCTTGTTGTACAGGTCTTGCTCGGCCGCTGACGGCATGAAGCCGAAGGTCATCGGCATGCGTTCCGTGAACCGGATGTACTTCTGCGCGTCGCGTCGAAGTGTGCGCTTGGCGATATGGGAGATCCGCATCGCGAGATCGTCGTTGCCGTAGTCATCCGGGCGATCGACGTAGCGCTCCTTGAAACCTTCGATCGAGTGGAAGAAGTCGGGGTCGAAGACCGAGACCAGCCCGAACAGTTCTTCCAGCCGGTTCTGGAGAGGCGTCGCGGTGAGCAAGAGCGACTTGCCGGCCGAACTCATCACGGTCGCGACGGCGTCGGCGATCTTCGCGTTGCCCCTCCAGTACGAGCGAAGCCGATGCGCTTCGTCGGCGACGATGAGGTCCCAATGCCGATACAGGTTCTCGGCGTTGCGCTGTACGAACTCGTACGAGCAGATCAGCACATTGGCGGGCAGTCCGGCTCGTGGCGTCAGGAGCTCATCCTTGGTCTTCGCATCGAGCAACCTGGACGGGATCGCGAACTTCTCATCGAGCTCCTGCTGCCACTGCTGACGCAGCGATGACGGCGCGATGATCAGGATTCGGCGCTTCCGCTCAGCCCAGTACTGGCACAGAACGATCCCGGCCTCGATCGTCTTGCCAAGACCGACTTCGTCCGCGAGCACCACGCCCTTCGACGTGGACGCTTGCAGCGCGAAGAGTGCTGCGTCAATCTGGTGTGGTTTCGGCTCGACCTGAGCGTCGAACAACAATCCGGCGAGCTTTCCCACATGGTCGGAGGCATAGGAGCGCTCGAGCTGATGAGCGTAGAACTTTGCCTGATGCGCGCTGAGCTGAGTCGCCATGATGACGCTTACTGGTATTCGCTCGCGAGATCGGACTCGTACAGCGCCTTCGCGTCATGCGTCGTCCTGATCGCTTCACGCACCTGATCGCGCTTGAGATCGAGCACCCGGTACACCCCGTTCGTCTCGGCGACCGACTCGATACGACGGAACTCAGTTCCGAAGGCCTCGCTGAACCGAGCCAGTCCGCGAAGCTTCGGCATCGCGTCGGCCAGGTGGTGCCCGTGCGGATCGACGAGATCGACGACGATACCGTTCTGTCCTTGAGTGAAGAAGATGAAGTCAGGGCGCAGGGCCTTCCACTTCTGAGATGCGTCCGTGTACGCGATCGCCAGGGACTCCTTCACCGCACGGTCAGGGTTGCGCCACCACGCAACGAAACCGTTCCGCTTCGACTCGGCGTTCAGAACGTCGGTCTCCCACTTGTTGAGGTCGAGGGGGAAGGTGCCGTCTTCGGCAACCATCAGGTGAGCGGTATCCACAGAGAGCAGAGTTTCGGCTCCGTCTGCCGCGCGCTGTTTGGTCTCGGCCTGGCCCGTCTTCGGGCTGACGAGGCTCACACGCTCCGGCTCAGTCGACATGCCCTCAAGCCTGTCGTACTCGGCCTGCTGCTCGTCGGAGAGGTTCTTCCGATCCACGCGCGTATCGGTCAGCCACTTCTGTGCAAGGCGATCAGCCTCGGCCTCGACGCTCTGCACCACTTCGGGAACCAGGCCGATCGCGGCCACCTCGATGTATGCCTCGAGAAGGTCTTCCTCGATCGCGTCGTCAGGAACCAGGTAGTCCACATACGCCGAGCACAGCGCAGGGCTCAGATTCCGGCTCGCCCTCTTGTACGCCTCGATGATGGCGCGGGTGTCGGCCGTCAGCTCGAACGCGGAACTGACAAACGGGCCGCCGCCAAGGCGCGTACGAAGCTCTTCGCCTGACAGGGTCAGCACGTCCTGGCGTGCCGCCTCAACCTCCTCTTTGTACTGCGTCGCACGCGACTCGACGACGCGGCAGATCTCGTCATTGGCTCGCTTCACGGCCTGGTCGACGACCTTGTCTTTTGTCATAGCTGCCGCCAGGGCCGTAAACCGCTTGATCGGCTTCGAGCGCTGCTTGGGGATCGTCACAGTAGGCAGCGACTCGAACTTCTTCCACACCTCCGGCGGGAGTGCTTCGTTTGGAAACAATGGAACCGGATCGAAAAGCACGCGCCGGCCTTCGCCACCACCGCTCTCGCCTTCATCGTCCTTCGACGTAGCGCCTTGCATCAGCATCTCGGCGACACGCTTCGCAGTCTCGCGGTCGAAATACGGCAGCATGCAGTCGACGGAGTTCAGCAGCTCGTTGCCGGGGATGCGGCGCGCAAGAGGTGTGCGAATCATTCGGCCGAGTAGCTGCGTGATGTGGGTCGGATCGGTTCCAGGCCTGAACGAGACGAGCACCTCAGCGCGCGGACAGTCCCACCCCGTGGAGATCGCCGATTTTGCGAGCAACACGCGCACATGCGTGGAGTCCTGCACACGCTGCGGCTCGATGTACGGGACGGCGTAGCCGCTGATCTGCAGGTCCTGATGCTCCCCGAACACGTTGGCAACGCCTTCGCCGCCGAGCTCAGGCCAGGCTTCGAAGATCGTATCCAGCGTGCGAACGAGCACCTCATCGGTCGGCTTGTCTGCCATCTGTACGACGAGGAGAGGCACAACTGGATCGGCTTCGCCTTGTTCGACCGTGTATGCGTTCCACTCGGTGGTCGCCGCTTTGGTCTTCTCGACGGCCCGGCGCAGCAGTGCGGTGTCGAATGCGCCGGTTTCAGCTGGGATCGACAGCACGATGTCGTCTTTGAGAAGACCGGATGCTTGTACCAGCGCACTGTCGACTTGCACGCTGGGAAGCGCCGTGCGTCCCGTGACCGACTTCATGGCGTTCTCGAAACGCTCGACAGTGGCAGAGATGCCGAAGACGACCGGAATGGCCGGAACGAGGCCCTGACCATTGATGAGCCGCTGCACGATCGTCGCACGATCACGCTGCGGCTTCATGCCGCGGTGCGCTTCATCGAGCACCAGGTACAGCGTCCGATCCTTGTTTTCGATGGTATTGATGATCGTGTCGTAGATGTTTGACTGCATATCGTCAGGCCGTGGCTCCATGCTCGCGAGCATGTTCGCCGGCTCAAGGCGCGAGCCGGCGCCCTTCACGAGATTCGAGCTCTTGCTCAACTTCTGCGTGTTGAGGAAGTACACGTTGCCTGGCTGGAACGAAGCCTCGCGGAAGTCGTTCGTGATTAGCTTCAAGCGCCAGTCGAGTTCGCTCGCGGCGGCGCGGATCCGATCCCGCGATTGCTCATTCAGAGACGGGTCGTCCGAAAACCACAGCACGACCGCGCCGGGATCCGCAGGAAAGTCGAACTCGTCGGATCCGAAGATGAGCGCCTCGATGACCGCAGCAGCCATCACGGTCTTTCCCGCGCCGGTCACCGCCGACAACGAGAACTGCGACCGCGAGCCGTAGCGGTGATACATGTCCCTCGCCTGCTCGAGGTTGCGCAGCACGCTAGCGACAGCATCGACCTGGTAATCCTTCAGTGTGTAGCGCATCAGAACCCCCGACCCTGATTGATCTCGAAATTCTGCAGGTATGACTCATAGAGTTGTACGACGTGCAGGTCACTGGTCAGCTCGCGGCACACCATCTGGAACGCCGCATCGTCGTCGGTTACAACGAAAACGGTGCGCACCTCCGGGGCAGCTTGCGTCGCTCGGAAGAAGTCGTCCGTTGCGTCGATGTTCTCGAGGACGGCGTATACCTCGGAGATGTCCCATCCGCGGTCACCGAGATCGTCGATGATGCGGCCCGTTGATCCCGCTCGGAGCCACAGCATCGGCGCGATGCGCTCGAACGCGCGATTGTGCCGGACAGAAAGAGGACTCTCGTAGGTCAGGGTGAAGAACGCAGCGTTCTCCTCGAACCCATCCGCCATCGGGAACTCGTCGGTGAACTTGTAATCGCCCTTGATCGGGCTACCGTCCGGCGTCTTGCCGGTGATCGCGGCACGAATACGGGGCTTGGTGATGTAATCGCAGATACCCAAGCGCTCCCAATCGAGGTCACCTGGGCGCAGGCCCTGCTTTCGTAGCTTCTCCTGCTCGTCAGCACTTACTTCGTTGTTCGTGATGGAGATGCATTGACGGCGACCCTGATCGGCATGGTTCAACCGCATCACTGCGTGGGCGGTTGTACCCGAGCCCGCGAAGAAGTCGAGAATAACTGCATCCTCGCGGTTCTTCAGGTAGAAACGGAGTGCATCTTCCACTGCGTACAAGGACTTCGGAAACGGGAACTTTCGCGACGGAAGCAGCCTTGGAATGAGTTGTGTGCCATATCGTGTCGCGTCATGCGACGGGACCTTCCAAAGAGTACCTGGCACAAACGTGGGTGTGTGGTCGTCCGAAACGAGGTACGACCCGTCCCAGCTCCTCCCGCTGGTTTCGATTGAACCATTCAGAATCCCTTGCTGATTCGAACGAGCAAGGTACTGAATCGCCGTGCGGCCAGCATTCCATCGCCCCGCCTTCAAGAATCCATCCGCCCTCAGCCTCTCAGCGCTTTCCACAGAGACCTGCCAGCGCCTAATCTCGCCATCGCGGCCGATCGGCCAGACGGCAGCCGTACCTGCCGGGGCTCCCACTTCAGTGAAGTCGTCTCCATAGAACGGGGCACCGAAACTGCGGATTCTTGCTCCACGGTCGGTGTTCTCGACGAAGATTGGATAAAACATGGAAGGCCGGTCTTGACGCCGACGCTCGCTACCGGTCCGCAACAACGATGCCCAGTTGATGTTCTTGGTCGGCGCGTCGCCGGTGCCGCTGCGCCACGAATCTCCAAGAGCAAGGGGCGCTGGACTCGCGGCGCCAAAGCCAACGAAGAAAACGTACTCATCCGTCCGGTAGAACTGCTGATTGCGCGGGTTACCCTGTGGAGCAATTTGAGCTGCCACCATTTGGATCCGTGCCGCGGGAAATGTCTGCTCTAGTAGCATCCCCAGCCGCAAGTACTCCTTCTCATCGATGGTGACTATGAGCACAGCGTCATCCGGGTTTAGCAGTTCCCGCGCCACGAGGAGTCGCCGCTCCATGAACGCGAGCCACTTCGAGTGGCGATAGTCGTCGTCTCCCTCGACATAGTCGTTGTTGTACTTCCAGTCGCGCGCACCCGTGTTGTACGGCGGGTCGATATAGATCGCGTCGATCTTGCCTCGGTGCGTGTACGTGAGCATCTCGAGAGCGTGGAAGTTCTCCGCGTTGATCACAGTGTGGAACGGCTTGTCTCCGCCGTTCTCGATGCGTCCCGTCTCGACCAGGCCGGGGTAGATCTTGTCCTCGAACTCCGCAACGACGACGAGGTCATCGACGGCAGCGGTCGCGCTTTCAGGAGCCTCGCTATTGGCTTCGAGCAGGCGCGCGACCTGGGCGCGGTCTTCGACATCGAGCGACTCGACGCGCCACAGGCGCTGATCCCCCTTGACGGTGTCGCCTCGCGGCGGCAGTACGCGCACCTTCGACGTGCGCCGAACCGGCTGGCCAGCAAGCTCGACCGCCTCGGGCTGATGACGCTCGAACACGAGGCCGAAGCTGCGGCGCTTGATCAGCGCGGCGATCTCCTTCTCGAGATCAGCTCCGAGCTGTGCATCTGCGCTCCGCAGCTGGCGCAGAAGATCCGTGAGTCGTGACATCAGTCTTCGTTCTCCTGTACTGCCGCGCCCCCATTGCGGACCCAGTCATCTATCTCGCTCGCCTGGAACTTCCAGAGCCGCCCCACCTTGTGCGCCGGCATGTCCTTCTTGGCCACCCACGTGTAGACGGTGTCCTTCGACACGCCGAGATGCTCGGCGATGTCCTCGACAGATAGCCAGGCCTCAGACATGTCGACCTCCCAGAGACTCGCATCGCGACGTTGAGTCCAGTCTGACCCTATCGGGTACGGTCAGGTTGAGTGGGTGTGCTGCACGGATAGGTGACATCTGATCTGGGTTGCCCGAGAGGGTGGTCGCGGAAGGATGCCATCGTGCCCAAGCCCTATCCCGAAGGAGTTCCGCGACGACGCTGTGCGTGTCGCGGAGAACCGCGAGCCCGGCGTGTCGATCGAGTGGATCGCCAGCGACTTCGGGGTCCACCCGATGGCCCTCACGAAGTAGCTCGCCCCCTTTCCCGGAGCGAAGTCGTCGCGGCGTAGCGGGCGAACGCGCTATTCGACGCGCACCGGGAGGATCCCGAATCCGGGTCCCGGCTCCTCGTGGACGAGGCCCGCGATGGCGGCGAGCCCACGGCGTACCGGACCGCGTGGACTATCGCGTCGCAGAACGGCTGGAGGAGCGCGTTCGGCAAGAAGCGCGGCAGGGCTGAGAAGAAACCCGGACCTGCGGTCCATGACGACTTGTGCACCGTGACCGACGACCGAGGTGCGACCGGGCTGGCTTCGCCGGCTGCTCGGGCGCGAACGCGAGGGAGAGCAACGATGCCGACGTGTACACCGCGGGAGCTGGCCGGGGGACTCGACGGGGCGACCGCTACGCTCGGAAGCGCCACCATGCACCCCGTGGCTCGCGACTGGGTTCATTGGCGAGTCCATCTTCGTACGCACCCAACCACGTCACTGCCGTCACCTTTTGGATATGAGCAGCAACTGCAGCTTGGACGATGAACCCGACAGTGATAACCACCGCGATCACCTCGAGCAGAGGGATAAGCGCGAACCAGCCACTGAACTCAGCGACGGTGTTTAACAACCCAAATGCGAAACCGAGCACGGCGATCATCAGCGCGGTGAGTGAAGTGCCCACCTCGGCAGCGTTCGACGCGTGCGCCCGCAACACGCCAAGCACCGCCATCCGAACCCCCGGCTCCAACGCAGTGCCCGTAACGAACCGGTTGACCCGCCTGGCAGTCAGCCGCGCAGCAGGACCATTCGGGAGGTAAGCGACAGCCTCGGGAAGCACTGCATCCGTGAGGTAGGGGACAAACCTGCTTGTGACTGTCGTAGAACTCTTCATCATGACGAGACCGTATCTATAGAGCGTCCCGATAACCGGTCCTACGGCGTACGGGCCGTCGCGGTCGCACGCAGCTCTCACCACCTGTGTCACATAGCTGGTCCGCAGACAATCGCGATGGCGGGGGCGCTATCCGGACGCCCATCGGAGGCGGGTGCTTCGCCTCCGCGCCGCTCTCTGGAGCGGGCGTTCCCCAGCAGTGCTGTGGTGCAATTTGGTGCACCACCACCTGGCCGGGAATGGCTCCGACTGGCTCGACCCGTCGGCAACTTCCCCATGAATCCGGCGATCGGGGGCGCGCCCGTGCAGGCACGAACGCGCAGCGATGGGTTCAAATCCCACCGGTAGCGCGGCATTCACGACGGCGTCTACGATCCCCGGCCAACCCAAAGCCCGTCCCTCGCCCGCGTCTTGCCTACGTACAACTCCCGGCGTTCGAGCTCCCGCCGCTCCCGCTCGGCTTCACTCATCGATGCAGGTGCATCAGCGAGCAACCGCTCCCGAACGTGCGCGAGCAACAACTGCTTGAACTCGAGCCCCTTCGCCCGCTTGACGGTGCCGACCTTCACCGCGTCGACCGGCTTGCCGCCGTAGTCCTTGAGCGACACGAAGGGCACGCCAGCTGCGCGGAGCACGGCCATGACGTCGTCCGCCTGCCGGTTCGTCGCGGTCAGGATCCCGACATCGCCGTGTGAGGTCCCGACGAGTCGCAGCACCTCAGTCAGACGAGCGAGCATCGCCGCATCGTTGTCGGCGCGCCCGGCACCGCGGTGGACGACGGGCGCAGGCCCGTTCCGCGTGACGGCGGACACAGCGTCGCCAGCGCCGTCCACGCTTTCGATGTCCGTGAAGGAGTCAGCCGCGACCATCTGCTTCGCGAAGTCAAGTATCTCCGCGGTGTTCCGTTGGTTCACGTCGAGCACGACGCCACGGCCCGCGAGGCTGATCCCGACCTCTCGGAGCGTGTACCCGCCCGGAAAGATCGTCTGCTGCCCGTCGCCGATGAGCGTCAGCCCGTCCGGTCGGTCGCCGACGAGCGAGTGCAGCAACGACACCATCGCGCACGACAGGTCTTGCGCCTCGTCGACGATGACCGCGTCGTAGCCTGCGAGCGGTCGCTCGCGCAGCGCATCGCGGGCGAGCAGGACGACGTCCTCCCAGCCCGTGATGCCGCGCCTGCGCAATCCGCGGTCGTAGGCAGCGTGCAGGTCCCAGACTGCCTGCCGGACCTCGACGGGCAGCCCGTGCTTGCGTCCGACACGGGCAGGGTTTGCGTACTGCTCGAAGCGGGTCAATCCCCGCCCCTTGATGACGTGTTTGATCTCGTCTCCCCAGTAGCGGCGCGTGAAGCGCGCCGCGCGCAGCGGACTGGAGGCCCCGATCGCGTTTCACGCGTCGTCCAGCGCGAGCCGCGCCTCCCGTTCGTCGACACGGAACCGGATGCCACGCTGCTTGAGCAGGCGGGTGGCAAATTGGTGGACGCCGACGAAGTCGACGCGGTCGACCAGCTCGGGCGCGTGACGCTCGAAGAGCGACGCGAGCACGTTCGGGAGCGTGCCGATGTAGGTGGCGAACAATGCACGACCGGTACTCGCCTGGGCGAGGCAGGCAGCACGGTGGATGCCGACGACGGTCTTGCCGGTGCCCGCAGCCCCCCCGGATGCGTGCCGGGCCGTTGAAGTTGCGGTGGACGAGCCTGGCCTGCGACGGGTCAAGGAATGCCATCCAATCCTCGAGGACGCCGTCCAGGAGCTGTTCAGCGAGCTCGGCGTCGTCGATGAGCGCA
The DNA here is from genome assembly GCF_037144815.1 of Curtobacterium sp. USHLN213. NCBI lineage: Bacteria > Bacillati > Actinomycetota > Actinomycetes > Micrococcales > Microbacteriaceae > Curtobacterium > Curtobacterium sp. USHLN213. Next base: position 351,293 of record NZ_JBBCYQ010000003.1, on the reverse strand, counting down.
GGCTGGGCCAGGTCCTTGCGGGGGAGGACCGGCTCCCGCACGGTCAGCTGCTGTTCGGCGGGCTCGGCACCGTCGATGACGGGGAAGTGCGCCAGCACAGCGGTGAGCACCTGGTCGACCCGGACGGCGGACAACCGTGAGTTGCGCTTCGTGATGTGACCGACGAGGTCGTGGACCCCGACGACGTCGACCGAGGCGACGTGCGCGTGCATCCGTCGCTGGCCGGCGAGTGCGACGACCGCGTGGACCTCCCCTGGCGGGAGGCCGATCTCGGCGAGGGCGCCTTCCGCGCCGTACACGAGGTCCGCGAGACGAGCGATGTCGTCGGTGACGTCCCCTGCCCGCGGCGGATGCGATCGCCGTGGACGGAGACTTCGCCAGGCCTTCGTGTCGACGATGAAGACGCCGGCGCTGCCGACGACGATCATGTCGACCTGGGTGTGCTTGCTCCCGGGCCATAGTCGGTCCGCGAGGAGGTGGTAGCCGACGCCGGCGATTGGAGCGAGGACCCCTGCGGTCTCGGCCTCGGTCCGCTCGGCGATCTCGTAGCGTCCCGCCTGTTGCTCGGCTTCGTCAGCCTGGCGCCGGTGTTCGTCGGCTCGGCCGCGGAGTCGTCGGGCTCCTGCCCCGGCAAAGGTGCCGGCGATGGTCACGATGATGCTCCCCTGAGAAGTGTCCTGATCACACCGGCGCCCTCCCCGAACGTTCCGGAACCGAATCATCCTCTCTCCTGAGTAACAGTCAAGGGAGCACCCGTTCTGGGGGCTGGTCGGCGTTCGCTCTGCTTCGGAGGGCTCGCTTAGCGTTTCCATAACGAGGGGAATGGAAATGGTCTGGGACATCCCGATCGGAACGCGCATCGGTCGTCGTGAGCTGCACCACCGTCTCGGTGGCGGGAGCTGGCAGGACGGCATCACACGGGTCGTGAAGACGAACGAAATGCTCGTCTTCACCAACGACGGCGGTGGGAAGCATGGCTACGGCGTGCACGAAGGGCTCCGTAGCGACGGCTTGTTCCGTTACAGCGGTCAGGGGCAGGACGGTGACCAGACGGTGACCTCGAACAACAAAGACCTGGCGGACTCCGAGGAGATCGGGCGTCCCATCCGTGTGTTCCGCGGCCAGGCCAACGTGATCTACGTCGGCAGCTTCGCGCTCGCTGATCCGCCGTACACGTGGTAGCGGTTCCCGGGGACCGGCTCATCCCCGGAACGAGATGGACTGGTCTTCAACCTCGTCGCGGTCGATGCGGACACGGCGCTCTTGCCCGTGCTCGTCGCCGAGGAGGGTGGTTCGTCGACTCGGGAGTTCGTGACCGCTGCGCCTCCGGTCACGACTGCGTGGCAGCCCCTCGACTTCAGCGAGTACCAGGTGCGCCGGGTCGACGAAGGCGAGTCGGTGCGCTCCGTCTCCCGTCGCGAGTTCGAGCTGCAGACGCGATTCGGCGAATGGCTCCGTGCTCGGGGTGAGGACGTGCAGGTGCTGCGTCTCACCGAAGACGGGGTGACAATCGTGCCGGACCTGTACGTCCCGACGTTGAGCCAGGTCGTCGAGGCGAAGAAGTCGACCGCGCGGGCCTACGTTCGGACGGCGATCGGGCAGGCGCTCGACTACGCGGCGGTCGCGCGACGTCAAGGTCTGTCGGTGGCCCCGGCCGTCCTCCTGCCGTCCGAACTGAATGCTTCGATGGCGGAGCTCTGCACCTCGGTCGGGATCACGGTGTGGTGGCCGAGCTTGAATGGAGACTTTCGGGAGGTCAGGCCGTAGCCGGTCCGTCGGCCAGCACCCGCACTGTGGGGAGATCGGGTGTTGCCCATCGGAGCGAGCCGAGGTCGGTGGGGGAGAGCCAGCGCAGCTCGTCGTGGTCGGTGCTCGACGTCGGCCCGGACCCGACCCACGGGACACGGTACGTGGCGAGATCGATGTCGATGCTGCCCACACGGGTGACGGAGCGGGCGATCGGCTCGCCGATGACGACGTCGACGCTGAGCTCCTCGCGCAGTTCTCGTCGCAAGGCTTCCTCAGCGGATTCTCCCGGCTCCACCTTCCCGCCGGGGAACTCCCACTGGCCTGCCGCTGATCGACCCGGGGCTCTTCGGCAGGCGAGTACACGCCCGTCGGGCTGAGTCAGTACGCCGGCGACGACTTCGATCATGCGTTCCATCCTGCCCGGCGTTCTCACCGCGGTACCAGCGATCGCGCCCCACTGGTCGAGGGCGTGCTCGACGGATGCGGCGGCGTCCTCGGGACGGTCGTGTTCCCAGAACCGCAACACACGCCAGCCTTCGGACACCAGGATCGCCTGGTTCTGTGTGTCTCGCTGGCGATTGGCCAGCAACTTCCGACGCCACAGCTCCGCATTCGCCTTCGGCAGGTGGGCGTGCTCCTCGCAGTAGTGCCAGAAGCATCCGTCGACGAAGACGGCGATCCGTGCCCGCGGGAACACGAGGTCCGGCCGCACCCGGCACCGGGTGCTGACCTGACGGTCGACGAAGAACCGCCGGCCTCGCCGGTGCAGCTCTCGACGCAACGCCAGCTCGGGCGCCGTGTCGCGCCGACCGAAGCGAGCCATGTGCCGTCGCCGAGCGTCGTCCGCTTCCCATTCCGCCACGCCCCGATCCTCGTCGGCCGGTCATCGCTACGAGGACCGAGGCGCCGATCTGTGGATCGACGGGTGTCGAACGGACCGGTGGGGGAGCGAGCGATCAGCGGCTGGTACTCGATGCAGCCGCGTTCGGCACGTCGAGCGGCGCGTCCGGCGCGACAGGGTCTCCCGGCGACGCAGCCGACTGCGCTTCCAGATCAGCCCGCACCGACGCCGACACCCCGAACACCATCGTCGCCACGAACCCCACGACGTACGCCACCACGAGCCCCGACCCGTACCCGAGCAGCGCCCAGCCGTAGCCGGAGGACCCGTTCAACAGCGGGATGAGCGACAGGTCCGACGCCCCGATGGCGATCGCCCCCACGGAGTGCCCGAGCTGATCGAACAGCCCGACGACACCGCCACCGAACGCCCCACCGATGCACGCGGTGATGAACGGCCGCCCGAGGGGGAGCGTCACACCGTAGATCAGCGGCTCACCGACACCGAGGAACCCGGCCGGCAGCGCCCCACGGATCGTCCGCACGAGCGAGGCGTTCGACCGGAACCGCACCCACAGCGCGATGCACGCACCGATCTGCCCGGCACCACCCATCGCCAGCACGGGCAGCAGCACGGTCCACCCGGTCTGCTCGATGAGCGTGGCGTGGATCGGGATGAGTCCCTGGTGCATCCCGGTCATCACGAGCGGCAGGAAGAGTCCGCCGAGGATGAACCCGGCGAAGGCCCCGCCGTTCGCGAGCAGCCACGTGGCAGCCGTACCGATGGCGACGGAGACGACGCCGGCGACGGACATCAGGATGCCGAGCGTCACGGACCCGGCGACGAGCACGGTGACGGTCGGCACGACGATGAGCGCGATGACGTCGGGCGTGACCTTCCGCATGAACCGCTCGACGTAGGCGGCGAGGATGCCGCCCGCCAACGCACCGAGCACACCGCCCTGCCCGGGCGCCAGGGTCTCGCCGAACACGGTGACGTTCGCGACTCCGGCGGCGACGATGATGCCGCCGACGGCACCGCCGAGGACGGGCGTCCCGCCGAACTCCTTCGCGGCGTTCATCCCGACGAACACGGCGAGCAGGGACAGGAAGCCGGAAGACAGCACGCCGAGGAACGGCGTCACCCCGGGCAACCATCCGAGGTTCGTCAGGATGCCGTTGATCCCGGCGATGAGCCCGCAGGCGATCAGCGCGGGGATGAGTGGGATGAAGATGGCCGAGATGCGACGGATGGCACGCATGGTGCGGCCGTCGGAACGGGCACGGGCGGATGCCTTGATCGACGCGCCCCGCGCCGCCAGCTCCTCGGGCGACACCGAAGCCGGGGACGCACCCGGAACAGGAGCAGCACGCAACGACTCGAGCGAATCAGCCACCCGGTCCACCAACCCCGGCCCGAGCACGATCTGCAGGTTCGAGCCGGCCGCGATGGCGGCCATGACGCCCTCGGTGGCCTGGAGAGCGGACAGATCAACCGAGGAAGGAGAAGCCACCTCGACCCGCAGCCGGGTCATGCAGTTCTCGACGTCGGCGATGTTCGAGGACCCGCCGACGGTGTCGAGGATCTGTTGTGCGAGTTGCTGTGCATCGGTCATTGATGGTGCTCCTCGGGGGAAGGAAGGACGAACGGGAAGGATCAGGAAAGGACGGCGCGCAGGGAACCGTCGGCGGCAGCGAGCCGGGAACGGACGACCGACGCCGACGACCCGGTGAGGATCATCGCGATGGCCGTCTTGACCTCGCCGTCCGCAGCGTCGAGCGCTGCGGCGACATCGGCCGGAGCAGCCCCGGTCACGTCCTGCACGAGCGAGAACGACCGCGCGACGAGCTTCTCGTTCGTCGCACGCACGTCGACCATCCGGTTGCCGTACGTCTTGTTGCTGCGCACCATCGCCAGCGTGGTCAGCATGTTGAGCACGAGCTTCTGCGCGGTCCCCGCCTTCAGGCGGGTGGACCCGGCGATGAACTCGGGACCGACGACCACGTCGATGGCGATGTCGGCTTCCCGCCCCGCGGCAGAGTCGGGATTGCACGCGACGGAGACGGACAGGGCGGACCTGCGCCGCGCCTCCAGGATGGCCGCGATGACGTAGGGCGTCCTGCCGGACGCGCTGATCCCGACGACCACGTCGTCGGCCGTCAGGCCGAGCGCGTTCAGGTCGCGGACGGCGGCTGCTTCGTCGTCCTCGGCGCCCTCGACGGCGGTGGTGAGGGCGACGGAACCGCCGGCGATGACGCCGACGACCTGCGAGGGGTCGGTGCCGAAGGTGGGCGGGCACTCGCTGGCGTCGAGGACGCCGAGCCGGCCCGGCGTGCCGGCGCCGACGTAGATCAGGCGGCCGCCGCGCGAGAACGCTGCGGCGATCGAGTCGGCGGCGAGGGCGATGGCCGGGAGGCACGGCTCGAGTGCCGCGGGCACGCTGCGGTCGAGCGCGTTCATGCGCTGGGCAGCCTCGAGGGTGGAGACGAGGTCGATGTCGTCGAGGGACGAATCGGTGGCCTCGGTCGCGAGGTGCTGCAGCTCCTCGCGGAGGTCGTCGTGGTGGTGCATGGTGCTCGATTCAGGAACGGTGGTGCGTGCGGACCGCGTGGCGGCTGCGTGCGAGGAGCGGGCGGGAGCGTTCGTCGGTGCGCTGGGCGACGACGATGAACAGGGCGTCGACGATGGCGAGCTGGCTCATCCGGCTGCCCATCGCGGCGGGGCGGAGCTCGCTCTCGGCGCCGGCGACGCCCAGCAGGACGTGGTCGGTGTGGTGGGTCAGCGGCGAGGTGGCGTGGCCGGTGATCGCGACGACGGTGGCCTCCTGCATCTTGGCCTCGGTGGCGACCTCGAGCGCCTCGACCGTGGTGCCGGAGTGGCTCGTGATGACGAGGACGTCCTTCGGGCCGAGGACGCTCGCGAGCGTCAGGGCGTTGTGCGGGTCGTCCGCGATCGAGCTCGCGATGCCGATGCGTTCGAGCTTGAGGTGGAGGTCGCGGGCGACGATGCCGCTCGCGCCGACGCCGTACAGGACGACCCGCCGGGCCTCGCTGATGCGGACCGCTGCGGCTTCGAGGGTGAACGGGTCGAGCGTGGCGCGGGTGTCGCTCATCACGGCGCGGACGTCCTCGGTGACCTTCGCGATCACGGTGGTGACGTCGTCGTCGACGCTGACACCCGCGTGGATCTCGGTCTCGCGCCGCTCGTGGATGCCCCGCTCGACGGCCCGGGTCATGCTGCGCTGGAGTGCGGCGAAGTTCGCGAACCCGAGGTGCTGGGCGAAGCGGGAGACGGTCGCGGGGGAGACCCCGGCACGGTCGGCGAGTTCGGCGGCGCTCGTGGTGGCCGCGGTGCCGGGGTCGTCGAGGACGGCGTCGGCGATCGCGCGCATGCTCGTCGGCATCGAACCGGACTGGGTCCGGACGAGGGCGAACGCGTCGGCGCGGTCGGTACGGTCAGCGATCGTCATGCGATCCATGAAAGCGCATTGCACCGACACTCGCCAGTGCTGCAAGTTACTTTCGTGTTTCGTCGGCGCGTTCCGTGAGCAGAAAGTGTCGGGTCGGCGCCCCGGACCCGACCGTTTCTGCTCACCAAGCAGGCGACCTCAGGCGCGCCGGTACCGGGTCGCCGGCTTGCCCGGGCCCGCGGCAGCGCGCGACCCCGTGTCGACGAGCAGCGGCAGCATCGCCCGGCGGAACGAGTCGGGCAGGAGCCGCTCGCCACGGACGGCTTCGTGCACGTGCCGCAGTTCCGACATCGTGAACGGCTCGGGCAGGAGGCCTCGCGGATCCGGCGCCGCAGCGTACGACGCCCGCAAGGAGGCCACTGCGAACGCCACGATGTCGTCGTGCCCGTGCACCATCCCCGTCGCGGTGTCGACCGGGACCAGCCGCGCCTGTGACGGGTTCAGCGACGACAGTGCGGCGAAGGGCACCACGTCGAGGTGTGCCACCGACAGCACCCATCCCCGGTCGTCCCGCGCGGGGTCGTCGAACACGTGCAGCTGCGTCGGTGCCAGCCCCGTCACGCCGGCCTTGTCGGACAGTGACCGCAGGACCGCCGACGCCAACCGCTCGCCCTCGTGCACGAACGTCCCCGGCAGTCGCCAGTCGCCGTCGGTCGCGTCGCACACTTGCAGGACCGAGAGACCGCCCCCGGTCGGCACCGTCAGCACCGCGGTGTCGACGGCGACGGACGGCCGCGGGTAGTCGGTCAGCCGCTTGCCGCTCGCGTCGCGATACTGGTTCGCCATGGCAGCGAGTTTACGCACACTTGCGCAAACTGTGACGATCGTGCAGACTCGGGTTTACGCAATTCCGCGCAAACCTGAGGAGCGGCCATGCTGACCACCGAACAGACCGACCGGGCGATCGGCGCCGTCATCGGCTCCGCCGCGGGCGACGCGCTCGGCGCCGGCTACGAGTTCCGCGCCGCCGTCCCCGAACCCACCCCGATCCGGATGGCTGGCGGCGGCTCGTTCGGCTGGGCTCCGGGGGAGTGGACGGACGACACGAGCATGGCCGTCCCGATCCTCCGCACGCTCGCGCGCGGCGGCGACCCGGCCTCCGAGGAAGCGCTCGACGGCCTCGTCGCGGCCTGGGCAGCGTGGGCGGTCACCGCGCCCGACGTCGGCATCCAGACGCGCAACGTCCTCACGGGTCTGGAGGCACGGGTCGCCTCCCATGCACGCGCTGCGGCCCGGCAGGAACACGAGTACAAGGGACAGTCGGCCGGCAACGGATCGCTCATGCGGACGGCGCCGCTCGTGCTCGGGTACCTGACCGGTGCGGCCGACGAGGAGCTCCGGCTCGCCGAGGCCGCCCGGGCGGTCAGCGACCTCACGCACTACGAGTCGGACGCCGGGGACGCGTGCGTGCTCTGGTGCGTGGCGGTCCGGCACGCGGTGCTCACCGGTGAGCTCGACGTGCTGCGCGGGCTCGACCTGCTCGACCTCGAGAAGCGTCGGCTGTGGGTGGACCGGCTCGTCACGGCGGAGCACTCCGAGCCGGTCGACTTCACGGACTCGAACGGGTGGGTAGTGTCCGCGATGCAGGCCGCGTACTCGGCGGTCAAGCGGAGTTCGTCGCTCGAGGACGCCCTCGTCCGCGCGGTCCGGACCGGGAACGACACCGACACGGTGGCTGCGATCGCCGGTGGGCTCGCGGGTGCGCTGTACGGCGCGGCCGCGCTGCCGGCCGAGTGGCGCGAGCTCCTGCACGGGTGGCCGAGCCTGCGCGCGGACGACCTGGTCGCGCTGAGCGAGCAGGCGCTCGCGACGCACTGAGCCGTCGCGCTCTCGGGTCGTGGCGGCGGAGGATGTCGTGGGGGGATCCTCCGCCGCCACCGGTGGGGCGGAGGCGAGTCGCGCCTCCAGTCCGTCCCTTCACAGGGCGCTGCGCGCCCGCTCCACCGCCTCGATGAACCGGGGGATGCCCCACATCAGGAAGGTCGGCTCGATCCCGCTCCGCAGGGTGATCCGGACCTTCTTCCGCAGGCCGCTCGACACGTCGTCGAGTCGGGCGATCTCCTCGACGGGGATCCCGAAGTCGGAGCGAGCGAAGTTGAGCGGGTGGGCGTGGAACCAGATGACCTCGGGCGTGAGGGTGAGGCGTCCGCCGACCTCGATCCGGCGGCTCGGGCGGGAGCTGGTCGGGGGCGCGTAGCCAGGGATGATGTCGGCCGCGCCGGAGTTCTCGTGGTCGGCGAGGTAGGTCGCGACCTTCTTGAGCAGTGGTGTGGTGTGGTCCCCCATGCGGTCAGCCTACGAGACGGGGCACGGATGCCAGGAGGCGCGGATCACCTCGACGACGCGACCTGCGTCGCGGAGGTGGGTCGCGCCTCCAGGCCCGTGATCAGACCGCGGACCGCTGGCGGAAGACGCCTGCGCGGACCAGCCACACGTAGAGGAGGCAGCCGATGCAGACGTCGAAGACGGCGTTGAGGAACGCGGCGACGAGCGCGATCGCCGCGCCGACGGGAGCCGCGTACGGGACGCCGACGAGCGCGAGCACGAGGGCGAGGGCCGTGATGACGAGGCCGACCTGCTGGGCGAAGGTCGGGGGTTCCGGGGCCTCGAGTTCGGCGGGCGGGCCGAGCCTCGGGCGGACGAGCCGGCGGAACAGCGCGCCGTAGGGGTGGCGGCGGATGCCGGCGATGCCGCCGATGGCGAAGAACACGACGATGACGGCGAGCAGCGCGACGCCGATCGGCCACGTCGTGGGGATCAGGGTGAGGACGATCGTCGCCGCGAGGAGGACGGTCGTGATGGCGGCGCCGAACCTCGGGGAACGGGGGTCGATGCCGCGGGCGGGGTCGTTCGTGGCGGTCATGGGGACTCGTCTCCGGGGGTCGTTGCTGGTGCTGTTGCTGCTCTTGCTGCTGCCAGGGCGGTGTCGAGGGCGGCGGTGAGCTCGGCGGGTCGTGGCGGGCCGCCGAAGCGGGTGTGCACTGCGCGGCCTCGGTCGAGGAGCAGGACCGTGGGGGTCTGCATGACGGCGAAGCGTCGGGCGAGCTCGGGGCGTTCCGCGAGGTCGATCTCGAGACGGGTGACGCCGGGGTGCTCGGCGGCGACGGCGTCGAGCTGGCGACGAGTGGCCGGGCAGCGGGCGCAGGTGGGCGTGGAGAACTGGACGAGGGTGGCCTCGGTGCCGAAGGCCTCGGCTGGGGCGAGGTCGGCGGTCGTCGGGTCGGTGGTGGTGGTGCGGGTGTCGTTCGTCCGTGTGGGGCGGGCTCGGCCGGTCCGGGCGCGCAGGAGCAGGCCGAGGGCCGTGGCGAGTGCGAGGACTCCCACGAGGACGGCGACTGCTGCGGCGACGGTCATGTCGCGACGGTACGTCCTCGGGTGCTCGGGAGCATCGACATGACCGCGTGTGACGGGCCGAGGCAGGCGGGCGGGCGGCGTCCGGTTCGGTCGGGTCAGGTGCGAGGCTTCGGCAGCAGCCGGCCGAGTGTGCCCTGGAGGACCAGGAGGAGCACCCAGTACAGGCCGATCGACGGGAAGATCATCGAGAGGACGAGCGCGAGGGCGAGCAGCACGGCGGCGATCGGACCCTTCCGCCAATCGCCGAGCGGCGAGGACAGCAGCTCCGGGGAGCGGCGGAGCTCCCACTCGATCGCAGTCAGCGTGAGGCTCGTCACGACCATGCTGCCCAGGTAGAGGGCGTGTGCGACTCGGTCGCCCTCGACCTCGGTGTTGAGCAGGTTCGCGGCGAAGGGCAGGAACGCGATGCTCACGAGCCACACGAAGTTGAGCTGCATCACGCGGATGTTGTACGAGCGGACGTGCTCGAACACCTGGTGGTGCAGCGTCCAGAAGCGGGCGATGACCCAGAAGGTGATGAAGAACTCGAGGAGCGCCGGCCAGTGCTCCTGCAGCAGGTCCCCGGCGCCCCGACCCCCGCTGAGTTCGCCGGCCAGGTCGACGAGCGGGAGGATCAGGATCGTGATCGCGATGGCGACGGTCGCGTCGGAGAAGTTCACGAGGCGGTCGAGGCCACGTTCGGTGCGTGCCGGCTCGGTCATGGAGCCGAGTCTAGGGACCGCGACGGCCCTAGCATCGGGAGCATGGTCGACGACGTGACGCCTGGACGGTACCGGCACTTCAAGGGCGGGGAGTACGAGGTGGTGCTCGTGGCGCGGGACGTCGAGACCGAGGAGCCGGTGGTCGTCTACCAGGCGCTGTACGGGGAGCGCGGGCACTGGGTGCGGTCGCTCGCGGACTTCACGGCGTGGGTGTCCCGGGACGGGTGCGAGGGGCCGCGCTTCGTCCGCGCCGCAGTGGCCTGACGATCTGACCGTCAGTCGTCGTCGCTCAGGGCCGACGGTTCCTCCGGCGGCGGATCGCGCTGCCGGTGGAGACCATTGCGAGGAACAACGCGATCGCAGCCAGTGCTGGTCCGTACCAATGGTCGGCGGTCGCGGGCCACGTCGCCGACACCGAACCGAGGACGACCAGGCCCACGCTGGTGATCAGCGCGAACGGCAGGCTGGTGACGCATCGGCGCACGGCGCTCGCACGCCTCAGGCGCATCGCGGCTTGACCTTGCCGCCAGCGAACGGGTAGACCCGCAGCTGCTTCGTCCCGCAGCGGATCGCGCCGCTGCCCGTGATCGCGACCGTGGCAGCCGTCAGGATCGCCCCGACGACGACGCAGAACGTTCCGCCGCTCACGGCGCAGACCGCCGCGCCGAGGGCGAACGCGGAGCCGCTGATGATCATGTTCTGGTCGGTGGCATTGAAGCTCACGAAGGTTGCCTTGGAGTCCCTGCCGGCACCGAGGCGCTGCGTCGTCGGCGCCGTCACGAGGTCGAAGACGAACCCGTCCCCGAGGTCGATCGTCGTCACCGAGCCGTCCGGTGTCGCCACCGTGCTCGTGACTGCGCCCACCGCGCGCGCTTCGGTGATGGCCTGATCGATCTGCGTAGGAGTGAGGCTCGTCGCTTCGCGCATCACGTCCGTCTCGGTGCGTGATGCTTCCGCTGCGTTGGCTGCTGGGGTGACGAACACCCCTCCGGCGATCAGCGCGCCGGTCGCAGCGAGCCCGATCATCGTGTGCCGCAGACGTGTCATGTGGTTCCCCTTCTTCGACGGAGCCGCGACGGTCGCGGATCCAACAGCACTATGGACTGCAGTACCAGAATGTCGCAATGCATATTTCACTTCTGCATGGTGATGTCGGCGGGCGGGCCTAGGCTCGCAGGGCACCGAGGAGACGGGGGAGACGCATGCAGATCGGCGGCGACGGGCAGGTCCTGCTCAGCCCGAGCGACCTCTCGACGTGGGCGGCCTGCGAGTGGGCGTTCCTCCGGCGCATGGACGTCAAGCTCGGCCGGGGCGAACCGCTGCCCGAGTCGCACGACGACATGCTCGAGCGCACAGCACGCCTGGGGGACCAGCACGAGCTCGACTACCTTGGGATCCTCCGCGAGACCCGGGACGTCGTCGAGTTCGACCGACCGGCGCCGCCCGAGTACCCGGCGGCTGCGGCGGCCGCACTGGAGGCGATGCGCACCGGCGCGGACGTCCTCTACCAACCGACCTTCTTCGCGCCGCCGACGGCAGGGGCGCCGGGCTTCATCGGCTTCGCGGACTTCATCATGCGGAACGACCGCGGCCAGTACGAGGTGTACGACACCAAGCTCGCCCGCCACGCCAAGATCAGCGCCCTGCTGCAGCTGGCCGCGTACGCCGAGCAGATGCAGGCGCACGGCATCCCCACCGGCGAGCAGGTCCACCTCGTGCTCGGCGACCGGACGACCACCACGCACGACCTCGCCGACATCGCGCCGGTGTACCGGACGCAGCGCGCCGAGCTCCAGCGGGTGATCGCCGAGCGGATGGCCGAGACCGAGTCGCTGCAGTGGGCCGACCCGCGGTACTCGTCGTGCGGCCGGTGCGACGTGTGCACGACACAGGTCGCCGAGCACCGTGACCTGGTCCTCGTCGCGGGCATGCGACTCGACCAGCGGACGAAGCTCATCCGGCAGGGGGTGCGGACGATCGACGAGCTGGCGGACCGGGCCACGGCCGTGCCCGGTCTCCCGCGCGTGACGCAAGCGCGGCTGGTGCGTCAGGCGCGCCTCCAGGTCGACACCGAGCACGCGCGGACCGCAGCCGACGGTGCCCAGGCGACCGGGACGACCAAGCCGCTCTTCGAGGTGCTCGACGCCCGAGCGCTCGACGCGATCCCGACGCCGGACCCGGGCGACGTGTTCTTCGACTTCGAGGGGGACCCGCTCCACACCGAGGACGGCGTCCACTGGGGACTCGACTACCTGTTCGGGCTCGTCGACCCCGAGGCGCGCTTCACGGCGTTCTGGGCGCACACGATCCGTGACGAGCGCCAGGCGCTGCTGGACTTCCTCGCCTTCGTCGAGGCTCGGCGGCAGCAGTACCCGGGGATGCACATCTACCACTACGCGGCGTACGAGCGGACGCACCTGCTGTCCCTCGCTGCCCGGCACGGCGTCGGGGAAGAAGCCGTCGACGACCTGCTCCGCGCCGGGGTCCTCGTCGACCTGTACCCGATCGTGCGCAAGGCGCTCGTGGTCGGCAGCCGCAGCTACTCCATCAAGAAGCTCGAGCCGCTCTACATGGGTTCGGACCTGCGGCTCAGCGATGTGACGAACGCGGCGGACAGCATCACGGCGTACGTCGACGCGATCGACGAGCTCCGGAACGGTGACGCCAGCGCCGGGCAGCACATGCTCGACGAGGTCGCCGACTACAACGCCTACGACTGCCGGTCGACCCTCCGGCTCCGCGACTGGCTCCTGTCGCTCCGAGCGACAGCGCGCGCGTCCTCGTCCGCGCCCGTCGCTGCCGAGCCGGACGAACTGCTCCCGCCGATCCCGGTCGACCGCGAACCGAACCCCGTGTACACGGCGCTCGCCGCGCAGTTCGACGGGGTCGACGCCCTCGACCGGACGCCCGACCAGACCGCGTTGGCGCTCGCCGCAGCCGCGATCGACTACCACCGGCGCGAGGCGAAGACGTTCTGGCAGGACCACTTCGACCGCTTGCGGAACCCGGTGGACGAGTGGGCGGACACCCGCGACGTGCTGGTCGTCGAGCGGGCGTCGGTCGAGCGCGACTGGGACACGCTGCCGCGTGCCCGGTCGCAGTCCCGAGAGATCCGGTTGTCGGGGACGCTCGCGCCCGGTTCGCGGCTCCGTCCAGGAGGCACGCCCCACCTCGTCTACGACGACCCGCTCCCGCCGTCGATCGCCGCTCCAGCGCCGGGTTCGAAGGGCGCGTCGGCCCGCGCCGTCGTGCTGGACGCGTTCGAGGACGGTGACGGGTTCGAGGTGCTCGTGAAGGAGAGCCTGCCGGTGGGCGGCTCGCCGCACGAGGTCTTCCCGGTCGCCCTCGCGCCGGCAGCACCACCGCGGTCGAAGCCCCAGCCCGAGGCGATCGCGGAGTGGGGACAGGCGGTCCTCGACGCTCTGCCCGCGATGCTGCCCGATCCGGCGCTCGACCTGCTCCGCCGGGTCCCGCCGCGGGGGCCGATCGTGCCCGTGCAGGGGGACGACACGGTGTCGGCCGTGGTCGCGACGCTGCTCGGCCTCGACCGGTCGTACTTGGCGATCCAAGGCCCTCCGGGGACGGGCAAGACGTACGTCGGGTCGAACGTCGTCGCGCGGCTCGTGCGCGAGTACGGCTGGCGCGTCGGGGTCGTCGGGCAGTCGCACGCGACCTCGGAGAACTTCCTGGCGTCGGTCGTGCAGGCCGGGGTGCCCGCCGACTGCGTGGTGAAGGTGCCCCGGGCCGGAGCGGACCCGGGCGACGTCGAGTCGGCACCGTGGACGCCCGTGAAGAACAACGCCGCCGTGGCCGCGTTCCTGTCGTCCTGCGCCGAGACCGGCAGGGGCGGGGTCGTCGGCGGGACCGCGTGGACCTTCGCGAACGAGGGCACGATCCCGCGCCGCTCTCTCGACCTGCTCGTGGTGGACGAGGCCGGGCAGTTCTCCCTCGCGCCGACGATCGCGTCCTCGATCGCGGCGACGCGCCTGCTCCTCCTCGGGGATCCGCAGCAGCTGCCGCAGGTGTCGCAGGGGTCCCACCCGGAGCCCGTCGACGAGTCGGCGCTCGGCTGGCTCGCCGACGGCCAGCACGTGCTGCCGGACGCGTTCGGGTACTTCCTGGCGCGGACCCGGCGTATGGAGCCGGCACTCACGGCGTCGGTGTCGGCGCTGTCCTACGACGGGCAGCTCGCGTCGATGGTGTCCGGGCGACACCTCGACGGCATCGACGCGGGCGTCCACCCGGAGCTGATCGTGCACGCGGGGAACACCACGTCCTCGGTGGAGGAAGCGGCTCGGGTCGTCGCGCTCGCGCAGGACCTCGTCGGTCGGCGGTGGGTGGACGGTGACACCGAACGCGTGCTGACTGACGAGGACGTGATCGTCGTCGCGCCGTACAACGCCCAGGGTGCGGTGATCCGCGACGCCCTCGACCGTGCAGGACTGCGGGGGACGCAGGTCGGCACCGTGGACCTGTTCCAGGGGCGCGAGGCCGTCGTGTCGATCGTGTCGCTCGCGGCGTCGAGCGCCGCCGACATCCCGCGCGGGCTCGACTTCCTGCTCATGCCGAACCGGTTGAACGTGGCGCTGTCGCGGGCGAAGTGGGCGGCGTACCTCGTGTACTCGCCGGCGCTGGCGACGGGCTTGCCGCCCTCGATCGCCGGGCTGTCGCTGCTGTCCCGGTTCATCGAGCTCGTCGAGCCCGGTCCGAGCAGCCGCTAGGCGACGGGGTCAGCCCTGGTCGGGGTCCTCGTCGAGGTGGACACCGCTCTGCATCTGCGCGCGCATGCCCGCGAGGACGTCGGCGTGCAGGAAGTTCGCCTCGGCGGCACTCGTGGGGTCGACCACGATGCCGAACTCCTCCGGCAGCGCCGTCACGAGCTCGGACATCGACACCGGGCGGCCCTCGGTGTCGGGCAGACCGGCGGCGAGTTCGGCGGGGTCGGTGAACACCGGGACGAACGGCTTCTCGCGGATGACCACGTGCGCGACGCTTCCGCCGTCCGGAGCGTCCGCGGGTCGCCACGGCACCCAGGCGGCGCTGCGGAGGAAGCCGGCCGGCGAGGTCGCCATGCGCCGCCGGAGTTCGGCGGCGGCGGTCGGCGGGGTCTTGTCGACGCCACGGCCGAAGGCCGATCCGGTCTGGTCGTTGGTGCTCATGCGGGTTCCCTCCCGGGGTCGTCGACCATGCTGTCACGGCCGATGGGGTCGTCACGACGTCGCAGCACGGCGACCGGGGACCGCGCCTGATGGTTGACCGTTCTGGTTCGGAGAAGCCGGGGATCGCGAACCGGAACGGTCACGGGCCCGGAACGAAACGTGCTCGCGCGGCGCCGACGTCGGCGGTCGGGCTCAGCTCGAGGAGATCGTCGCCGTCGTCGCGGCGGTGCTCGCCGCCACCGTCGCCATGATCGCCGCCGTCTGGATGTCCTCGAGCACGGCCTTGACCGCGGGGCTGGCCCAGCCGCCCGAGGTGACCTCCTTCACGAGCGCCCGGTCGACCTTGCCGAACTGCTTGCGGAGCGTGCTGGTCGCGTCGAGCAGGCCGATGACGGCGGCGGCGAACGGCGTGGGTTCGGCGCGCCCGGCGAGGACGTCGCCGATGCCGGCGCGGAGGAGCGCCTCGGGGCCACCGTCGCGCTCCGGGTACTTCGTGGTGGGGAAGATACCGAGCGTCTTGCCCTGTTCGAGCGTGATGAGGCCGCGTGCGATGAGGCCGGCGAACACGTCGTCCCGCAGCGGTCGCTTGCCGATGCGGGTGATCCACCACTTCGCCTTGCGGGGCTTGTCGGCGGCGGCGATGGTGCCGACGACCCCGTCGAGGACCGGGTCGCCGGTGGCCGCACCGTTCACGACGGTGACGAAGCCGTCCTGCAGCGAGACGACGCCGCGCAGGGCGAGGTCCGCGAGGACGGCACCGGCGAGCCCGGCGTCGAGGGTCTGCACGTCCGTGGACTTCCGCCCGTCGGACTCGATCTGGAGGAGCGCGAACGCCTGCGGGACCGTGAGTTGCTCAGCCATGTCCGCAGCCTGCCACGCGGGGCGGGGGTGCGCCGCGCCTCCAGGCCGATGCCCAGCGCACGTCGAGGTGGCCGCGCGCCGGGCTGCGTGACTCAGTACGCGGCGGACTGCCCGCCGTCGATCGGGACGACCGTGGCGTTGACGTACGAGGCGTCGTCGGACAGCAGGAAGGCGACGACGGCGGCGATCTCGGACGCCTCGCCGTAGCGCTTGGAGGGGTTGACCTGGATGAACTCCTCGGCGGCCTTGCGGGGGTTCTCCGGGTCGAGCTGCTTCATCGAGTTCTCGACCATCGGCGTCCAGATGGCACCGGGGGCGATGGCGTTGATGCGGATGCCGTAGCGGCCGTACTCGACGGCGGAGTTGCGGGTGAGACCGACGACACCGTGCTTGGCGGCGGCGTAGCCGGACTGGTTGCCGATGCCGCGGATGCCGCCGACGCTCGCCGTGTTGACGACCATGCCGGAACCCTGCTCGCGCATGATCTTCAGGACCTTCTCGAGGCCGAGGAACACACCGCGCAGGTTGATCGAGACGACCTTGTCGAACTCGGCGGCGGTGAACGACTCGGTCGGGTTCTGCTTGCCCTCGATGCCGGCGTTGTTGAAGAAGCCGTCGATGCGGCCGAAGCGCTCGGTGGTGGCGGCGACGTAGGCCTCGACCTGGGCCTCGTCCGAGACGTCGGCGACGGTGGTGAGGACCTCGGCGTCGGGGGCGGTCTCGAGCACGGCGGCGTTCGAGGCCTCGAGTCCCTCGGAGGAGACATCGACGAGGGAGAGCTTCGCGCCCTCGGCGGCGAGACGGACGGCGGTCGCACGGCCGAGGCCGGAGCCGCCGCCGGTGATGAGGACGACGCGGTCGGTGAAGCGGGTCGTGGGGGAGCTGGTTGCGGTCATGGGGAGGCCTCCTGAGGTCTTCGACGGTGAAGGGCTCGGGGTCCGCGGTGGAGCAGCGAGTCCGAACGATGCATTCGCATCGACGGGAGATAGGCTACACCTGTTGTATTGCGGCCGTGCTCAGCAGGTCCGCAGGATCCGCGCCATCGCGTCGTGCTCGGCGGGGGCCACCCACAGGCGGTACTTCGTCTTCACCGCCACCTGGTGCTCGATGTACGTGCACCGGAACGACTTGTCCGCCGGCAGCCAGGTCGCGGCGTCGCCGGAACGCTTCTGCGCGTTCGAGTGCTGGTCCACTGCGAACAGGTTCGCCGGATCGTTGGCGAGCGACTCCCGCTCACGCTGCGAGAGCTGCTGGGCCCCGGTCCGCCAGGCGTTCTCGAGCGCGACGACGTGGTCGATCTGCACGAGGGTCGAGGTCCTCTCGCCGCGCACGAAGCCGATCGTCGCCCCGGTGTACGGCGACACGAGCGTCCCGGTGAGCACCCGGCAGGGGCCCTGGCGAGTGGTCGCCGACAGGTCCCGCGCCAGCACGTCGTTCCGCGTGTCACAGCCGTTCCGGTCGACGTCGAGCCACGCGGTGCCGAAGTCGCCGACCCGGTCGTACCCGGTGGCGGGGGCCTTGCCCTTGACCGGCAGGGCGGCGAGTTCCGCCCGTGCGGTGGCTGCGGCGTCGGCGTCGGCGTCCGCGTCGGTCGCGGTCGTCGCGCCCGTCGCGTCGGTTCGGGAGGCGCGGGTCGTCCCCGGCGCGCCCGGTTCCGTCTCGATGGTGGGGGCGTCGGTCCCCGTGGGCGCGCTGGTCGTCGCCGGTGCGGCTTCGGCGTCGGGCGCGATGATGCCCGCGGTGTGCAGGGCGTACCCGCCGACGGCGAGTGCGAGGACGACGAGGACGGACGTGAGGCTGGTGCGGGTGCGGGTGCGGCGTCGGCGGGACGTCATGCGTGGGTGGAGCTCCTGGTGGTGCGGTGGTGCGGTGGTGCGGTGCACCGACGATGATGCCGGACACGTCGGACATCGCCCCGGACCCCGGCGGAGGGTCGGCCGCCCGGCCCGCCGGAGTAGCGTCCACGAGGTGGGCAGCGCACTCCTCGTCATGGACTACCAGAACAGCATCGTCGAACGACTCGGCACGGACGAGGCCCTGGCTGCGGCGACGGCAGCGGTCTCGGCCGCCCGGGAGCGCGGCATCCCCGTGGTCTTCGTCCGCGTGGCGTTCCGGCCGGGCGCACCCGAGGCCGCGCGCACGAACAAGATGTTCGGCGGGATGCGGGAGCGCATCGGGGCCCAGACTCCGGGTTCGACCGACGTGCACAGCGCGTTCGGGGTCGGCGACGACGGCCTCGTCGTGACGAAGCTCCGCGTCAGTGCCTTCGCCGGGTCGGACCTCGAGGTGCTGCTCCGTGGCCTCGAGGTCCGCGACCTCGTGCTCGCCGGGATCGCCACGAGCGGCGTCGTCCTCTCGACGCTGCGCCAGGCGGCCGACCTCGACTTCGGGCTGACGGTCCTCTCGGACGCGTGTGCCGACGGCGACCCGGAGGTCCACCGCGTCCTCACCGAGAAGGTCTTCCCGCGGCAGGCCGACGTCGTCACCGTCGCCGAGTGGACCGCCTCGCTCTGAACCGTCCCGCGGGCACGGCGTAGACACGGGTGCATGACCGATCACGCGAACCCGTCCGTGTCCGTCACCGGTGGGTCGATGCCGCTCCTCGGCTTCGGCACCTGGCAGATCCCCGACGCCGAGGCGCCCGCCGCCGTCGGCGAAGCACTGGCGGCCGGGTACCGCCACATCGACACCGCCACCGGGTACCGCAACCAGCGCGGCGTCGGGAAGGCCGTCGCCGAGTCCGGACTCGTCCGCGACGACGTCTTCGTGACGACCAAGTTGCCGCCGGACAACGCCGACCGCGTGCGCGAGACCATCGAGGAGAGCCTCGACCAGCTCGGTCTCGACCACCTCGACCTCTGGCTCGTGCACTGGCCGCCGAACGGCGACGCACGCCCGGACGTGTGGGAGCAGGTCGTCCAGGCGCAGTCGGACGGCCTCACGAAGGCGGTCGGGGTGAGCAACTACTCCCTCGCGCAGATCGACGAGATCACCTCCGCCACGGGGACTGCCCCGGCCGTGAACCAGATCAAGTGGAGCCCCGTCGAGTTCGACCGCGCCGTGGCGGACGGGCTCGCCTCCCGCGGGGTCGTCCTCGAGGGCTACAGCCCCTTCAAGGCGAGCAACCTGCAGGACCCGACGCTCGTCGACATCGCGACCGCACACGACGCGGACAGCGCGCAGGTCATCGTCGCGTGGCACGTCGCGCACGGGTTCGTCGTCATCCCGAAGTCGTCGAACCCCGAGCGCATCCGGTCGAACGCCGCCGGTGCCCGCATCGAGCTGTCGTCCGACGAGGTCGCCGCGATCGACGCCCTCGCCCGCTGACCCTCGGCACGACCCACGTCCCGCCGGACCACGCACCGCCGTGGTCCCGCGGGACGTCACTCGTCCTGCTGCCGCGCCGCCGGCGGACTGGAGGCGCGCTGCGGGCCCGCCCCGCGCCTCCCGTCCCGCACGGCGCGCGTTCCATTGGCCGGTCTCGGTGGGCGCGACGCCGGAGCGCGCACCGTGCGCGTTCCGTCAGTCGGTGCTCCGCACCGTGCGCCCAGCGGCGCGCCCGCGCGTCAGGCCAGCAGGGAGCGGATGTCGTCGGCTGTGAGGTCCTCGGCGAAGAGGGCGTCGTCGTCGATCATCGTCGCGAACAGCTCGGCCTTCTTCGCCGCGAGCGCGAGGACCTTCTCCTCGATGGTGTCCTCGGCGATGAACCGCTGCACGTTCACCGACCGGGTCTGGCCGATGCGGTGCGTCCGGTCCACCGCCTGGTTCTCGGCGGCGGGGTTCCACCACGGGTCGAGCACGAACACGGTGTCCGCCTCGGTCAGGGTCAGCCCGAAGCCACCGGCCTTGAGCGAGATGAGGAAGGCCGGGGCGGTGCCGTTCCGGAAGCGGTCGATGACCTCGGGGCGGCGCCTCGTCGAGCCGTCGAGGTACTCGTAGCCGACGCCCCGGTCGTCGAGGGCGGTGGCCACCATGCGGAGGAACGAGGTGAACTGGCTGAACACCAGGGCGCGTCGACCCTCGGCGGTGAGCTGTTCGAGTTCGTCGAGCAGCAGGTCGAGCTTCGCGGAGGACAGGTCCTCTCGTGAACCGTCGACCAGCGCCGGCGACAGCGCGAGCATCCGCAGCAGGGTCAGCGACCGGAACACGATCATCCGGTTCTTCGCAAGGTCGTCGATGAGGTCGAGGACCTTCAGGCGTTCCCGGTTCAACGTCGTCTCGTACAGGGTCCGGTGCGCGGGGTCGAGCGTCACCCGGACGACCTGCTCCTGCTTCGGCGGGAGGTCCGCGGCGACGCTCTCCTTCGTCCGCCGGAGCATGAGCGGCCGGATCCGCCGTCGGAGCCGCGCGGTGAGCTCCTGACGGGCGGCGCCGCGGAGGTCCGGCGAACCGAGCGGCTTCACGTAGTCGTCGCCGAAGCGCGACCAGGACGACAGCAGCCCGGGCGCGACGATGTGGAACAGCGCCCAGAGGTCCGTCAGCCCGTTCTCGAGCGGCGTGCCCGTGATCGCGAACTTCACCGGCGCGCGGAGGTCCACCGCCACCCGGTGCGTCTGCGACTGCGGGTTCTTCACGAACTGCGCCTCGTCGAGCACGAGGGCCGCCCACGGCAGGTCGGTGTACGCCTGCGCGTCGAGCCGGAGCAGCGCGTACGAGGTCACCACGATGTCCGACGCGGCAGCAGCGCGTGCGACGAGCCCGGGGTCCTTCAGCGTCGTCGCGCCGATCGTCGTGACGCGCAGCGACGGCGTGAACCGGGTTGCCTCGGCCGCCCAGTTGCCGACGACCGAGGTCGGCGCGACGACGAGGAACGGCGGCGCATCCGGCGAGGACTCGCGCGCGGCGGCGATCGTCGTGAGGACCTGCAGCGTCTTGCCGAGACCCATGTCGTCCGCGAGCACCCCGCCGACCCCGTGCGACAGCAGGAACGACAGCCAGGCGTACCCGGTGTGCTGGTACGGCCGGAGCTCGGCGTGCACCGAGTCCGGCACGAGCACCGACTCCGGTGGCGTCGCCCCGAGCAGCCCCGCCGCGATCGCCTCCCACCGCTCGTCGTGCGAGGTCTCGTCGGCCAGCTGGTCGAACTCGGACCACAGCCCGGCCTGCAGCGGCGTCACGGTCATCGGCTGGTCGGGCTCCCACTCGTCGAGGTCGCGCGCCTCGTCGATGAGCTCCTTCAGTCGGTCGAACGCGGGGTCGGACAACGACAGGTACGAGTTGTCGATGAGCTTCATCCGCCGGTCCCGCTTCGCGAGCGCCCGGAGCAGCGGCGTGAACGGCACCTGCTTGCCGTTCACGGACACGAAGATGCCGAGGTCGAACCAGTCGTGCTTGTCCGACGGCATGGTCGTCACGCGGATGTGCGGCCGACCGGTCAGCCGTTCGTAGTCGACGCGTTCGCCCTGCACGACGGTGCGGACGCCGAGCGCGGGCAGCGCCGGCAGCAGCTCGTTCGCGAACACCGCGACGTCGGCGCCGTCGATCGTGCCGTCCTCGAACCACGCGAGTCCGCCGCCGGGTCCGGTCGGGCCGCCCGTGTCGTCGGCCGCGCGCAGCCCGGCGAGGTCCGGGAGGGGTCCGTGCAGCGCGACGGGGTCCTTCCGCCCGTCGACGTGCCAGCGCCACTGGAGGTGAACACGGTCGTCCGTCCGGGGCGCCCGGGCCGGCTCGAACGTCGCCGTGAGCACGAGCTCGGGCGGCGTGCGCTCGGGCAGCTCGACGGAGCCGTCCGCGCTGACGAGGCCGAGCGCGCCACGGAGCCGTGGGGACCAGTCGGCGAGGAACTCGGCGACCTCGGGCTCCGGAACCGCGATCCGGGCACCGTCGACGAGCATGCGCCGCTGGTCCTCCGGCACGGAGGTGACCGTCGGGGCGAACGCGACGTGGAACTCGGGGCTCTCGCGAAAGACGTAGACGCCGTGGTCGCCGATCATCCGGGCCGTGCCCGGAGCCGCCGGTCGGCCGTCGAGGACCGCGCTCGCACCGATCACGAGTCCGCCGTCCTGCCGGGCGACGTCGAGGAGGACCCGAGCCTCGGCACCGAGGACGGCACCGCCCTCGCGCTTGCCGGTGACGAACGCGATGCCGAGGGCCGGTGCCTGCGCGAGGAGCGGCCAGAGCAGCGGACTGCCGAAGTCGTCAAGGTGGATCCAGTCGGCCTCGCCCGGGAGCCCGGCGAGCTGCCCGGCGCGGTGGAGCGCGGCGAACTGGACGAACCAGGCGTGCTGCTCGGGGGAGAGGCCGAGCCGGTTCATCGAGTAGGGGAGCGTGCCCCACGTCAGCTGCCCCCGAACCCAGTTGCCGGCGTCGCTGCGGGTCACCGGGCGGACGCCGAGTCGCACCGACCGCGAGGCGGTGGGCAGCGCGCGCCCGGCGGCTCGCGCACGCGAGGCGAGCCGGGCGGAGACCGCGTCACGCAACTCGAACTGCAGTCCCATGGGGGTGCCCTGCGGCTCGGTCACCTGCTCGTCGTCGCCGGCGAGGCGGGCGAGGTCGTGCCTCCAGTCCGAGGGCGGCGGAGCCGGCTGTTCCGGCTTCGGGCCGGCGGCTGCGGCGAGTGCGCGGGCGTTGACGGTGAGCAGGGCGGCGGCGACGTGCTTGCAGTCGCCGCCCAACGGGCAGGTGCAGGTGCTGCGGACCGGACGGACGAACTCGCCGCGGGCCGGGGTGGTCTCGATGCGGAGTTCGTACGGGTCGTCGGCGGAGCCGGACACCGTGCCGGTGACGGTGCCGTCGTCGTCGTGCCAGACGACGTCGTCGACGAGGCCGGCCCGGACGAGGTCCCGCGCGCGGCCGAACGCCTGCGGCCCGACGAAACGGATGACGTCGACGGCGTCGATCATCGGGGCGGCTGGCACGGGTCAATCGTGCCAGGTGCCACCGACCTCCGGCGCTCGCCGGGTCAGCGGATCGACCAGGTGCTGCCGGCGTTCAGCTGCAGGACGGACGGGCCCTTCGACAGGGTGATCCGCTTCGAGAGGTCCTTGCCGGAGCCGTCGTCGCTGGCGGGGATGGTCTCGTAGTCGTTGCGGAGCAGGGTTTCGCGGAGCATGCACGTCGCGACCCGAGTCGTCGTGCACCGGAACTGCCGGGCGGCGGAGGAGCCCCAGTAGAGCATCACGTTGTCGCCGTGCCCCGACGTCGTCAGGGCGGGGGCGCTCGAGACCTGGCTGAACCGCAGGGTCCACTGCCCCTTGGCCTCCACCTTGAGCGCGGCGGGCTTCCGCCACGAGTCGGTGCCGTAGGCGACACGGCCGGTGTACTTGCCGCCCTGGCCGATGGGGTTCGACCCGGTCGGGCCGCCCTTGCTGTTCAGCTCGTGCACCTCGAACTCGGTGTGCTCGGCATCCGCCGGGGTGAACGTCGCGACGATGATCCCGCTGCGGGCGTTCTGCGGGAGCACGATCGTGGCGTTCCTGCTGCCCGACTTCGTGAACGGGGTGAACGTGCCGTACTGGTGGTCGTACTGCGCCTTCATCGCTGCGGGCATCCCGGCGGCCTGCGCCGGCGCGACACCGACGAGGGACGACACCACGGCGGCGACGCTGACGACGAGTGCGGCGGTGAGGGTGGTGCGGCGCATGGAACTCCTCCGGATCGGCGTTCCCGATGATGGCGTGCGGCGCCCGCGTGCGACAGACCCTGTCCGGGGGCCGCGATACTGGGTGGGTGACGACACTGCGAGGAGAACTGCGCTCGACCGCGACGACGGAGGCCGAGGGCAGCGGCGAGAACATCGAGGCGGCGCGCACGGCGGCGGTCGAGGCCCTGGACCTGCACGGGTTCGAGCTGCAGCAGGTGAACGCGGTCACGAGCAAGGCGACCGGCGAGACCACCGTGCGTGCGATCGCCCGTTCCAAGGAGACCCGGCCGCACGAGGCGACCGGGCAGACCTACGAGGAGGCGCTGCAGGCCTTCCGCGCGTCGATCCCCGAGGGGTGGCAGGCCCAGAACATGCGCGAGATCCGGTCGTAGGACGTCCGGCGTCCCGTTCTGGGGGAGTCGCGGGCGCGCGGGAGCGGGCAGGATCGACGGCATGCTGCAGTCACTCGTCTACATGAGCGCGGCCACGGAGCCGTTCGACGACGACGCCCTCGACGAGGTGCTCGCTCACGCCCGTGCCCGGAACACCGCCGACGGTCTGACCGGGCTGCTCGTGCACCGCAACGGGCGGTTCATGCAGCTGCTCGAGGGACCGTACGAGCAGGTGCTGTCGACGTACCAGCGGATCCTCG
The DNA here is from genome assembly GCF_037144815.1 of Curtobacterium sp. USHLN213. Classification (NCBI taxonomy): domain Bacteria; kingdom Bacillati; phylum Actinomycetota; class Actinomycetes; order Micrococcales; family Microbacteriaceae; genus Curtobacterium; species Curtobacterium sp. USHLN213. The sequence continues at coordinate 326,925 of NZ_JBBCYQ010000003.1, read as the reverse complement.
CGGACGAGCGCCACGACGAGGTGCGGCTCCTCGCCGAGGAGTCCATCCACACCCGGCGCTTCCCGGAGTGGTCGATGGCGTACGACCGCGACGTCGAGGGCGCTGCGACGCCGGAGGGCTTCAGTGACTTCCTCACCTCGGGCGACCAGAGCGCCGACTCCGGCCGTTCCCGGGAGCTGCTGCGGTGGTTCCGCAACCACCCGATGGCCGACCCGACGGCGGCGAAGGGGAAGCACCGCCGGGACGCGTAGCCCGTCCGGTCAGACGATCGGCTTGCCCGTCGCCTCGCCGGTCGCCAGCTTGCTGTGCCGACGGGAGTAGCCGAAGTACACGCCGAGGCCGATCGCGAACCAGACCGCGAAGCGCACCCACGTCTCCCACTGCAGGAACGTCACGAGCCACAGCGACGCGATGACGCCGATGATCGGGATCACCGGCATGAACGGCAGCCGGAACTGCCGGTCGAGGTCGGGCTGGCGGTAGCGCAGCACGATCACGGCGGAGCAGACCACCACGAAGGCGAGCAGGATGCCGATGTTCGTCAGCTCGGCCACGACCCCGATCGGGAGCACGCCGGCCAGGATCGCCGACGCGATGCCGAGGATCCACGTGACGCGGGTCGGCACGTGGCGCTTCGGGTCGGTCTTCGCGAACCACTTCGGCATGAGGCCGTCGCGGCTCATCGAGAACCAGACGCGACTCGCACCGAGCATGAAGGTCACGAGCACGGTGATGATGCCGACGATGGCGCCGATCGCGATGATGTTCGCCACCCCGCCGAGGCCGACCGAGGCGAACGCCGACGAGAAGCCCGAGGCGGGGTCGATGTCGGTGTACTTCTGCATCCCGGTGAGCACCAGGGTCGCGAGGACGTAGAGGACCATCGAGATGCCGAGCGAGAGCAGGATCGCCTTCGGCATGTGCTTGCGGGCGTCGGTGGACTCCTCGGCGGCGGTGGACATCGCGTCGTAGCCGAACACCGCGAAGAACACCGTCGCGGCACCGGTCATCACGCCGCCGAAGCCGAACGGGAAGTACGGCGAGTAGTTCGCGCTGTTGATGTGGAACACGCCGAGCACCACGATGAGCACGACGAGGGCGACCTTGATGCCGACGGCGACGAACTCGAACCGTGCGGCGCTGCGGATGCCGCGGGTGAGGACGAACGCGGTGAGCAGGCACAGGATGATCGCGAACACGTCGATCACGTGGCCGTCGCCCGTACCCGGTGCGCCGAGCATCCAGGCGGGCAGGTCGATGCCGAACTGGCCGACGAGGAACCCGACGTAGCCAGAGATCCCGATCGCGACCACCGCCACGATCGCGGTGTACTCGAGCAGCAGGTCCCAGCCGATAAACCAGCCGACGATCTCGCCGAGGACCGCGTAGCCGTACGTGTACGCGCTGCCGGCCTTCGGGATGAGGCCGGCGAACTCGGCGTAGGACAGGGCCGCTGCGGCGCTCGCGACACCGGCGACGAGGAAGCTGATGAGGACCGCGGGGCCGGCGACGCCGTTCGCGACCGTGCCGGCGAGGGTGAAGATGCCCGCGCCGATGATGCCGCCGATGCCGATCGCGGTGAGCTGCCAGAGGCCGAGGTGCCGTTTCAGGCCGCCGTCGCCACCGGTCTCGTCGTCGATCGTCTCGATCGGCTTCCGTCGGAAGAGGGTGCGTGTCGTCGTCGTCACGCGCCCACTCTGCACCCTGCGGGCGCCGCGCGTCCGCCGCGCCCTGCGCCCCGCGCGACCACGGGCGGGCCGGGCCGGCGGGGCGGGGGCGAGCCGCGCCTCCAGGCCCGCGGGCAGGGACGGGCGGGGCGGGCCGGCGAACGTTTCGCGCTACGCGACAGTTCACGCGCCGGACCGAGCGTGAACTGTCGCTCAGCGCGAAAGTCCGGAGAGACGTCCCGCGCGACCACGGACGGGGCCGGGCCGGTGGGGCGGGGGCGAGCCGCGCCTCCAGGCCCGCGGGCAGGGAGGCGGCGTAGACGTGACCCATGCGCCGACCGAACCGTACCGAGCCCGCACCCGGCCAGGAGTCCGTGTGGGACTACCCGAGGCCTCCCGCCGTGGAGCCGGTGCCCGAACGCGTGGTCGTGCGGCTCGGCGGCGAGGTGGTCGTGGACACGACGGACGCGGTGCGGGTGCTCGAGACCTCGCACCCGCCGGTGTACTACGTGCCGATGGCCGACCTCGAGCTCCGGCCGGCCGAGGGGTCGAGCATGTGCGAGTTCAAGGGGCGCGCGCGGTACTTCGACGTGGTGGGCGGGGACGTGGTCGCTCCGCGGGCGGCGTGGAACTACCCGACGCCCGAGCCGGGCTACGAGCAGCTGCGCGACCGGGTGGCGATCTACCCCTCGGCGATGGACTCGTGCGAGGTCGGCGGCGAGGTGGTCCAGGCGCAGGAGGGGGACTTCTACGGAGGGTGGATCACCTCGCGGGTGGTCGGACCGTTCAAGGGTGCGCCGGGCACGCTCGGGTGGTGAGGGTCCGCGTCAGCGGTGGGCGTACGGCGTCCAGAACGGCGAGGGGAAGGCGCCCCCGGTCACGATGACGAGCAGCTGCCACACGAGCATCACGAGCCCGAGCACGCCGAGGACGATCCCGATCCACGACCAGACCCGCACGCCTCGTTGGGTCCGTCGTGCGATCGACAGGGCGCGCCAGCCGCTGGCGATGCACACGATGCCGAACACCGCACCGAGCACGACGTGCCGCCCCATCGAGGCCGCGGGGACGATGAACCCCATGTAGAGCGCCATCGGACCGAGCAGCGCGGCCACGACGGCGGGTGCTGCGGGTGGCTCGTGGTCGCGGGAGGCTGTTCCCATGCGTCCGAACCTAGCGGGGCGGTGGCGGTCCGGCACGCCGTGCGGCGCGTGCGGTGGCCGTCCGGCACGGGCACGATGGAGGCATGCGATCCTTCCTCCGCGTCCTGCTCGGCCTCGCGCTCGTCTTCGCCGGCACGAGCCACCTCACCTTCGCCCGGCAGGACTTCCGCGCCCAGGTGCCCGACTTCGTCCCGCTCGACGAGGACACCACGGTCCTGGCCTCCGGCATCGCGGAGATCGGCCTCGGCAGCGCCCTCGTGCTCGCACCCCGTCGCTCGCGTCGCTTCGTCGGCACGGTGGCGGCGCTCTTCTTCACCGCGATCTTCCCCGGGAACATCTCCCAGTGGCTGAACCGTCGCGACGCCTTCGGGCTCGACACGGACGTCAAGCGCATCGGCCGCCTGTTCGGCCAGCCGGTCCTCATCGCCTGGGCCCTCTGGTCCACGCGCGGGCGGCGAGGGTGATGGAAGCCCCCGTGGTCGCGGATCCGCTCGGGTCCGGTCCGGCGGCCTTCGGACGGGAGGCGCGACACCCCCTGGCAGGCGGCCGTCGCGTCGCGGACGTGGTCGCGACGGTCGTGCTGCTGGTGCTGTTGGCAGCGGAGTCGGTGGTCGCCGGTGGCGGGATCGTGTTCCTGTCGCTCGCGTTCAGCTCGTGTGGCGCTCCCGGCAACTCCTGCGACGAGACGCTCGGCGGTGCGGTCGTCTACGTCGGGCCGGTGCTCGTCGCCCTCGTGCTCGTCGCGGCGCTCGTGGTGTGCGTGCTGCGACTCGTGCGGCGGCGGCTCTCGTGGCCGTTCGCCCTCGTCGGCATCGCGGCCGTCGTGGCGGTGTTCTTCGGCGCGATCCTGCTCGTCGACAGCGCGATCACCCACGGCATCTGAGGGTCGTTCCTCCACAGGGCGGCCCCGTGCGGCGGTCGTCCACAGATGAGCGTCTGGTCGCTGAGCGGTGCGGTGGTCTCGGCGACGCTGAGGGCATGCCAGACACCGACATGCTCGACCGCCTCATCCGCACCCCTGCCCGCACCGACGACGACGTGGTGGACCTCGTGACCGCCCTCGTCGAACGCCCGATCACCCGGCAGTGCTGGGTGCTCTTCCTCGACGAACGGGCCGTGCCGGTGTCGTTCGTCATGCCGATCTCCGACCTGCCGTGGCAACCCGACGAACACGTCGAGGACTTCGCCGCGCTGGTGGGCGACGTCCTCGTGCAGGTCGGCGCGGCCGAGGTCGTGCTGGTCTGGGAGCGCCCGGGGGAGTCCCGGCTGTTCCCGGTCGACTGGGAGTGGGTCGACGCGTGCGCCTGCGCGTTCGAGGAGCACCACGTCCGGCTCCGTGCGCAGGTCGCGGTGCACACCGGCGGCGTCGCGATCGTGTCGCTCGACGACGTCGAGCCGGTCGAGCCGGTGGACGACGGTCCGCTCCCGCTCGCCTCGTGACGTGCTGGTCAGCCCTGGGGTGCGGTGTCGGGGACGGTCTCCCCGGTGAGGCCCTCGACGACGGACTTCGCCTCGGGCCAGAACTTCGCGTAGTGGTCGGGGTCCGAGTTGATCTGGACGGCGTGCGCCATCTGGGTCGGGGTCATGGTCTTCCAACCGGGGATCTTCACGAGCTTCGTGTAGAACATCGACGCCGCGGTGTACGGGTCCATCCGCTGCTCGTACGTGCCCCAGGCACCGTTGTCCCGCTGCTGGAAGAGCCCGCGGCTGTCGGGTCCGGCGGCGTCCCCGTGGTCGAGGTTCACCAGGCTCGACTCCCCGATGGCGGTCATCACGCCGACGGCCTGGGTGTGCGGTCCGATGCCCATGGCCTGTGCGGCGCTGATGACGTACGCGGCGTTGACCAGGCGGTCCTGGCAGAACCCGCCGACGGGGCCCGCGGGGACGACGATGCCGCCGATCGTCCTCGTCGCGACGTCCGGGCAGGTCGGGGTCGGGTCCGCGACGACACCCTTGGCGGCACCCGTCAGCGAGTTCACCGCGATGACGATGACCACCACGACGCCGATGCCGATCGCGACGACGCCCGCGCCGAACACCGACGCGAGGGTGATGCCGACGCGGCGCATGGCGGGTCCTCTCGAGCGGGGCGGGTCAGGCGGAGCACGAAGAGGCTACGTGCGCCGCCTGGGAACCGCACCCGCCCGATCGGGGGTGTCCGAGGACCGGCTCGGTCGTTCGCGGGTCAGACGTCGCGGTGGTCGTGCGTCTGCGCCGGCTCGTTCGGGCGCTGCACCTTCGTCGGTTCGGTGACGAGGCCGGTGGGCGCCTTCTCGGTCTGCTTCCGCCCGTGGGTGAACCACGTCACGATCCACAGCAGGATCCCGAGCGCGAGCAGCGCGCCCGCGATCTGGTACTGCTGCGGGTCGCGGCCGGACGAGAAGGGCAGCACGAGCCACAGGCAGGTGACGACACCGATGATCGGCACGATGACCCCGGCCCGGAAGTGCTTGTGGTCGACCTTGTCGCGGCGCAGCACCAGCACCGACGCGTTCACGACCGCGAACACCGACAGCAGCAGGAGCGAGGTCGTGCCGCCGAGCACGACGACGATGGGGGAGTCGGGGTCGAGCGAGACCCACCCGATCAGCAGCAGCGAGATGAGCGTCGTGAAGACGATCGCGGTGGACGGGGTGCGGCGGGCCGGCGAGACCTTGCCGAGGAAGCCGGGCAGGACGCCCTGCTTGCTCATGCCGTACAGCAGTCGCGACGCCATCATCATGTTGATCAGCGCGGTGTTGGCCACGGCGAACATCGAGATGAACGGCAGCAGGTCGGCGATCGGGAAGTCCGGGGCAGCGGTCTGCACGACGGTGACGAGCGGCGTCTCGTTGCCGGCGAGCTCACCGATCGGCACGACCGCCACGGCGCAGATGGACACGAGCACGTAGATCACGGCCGTGATGCCGAGACCCGTGAGCATGACCTTCGGGAAGATGCGGGAGGGGTCCTTGGTCTCCTCGGCCATGTTCACCGAGTCCTCGAACCCGACCATGGCGAAGAAGGCCAGCGACGTGGCGGTCGACACCGAGAGCAGGAGCGACTTGTCCTCCGGCGTGTCGAACATGACCACGCGCGAGAAGTCCGCGTTGCCGCCGGCGATCGCCCAGAACCCGATGAGGATCACCATCACGAGACCGGACAGCTCGACCAGGGTGAGGACGACGTTCGTCTTCACGCTCTCGCTGACGCCCCGGAAGTTGATCGCCATCACCGCGAGCATGAAGCCCATCGCGATGAGCATCACGACCGCGTTCGGCAGCTCCAACCCGAAGCCGGCGCCGAGGTTCGCCGCGAACGCCCGCGAGGCCGTCGACGCCGAGGTGATCCCCGAGCACATCACGATGAACGTCACGATGAAGGTGACGAAGTGGATGCCGAACGCCTTGTGGACGTACAGCGCCGCACCGGCCGTCTGCGGGTACTTCGTGACGAGCTCGAGGTACGAGAACGCCGTCAGCAGCGCCACGGCGAACGCGATGAGGAAGGGGAGCCACGCTGCTCCGCCGACCTCCGCCGCGACCTGACCCGTGAGCGCGTAGACGCCCGTGCCGAGGATGTCCCCGACGATGAAGAGCAGGAGGAGTTTGGGACCGATGACCCGCCGGAGCTCTGGCTGCTCCTGTTGCGGGCGCTCTGTGTTGGTGGTGGCCATGCGTCAGCCTGTTCCGCTTCGGGTCATCCTGTCCAGTCTCACAGGCAAATCGCCGCAGATCGCAACATGCTCGTGCTCCGTCGGACACGTGCCACTGCCCCTGGGCGCTCTCGGGTGGCGACGGCTACGCTCCGAGCCATGCACGACGAGTCGAACACGACCGAGGAGCCCGTGGAGTTCGCCGACTTCAACGCGAAGCTCCTCGTGCTCGATGTGCTCTGCTACGACCTCGACGTCCTCCAGCCCTACGCCGGGGACGACGACGAGAGCGACGAGGACCTCGACGTCGAAGGGCAGGACGACCGTGCGCGCGAGTACTACGACGACCTCGACCTCCTGCCGTCGCAGCTGTCGCTCGTCACGGAGCTGACGGTCGACTCCGACCTCGAGGTCCTGCAGGACGTGCACCCGGGGTGGGACGGCTCGGACGACCGGTACGACCCGCAGAACTGGGACGACGTCCTCGATCTGCCGGCGCTCGGCACCGTGTACGCCGCGGCACCGCTGCCCGCGCACGTGGTCGAGCGGCTCGCCGCGAAGGGCGTCGAGGTCCGCTCCGCCTGAGCCTGCGGCGCGCCCCCGCGAGCCGAGACTCGGCTGCGCGGACACCTTCGTGCGGGATCGGCCGCGAAAGTGTCCGCCCGGCCGAGTCTCGCCGCACCCGCACCCGCACCCGCACCCGCCCGCGCGCTCAGCGGCGGAGCGCCAGCACCTGCTCCGTGAACTGCGCGGCCCCGCCCTGCGCCGGGTGCCGCACCGCCACGGCGTCGATCCCCGCCAGCGCCAACGCCCCCTGTGCCTTCCGCCCCACGGCGACGACCTGGACGTCGTCGCCGCCCGGACCCGCCCGCATCGCATCGAGCAGCGCGAGCGCGACGGGCGCCCCCTCCCGGACCTCGGCCGGCCGTGGCGTCCGGTTCGTCAGCCGGTCCGGGGCAGCGAACGGGTGGTGCGGGAAGATCGCCCACGTCATCGGGAGCGCACCGTGCCACGACGCCAGGGCAGCCTGCACGACACGGGAGGACGCCTCCCACGGGGCGGTCGGTTCGGGCGGGACGAGGTAGTCCGGCCCGAGCTCCCGCATGCTCGTGAACGGCACGCCGGTGTTCGTCATGCCGCGCCACCCCGGGGCCTCGGCGACGAGCACCGTGTCCGCCCGGGCCCCGACGGTCGAGAGGTACCGCTCGAGGTTCGCCCGACGCAGCCGCCCGGCAGCAGTCGACACGTCGTACAGCGCCTCGGCGTCGTCCGCGACCGGCACGGCGTCGAGCGCTGCCCAGAACGCGTCGAACCGCCCGCCCCCGGTCACGCGCGTCCCAGCACCCGGCGGTACACGTCCTCGAGCCCGGCGGCCGAGCGCTCCCAGCTGAGGCGCTCCGCGTGCTCCCGGCCGGCCGCGGCCAGCGACGCCGCGTACGACGCGTCCGTCAGGATCCGCTCCGTCTCCGCCGCCCAGACGGCCGGGTCGCGGGACTCGAGCACGACCCCGGTCTCGCCGTCGACCACGGCCTCACGCAGTCCTCCGGCAGCGGCGGCCACGACGGGCACCCCGGACGCGGAGCCCTCGAGCGCGACGAGGCCGTACGTCTCCGAGTGCGACGGGACCAGCACGGCTGCCGCGCCGCGGAACAGGAACGCCAGGTCGGCCCGCGACTGCGGACCGACGAACGTCACGCGGTCGGCGATCCCGAGTCGGGCCGCGAGCCGACGCAGTTCGTCCACGTAGTCACCCGCCTCGCTCGAGGCGTCCCCGGCGATGACGAGGGTGGGTCGCGCCTCCTGGCTGATGCCGGCGATCGCCTCGATCGCGAGGTCCAGCCCCTTCAACGGCTGCACCCGCGCGGCGGCGACCACGTACGGGACGTCCGCGCGGCGGGCGCCGGCGGCGGACGGACGGAACACCGACCCGTCGACGCCCGGCGGGACGATCCAGATGCGCCCGGTCTCGCCGCCGAGCCGCGTGCGGACGGTGTCGGCCTCGGCCGAGGACACGACGACGACCGCGTCGGACTCGTGCGCGAGCATGCGCTCGCCGGCCATCCGTCCGTCGGACTCCGGGCGCTCGCCCTCGGACAGCGGCGTGTCGCTGTCGGCGGCGATCGAGTGGAAGGACTGCACGTGGGGGACGCCCCGCTCACGGGCCACGGGGAGTGCGGCCGCGCCGGAGAACCAGTGGTGCGAGTGGAGCACGTCGAACGGGCCGAGGTGCTCGAGCTCGCGGCGGAACGGCTCGATGAACGCGTCGTGCTCGCCCTTCGGCACCGGCTCGGCGGGCCCCGCCGACAGGAACCGCAGGCAGACGCCCGGCACGAGCGACACCGTGTCCGGCTGCGTCGGCGACGAGCGGCGCGTGATGATGTCGACGTGGTGGCCGCGGTCCGCGAGGGCCTCGGCCTGGTGGCGGACGACGACGTTCATGCCGCCGACCTCGCCGGAGCCGGGTTCGTCGCCGGGGGAGGTGTGCAGCGACACCAGCCCGATGCGCAGGGGTTCGGTGGTGGTGCTCACCGCGCAAGCCTATCCGCGCGTCTGGAATCCCCGACGGTCCCGGCGTAGGATCGGAGCATGGCCAAGGGAACTCGAACCGTCAGCGGAGCGGAGCGTGCCAAGCGCACGCGTGCCGTCGCTGCGGTCGTGCACTCGGGACGCCTCGAAGGCTTCAAGGACAATCCCGAGTGGATCCAGAACATGGAGCGGTTCGCCAACGGGGAGATCAGCCGCGAGGAACTCCGGGCCATCGCCCATCGCCGGTGAACCCTCGTCCCGTCGGCGGCTACCACGACGAGCAGTACGTCCTCCGGAACAAGCTCGGTGCGACGACCCGCGAAGAACTCGCGGCGCTCGAAGTCCCCGAGGTCCAAGACCGGGAGCTCGACCTCCTGCTCGGTGAAGTGGACGGTCTGTCGGACCTCCGTCCTTCGCTCCGGGTCCGTCGCATCCACGCGTTCCTCTTCCAGGACGTCTACGAGTGGGCCGGCGAGTACCGCCTGGACGGCATCGCGAAGCACCCTGACGAGCCGTTCCTCCCTCCCGAGCTGATCCCGTCGAGGATGGAGCAGTTCGACGACGTTCTCGGCGACGCGCACGGCATGCGCGCGGATCCTCGGGAGTTCCTGACCCAACAGTTCGCGGTGCTGAACGCCATCCACCCCTTCATGGAGGGCAACGGCCGGACCCAGCGCGAGTTCTGGCGGCAGTTCGCCGAGGAGTACGGCATCGTCCTCGACTGGAGGAACGCGACCACGGCCGAGAACCACCACGCGGCACGCCGGTCCATGCTCGGCGACCTGGGGCCCCTGCGCACGCTGATCGCGAAGGTGATCGTGTCCGACGACTCGTCGGCGACGGACTAGACCGAGCCCGACACGTCCGGCACACCGGACGAGGGCGCCGCCCGCTGCGACGGGCGCGCGGGCGCCACCACGACGGGCCGTCGGCCCGCCTCGTCCACAGCGTCGGACGGGAGGCACGGATCGCCTCCCAGGATCTGCACGCGGTCGTCGCCGTGCCGCTCCCAGAACGCGGCCGTCCAGGCGCAGAGGGCGCCGTCGAGCAGGTCCTCCCGGTGCTTGTGCGTCGGCCCGTGGATCCCGGAGGGCTCGGCGAGCGCGCGGGCGAGCGGATGCGTGTCGAGCCGGAGCGGAGGGTCCAGCGGCGTCTCGCGCAGCCGACGCACGAGCTCGTCGAACGCCTCCGCCCGTCGTGCCCGGGCCGTCGCCGGCGGGACGTGCAGGTCGAGACGCTTGTACCGCGGCCGTTCGACGTCGTAGCCGAGCTCCTCGACCCCGACGAGGGTCGTGTACGGGTAGCACTCGAACACCGCCGGACCGGTGCGCTCCCGCATCGCCGCGGTCGACGACACGTACCCGACGCCCAGGGCCGTCAGCCGCTCGAGCAGGCGGGCCCCGGCGCTCGCCGCCGACGCGAGGTTCGTCGGGTTCGCCGCGACCTTCCACCGGCCGTAGCGCTGGCCCACCTGCCGTTCGGCCTCGCGGATGCCGGTCGGGTTCGTCACGACGAGCGAGGCGTCCACGGCGATGAGGGAGCGCTCGCCGAGGTGTCCGGCGATCCAGTCGGTGACGGCGTCGACGCCCCGGGCCCAGCCGGCGTCGGTGACCGCTCCGTCGTGGTCCATCGCGACGAGTCCGGTCTCGTTCGGTGCGCGGGTCGCGGTGCCGAGTCCCCATGCCAGGTCCACCCCGAGGTACGCGTTCACCCGTCCATCGTGCACCCGGGCGGGCGGGACATGCCGCGCGCGGTTCGCCGAACGGGCGGAACCGGTCGGTGCGGCGCGCCGAGCGTGACGTACTTCGCCCGCTCGACCCCGACCGCCCGCGACCCCGACCCCGACCGCCCGCGACGCAGCCCGACCGCCCGCGACCCAGCCCGACCGGGGCTGCGGCCGGGCCCGGGCCCGCCCGTGTACGGTCCGCTGCATGGCGAGCGAAGCGACGACGCTGACGGTCCCGGGGCCGGACGGCGACCGGGAGGTCCGGATCAGCAGCCCCTCCCGCGTGCTCTGGCCCGAGCCCGGCATCACGAAGCTCGACCTGGCGGAGTACCTCGTCGCCGTCGGTGACGCGTTCGTCCGGGCCAACGGCGACCGCCCGATCTCGCTGCAGCGGTTCCCGGGCGGCGTCGACGGCGAGCAGTTCTTCTCGAAGAACCCGCCGAAGGGCGCGCCCGAGTACGTCCGCGCGGTCACCGTCACCTACCCGAGCGGCCGACAGCACCCGCAGCTCGTGGTGGACGAGCCGGCCGTCGCGGTGTGGGCCGCGCAGATGAACACCGTCGTGTTCCACCCGTGGGCCTCGCGCGCCGGAGACCCCGACCACCCGGACCAGCTCCGCATCGACCTCGACCCGCAGCCCGGCACCGACTTCCACGACACCGTCCCCGTGGCGCACGAGCTCCGGAAGGTGCTCGACGAGGTCGGGCTGACGGCCTGGATCAAGACGAGCGGGAACCGTGGGCTGCACGTCTTCGCGCCGATCCTGCCCGAGTACGAGTTCCTCGACGTCCGGCACGCGGTGATCGCCGCCGCGCGCGAACTCGAGCGACGGATGCCGGACCGGGTGACGACGGCGTGGTGGAAGGAGGAGCGCGGGGAGCGTGTCTTCGTCGACTTCAACCAGGCGAACCGCGACCGGACGATGGCCGGTGCCTACAGTCCCCGTGCCCTCGCGCACGCGGCCGTGTCGACGCCGATCGCGTGGGACGAACTCGACGACGCCGATCCCACGGCGTTCACGATCCGGTCGGTGCCCGAACGGCTGCGGACCACGGGCGACCCGTGGCAGGCGATGCACGACGAGCCCGCGAGCATCACACCGCTGCTGGCGTGGTGGGAGCGCGACCTGGAGAACGGCGAGGAAGAGCTGCCCTTCCCGCCGGACTTCCCGAAGATGCCGGGGGAGCCGCCGCGCGTGCAGCCGTCACGCGCGAAGAAGGCCTGAACGGGTCAGACGGCGGCGCAGTCCTCGGCGCGGCCCTCGGGCTCGGCGACGCGCGTGGTGTGTGTCGGGAGCGAGACGCTCGCCGTGTGCAGGCGCGTCAGTCGGGACCAGGTCCCGCGGTGGGCGTCGCTGATGCCGTCGATGATCATGTCCCGCTCCCGTCTGCTCGATGCGGATGCATCCGCATGGAAGAAGTTACCTAGTTAGCCTAACTACATCAATCGTCGAGCGTCAATCGGACAGCAGCACGGCGTCGAGGTCGTACGCCGCCGGAACCTCGAGCTGGTCGAAGCCGCACGAGGCGGCCTCGCGGTCGGGACGCCACCGTTCGAACTGGACCGTGTGCCGGAACCGGTCGCCCTCCATCTGGTCGTACCGCACCTCCAGGACCAGCGACGGCGTCAGCCGGACGAACGACGTGTCGCGACCCGACGAGAACCGCGAGCGTTCCCCGTCACCGGTGACGGGCCTCCCGTCCGCATCCCGGAGGACCACCCGGTCGAGTTCGTCCACCAACTCGACCCGTCGCTTGTCCGAGAAGGCGGACACGCCGCCCACCTGCCGGAGCTCGCCGTCGTCGCCGTACAAGCCGACGAGCAGCGAGCCGACGCCGGTCCCGCTCTTGTGCACGCGGTACCCGATCGCGACGACGTCGGCCGTGCGGTGGTGCTTGACCTTGAGCATGGTGCGCTTGTTCGGCTCGTACGGCTTCGCCCGGGGCTTGGCGACGACACCGTCGAGCCCGGCGACCTCGAACGTGGTCAGCCACTCGCGGGCGAGGTCGACGTCGAGCGTGGTGCGCGTGACGAACAGCGGGTCGGACATGTCCTGCGACAGCGCGTCCAGGCGCGACCGACGCTCGTCGAACGGCAGGTCCAGGAGCTCCGTGCCGTCCACCGCGAGCAGGTCGAACGCCACGAACTGCGCGGGGGTCTCGGCGCTGAGCTTCGCGATCCGCGAGGCCGCGGGGTGGATCCGCTGCGACAGCGCCTCCCAGTCGAGCCGTTCCGCGCCGGCGTCCCCGGAGCGCAGGATCACCTCGCCGTCGAGGACCACCGGGTGCTCGCGGCCACCGAACTGTGCGCGGAAGGCCTCGACGAGCTCGGGGAAGTAGCGGGTGAGGGGCTTCGCTCCGCGGCTGCCGATCTCCACGTCGTCGCCGTCGATGGTCACGATGCCGCGGAACCCGTCCCACTTCGGCTCGTACCGGAGTCCGCCGCGCACGCTGTCGGGTTCGGGGACGGTGGGGACGGCCTTGGCGAGCATCGGTGCGATCTCCATGGGTCCTGTCTACTCGGGCGGCCGCGTCCGTCCGGCAGGTGTCGCTCCGTCGTCGGGTGGCCGTGGCCCTGGAGGCGCGGCTCGGCCCGGTCGCGACCCGCACCTCAGTAGGGTGGTCGCGTGACGACCGTGCCCCCGCCGGCAGCGCCGGTACCGGAACCGATCAGCCCCGTGCAGGCCGCCGCGCTCCGCGACGGCGTCATGCCGCCCGTGGAGGAGGTCCGCCCGGGCATCTGGACCCTCGCCGTGCCGTTCCGCTTCGGGGTGCCCGACGCGACGCTCGTGTACGTCGTCGAGGGCTCCGACGGCTCGCTCGCGCTGATCGACCCCGGGTGGACCGCCGACGACGGTCTCGACGTGCTCCGCGACGGCCTCACTGCGATCGGGCGGTCGCTCGACGACGTCGGGCTGGTCGTCGTGACACACCTGCACGCGGACCACCTCGGCGCCGCGGCGGCGATCCGACGCGCCACCGGCGCCCGGGTCGCCATGCACCGGCTCGAGGTCGAGGCGCTGCACCGGGAGCGGGCGGACGCCGCGGCGAACGACGCCGACATCGCGACGTGGGGACTGCCGGAGCACCTGCGCGCCGGCGTGGTCGAGGCCTGGGGGAGCGGGCGACGGATCGGGCTCGGTCGGACGGCGGAGCCCTTCGCGGACCTGCTGCTCGAGGACGGCGACGTGCTGCCGGTCGCCGGTCGGACGATCCGGACGCTGTGGACCCCCGGGCACACCGCCGGGCACTGCTGCTTCGTCGACGCGGAGGACGGCCTGCTGTTCACCGGCGACCACGTCCTGCCCCGCATCAACTCCGGGATCGGGCTCGGGGGCCGGACCGCCACGAACCCGCTCGGCGACTACCTGGCGTCACTCGGGCGGCTCGACGGCTCCGCGGACCTCGAGGTCTGCCCCGGCCACGAGTACCGCTTCCGCGACGTCGTCGGCCGTGCCCGCACCCTGGCTCGGCACCGCGAGGAACGGTCGCGGCACGTCGCCGACGCGCTCGACGCCCTGTCCTCGCCGACGCTCTACGAGGTGGCGTCGCGGGTGCCCTTCAGCGGGGGCATCGAGTCGATGACGGGGTTCCTGCTCGCCAGCGCGCTGACGCAGACGGCGTTCCACGCGGCGCTGCTCGGTCGCGCGGACGAGGTCCGTCCCGCCTGACCCCGCCGGCCGCGGCGGCCTCGGCACGGTGGTTCGCGCCGCCGTCGCACAACGCAAGTGCATCCGCGCCGTGGATCGCCGCGGCGCGGATGCACTTCGGTTGTGCGGACCGCCGCGGGCGCCCGGGGGCGCCGCTGCCGCCGCGGTCGCTGCGGCCGCCGCGCGGGCGCCGCGGACCGGCGTCAGCCGAGCGTCGCGGCGAGGCGCTCCAGCGTCGTCTTCGCGTCGGCGAACTCGGCGGCGGCGTGGTCCGCGAGCGGTGCGAGGTCGGGCAGCCGGTCCGCCAGGGTCGCACTCACGGTGATCGGGTACGGCTTCATGCCGAGCGCGGTCCCGAGGATGAGGTGCAGGACCGGGGAGCCGTGGTCCCAGCCCTCCGTCGGCGTCCCGGCGTCGTACGTGGCACCCCGGCTGACGACGGTGACGACCGGACGCCCGGCGAGCGGCTGCACTGCACCGGCGAGGACACCCGGCACGTGGATGCGGTCGATCCACGCCTTGAGCGTCGACGGCAAGGTGTAGTTGTAGAGCGGCGCACCGACCACGACGACGTCGGCGCCGAGGAGCTCGTCGATCACTTGTTGCCGGAGCGCGTCGGCCTCGGGGGCCACGACCTCGTCGTCCGTGCGTTCGGCGGCGGCCCAGTGCAGCGCCGAGGTCTCGAGGTGGGGGAGCTGGTCGACGTGCAGGTCGCGTCGGACGACCGTGTACTCCGGGCCGCGTGCGCGCCAGGCGTCCGCGAAGGCCGCGGTGAGGGCGCGGGAGCGGGAGTGCGCGAGGTCGGCCGAGGAGTCGATGTGCAGGAGCGTGGGCATGGTCCCCACGCTACCGACCGACACCCGCCGCATGACGGGAACGGCCCCGCCGCGCCGGTGAGGGGCGAGGCGGGGCCGAGGTGGGCCTCCCGTCAGTCACGCGGGCACGCGACTGGCGGGAGGCGTCTGGGCGTCAGCGCTGGGCGTGACGGCGGCGCAGCGTGCGCACACCGATCAGTCCGGCGCCGGCGAGGACGAGCGCGAGGGCCCAGGGGAGGGCACCCGTCGCGTCGGAACCGGTGTAGGCGAGCTGGCCCTTCGCGGTGGTGGGCGTGACGATGGCCACCGTCGGGGTGGTCGGACGCACGTCGACCGCGAACGAGAGCGGCTGCAACGCGCCGCTCGCGACCGTGAGGGTGTGGATCGACGCGTGCGGGAACGTGACGCCGAAGACGCCCTGCCCCTCGGCACCGTTCTCCTCGTACGGCGCGACCACGTCGGTGGCGACGTCCGAGGTCACGGTCGGGACGAACGTCGGGTTGCCCTCGTCGTCGAAGTCCGACGCGTCGTTGCCGAAGCGGTCGACGGGCGAGCCGGACACGATGAGCGTGCCGCCCTGCGCCACGGTGGGACGGCCGGTCGGCGTGAGGGTGAGCTCCTCGGGGAAGCCGTCCTCGTCGGTCGACAGGTCGACGGTGTAGATCGAGCCGTCGGGCTGGATGAGCCAGATGCGCTTGTCCCGCGCGGTGATCGACTTCTCGTCGGTCGTGAACGCGGTGATGCCGAACGCGGCGGCGTGGTCGACGGTCAACTCGACGTACTGCGTGGTCGAGACGTCGCCGCTCGTGGCCGTGACGGCGAAGTCGTAGAACGACGCGAGGGTGGCGGTGCCGCTCAGCTCGCCCGTGGTCGGGTCGAACGTGATGCCCTCGGGGAGCTGGTCGTCGACGGTGAAGTCGTCGTCCTCCTCGAAGCCGTACCCGATCGCGATGGAGTCGGCCTGCGACTTCGACTCGACGATCGAGTCGGCGGAGTCCTCCTCGTCGCCGTAGTACCAGTCGAGTTTGTAGGTCGGCGCCGGGTACCCCTGGGCGCGGAACGTGTACGAGAACGGGTCACCGGCGGTGGCCTCGAGGGGCAACACGTCGACGTCCGCCTCGGTGCCCTCGGTGATGGGCTTGCCGTCCGCGTCGACGAACACCGGGTCCTGCGTGATGACCGCAGAGGGGTCCGAGGTCACGGTCTCCTTGCCGCCGCCCGGCAGGTCGCCGGTCACGGTCACGACGAGCTGCTTGCCCGCCTCGGTCTGGTCGACCGTGAAGGTCTTGGACTTGGAGATCGTTGTCGGCGTCGGGCCGGCGTCGGCCTCGGTCCAGACGTACTTGAACGAGCCGTCCTCGTCGAACCCGGTCGTGTCCGCCGTGAGCTGCGAGCCCACCTTGGTGTCGCCGGAGACGGTGACGGTGGGGTCGGCGGCCAGCGGCGTGACCGGTGCGTCCGTCGACGCGGCCGACGGCGTCTGGTTCCGTGCGGGAGCGGACGGTGCGGTGGTGCTCGTCGGCGCGTCCGTCGCGGTGTCGGTCGGCGCGTCCGTGGGTGCCGGGTCCGTCGGCGCGTCCGTCGGCGTGGTGTCCGTCGGCGTGGTGTCCGTCGGCGCGTCGGTCGGCGTCGGGTCGGCCGGCGCGGTCTGCGTCGGGACCGACGTGTCGGCGCCCTCGGCGTGTGCTGCCGTCGCGGTCGCGATGCCGAGACCGGTCGTCAGCGCGATGAGCGCGGCGGTGGTCCCGAGCGCGCAGGCGCGTCGGACGGTGGAAGTGCTGCGGCGCACGTGTTCCCCCAGGTGTTCAGGTCCGGTCGGGTGCCGGATCGTAAGAATCTGCCGAGAATCCTCGGCCTGATCGGATCGTAGGGGTACGCGCGCGTGATCGGGAGCACCGAGCATGAAATGTGACCTGGGTTGGGGGTGCGTGCGGGAAACCGCGGGTGGCGTGCCGTCCAGCGCGCCACCCGCGGCTCCCCGTGGTCGACTCAGTGCGCGGCGTGCGCCACCGAGACCGTGAACGACGTGTGCGCGTGCTCCTGGGTCACGGTGAGGCGGTGCGACCACGCACCGCTGATCGTGATCGTGTCCTGGGCGCCGGTCCGGGTGACGTGGTCCGACGTGACGTTGCTCGTGACCGTGGACACGTCGCCGCCCTCGTCGGGAGCCTTGATGACGTTGCCCTCGGCGTCGACCGCGACCCCGGTGACGATGAGCTGCTCGAGCCGGACCGCCGGGACGGTCTTGACGACCGTCGCCTTGCTCGTGGGGGTCAGCCGCTGCCGGATGACACCGTTCGGCGCGATGTACCAGATCGGCGCGGTCGTGTTCGGCTGCGAGACGTACGTCCGCACGCCGACTGCCGCCCCCGGGCGCACGGTGAGCTGCACGTACGCGTGGGCCTCGACGCCGTTGCGGAGGGCGACGACCTGGAAGTCCCAGATACCGCTCTCGACCCCCGTGCCGGACAGGACGCCGGTGTTCGTGTTCACCGAGAAGTGGTCGGACGCGCGCGGCGAGTCCGGCGTCAGCCCGGCCGGCTCGTCCATCGCGTAGGCGACCGACCCCGCCTTCGTGTTGGTGGTGAAGGTGTACGCGAACGCCTTCCCCGCGGTCGCGGTCAGCGCGATCGGGTGGGCGGCGGACGAGCTCTGCGTGAAGGCGAGCGGCGCCGGCGTCGCCGCGGCGTGCTGGCTCGTGACCGTGGCGCTGGCGGATGCGGCGTCGACGCCGAGGACGGCGGTCGAACCGGCTGCGGCGACGGCGACCGCGACGGCGGTGACGAGGGCCGCGCGACGGCGCGACGACGTGGTGGTGTTCATGAGATCCCCTGGTCGTTCTGTGCAGGGCGGCGATCCGCTCCTGTCAGCGACGACGGTACGACCGCAGGCGTCCCCGGGGCATTCCGGTTCACTCAGGCGTGCCGACGATGACGGGAGGCGCGGTGCCAGCTGGCACCGCGCCTCCCGTCCCGCCGGACGGTCGCGTCTCAGGCGCGACGGCGACGCAGCCGGTGGACCAGCAGTCCGCCGCCGGCGGCGAGCAGTCCGAGCGCCCAGGCGAGGGGACCCGAGGTCTCCGCGCCGGTGTAGGCGAGACGGCCGGAGCCCGTGTTCGTGGTGGCTCCCGCCGTCGCCGCGGTCGGGGTGACGTCGAACCGGATGTCCTGCGTGCGGTCCTGGTACGCGACGGTCACGACGTGCGGCGAGGCGTGCTCGAACGTGACCCAGGTCGCGGCGGTGCTCGGGTCGTAGGCGATCCGGTCACTCGCGACGTCGCTCGTGATGGTCAGGTCGTCGTGGTCGGCGACCGCGTTCCCGTAGGCGTCGACCGGCACCGCGAGCACGAGCATGCGCTGCCCCTGCCGTGCGGGGACCGCGTCGACGACCTCCGAACCGCCGTCCGGGGTGATGTGCGTGATCGTGTCGCCGTCGACCGACCAGGTCTCCGACTCCGGGTCCCGGTCGGACGGCAGGACCGCGACGACGAGCTTCGCGAAGGCCGCGGGCGAGACGGTGACCTCGACGTTCGCGACGGCCTCCTGCCCGCCGCTCGTCGCGACGACCTGGAAGCGGAACGACGTCGCCGCCGTGCCGGTCCCGGTGAGCACGCCCGTGGTCGGGTCGATGGCGAGGTCGAGCCCGTTCCGGGCGTACGTGTCGTCGAAGGGCTCGCCCTGGACACCGCGGAGCCCGTAGCGGATGTCCGACGGGTCGGTCGCTCCCGACACGTCGAACGTCCGCGTGAACTCCTCGCCCGCGGTCGGGGTGATGGCGATCGGGGCGTCGGCGGACGACGGGTCGACGAACGCGAACGGCTCGTCGGCGACCACGACGGTGAAGGACGTGGACACGCCGCCCTCGGAGACGGTCACCGTGCGGATGCCGGCCTCGGTGAAGGTCACGAGGTTCGCACCCGCCGGGTCCCACACCGCACGGTCGGACGCCACGGTGCTCGTGACGGTCGACCGGGGGTAGTCGTCGTCCTGGTCGCTCCCGGTCACGCGGTTGCCGTAGGCGTCGACCGCGAGACCAGCCAGGGAGAGGGTCGTCCCGGTCGCGACGGGGACGTCGGAGACGACGCGGACTCGTCCCTTGCCGACTGCTTCCTCCCAGATCGTGCCGTCCGGCTCGACCTGCCACAGGCCGGAGGACTGCTGCGCGGAGACCGAGAAGGTGACGCCGACCGGGGCGCCGGGCTTCACCGTGAGCTCGACGTACTCGACGGCGGTCTCGGAGCCGCTCGTGGCGATGACCTGGAACGTGTAGGTCCGCAGGGCGTACCGAGGCGACCCGGACAGCGTGCCGGTGGTCCCGTCGAACGAGAAGTCGCTGTTGAAGTCGCCCTGGCCGATCACCGGGCTGCCGTTCGCGCCGCGCACCTTGTACGTCACGGTGCCCGACCCGCCCGTCGCGGTGAACGTCCGGGACACGGTGTCGCCCACCGTCGCGGTGAGGACCAGCGGGGCGTCGGCGCTCGTGCCCTCGGGGAAGGCGAGGGCCGCGGCGGCGGACTGGTCCGGAGCCTCCTCGGCCGGCGCGCTCGCCGCGGGTGCGGTCGTGGGAGCGGACGGCTCCGGTGCCGCTGTCGGGTCCGTGGTCGGGTCCGTGGCCGCGTCGGGCGTCGGGGCCGGCTCGGGCGACTCGGCGGGGTCGTCGGTGACCACGGGGGGAGTCGTCCCCGTCTCGTCGGCGCTGGGCGACGTCGGGTCGCTCGCCGCGCCTCCCGAGCCGTCGGACGTGCCGGTCGTGACGGTGGTGGCGGGCGTGAGCGGTGTCGGAGCCTCGTCGGCCATCGCGCTCGTCGCGCCGATGCCGAACGCCGAGGAGGCGGTGACGATGGCGACGGCTGCGCCGATGGCGGCGCCGCGTCGGACACTGGCGGTGCAGGACTGCTTCATGGGATCCCCCTGGATGCTGTGCGGGGCACCGGGAGGTGCCCTCATCCTGGAGGTGTCGCGGCGCCGACGATCCTGACGACCCGGTACGTCTCGGTCCGGTAACGACGACGGAGCGGCCGGTCGGTCGCGCTCGGGTCGGTCGCGCTCGAGTCGGTCGCGCTCGGGTCGGTCGCGCTCGAGTCGGTCGCGCTCAGGTCGGTCGCCGACGGTCAGTCGCCGACGGTCGCGGCAGCGCGCTCGAGGGCAGAGCGGAGGGCGCGGACCGCCGGCGACGAGGACCCGGCCGCTCGGACCACCGTGAAGATCGTCCGCCGCGGGTGCTCCGGCAGCTCCACCAACCGGCACGTCGTGGTCCGGCCCGTCCACATGAGGTCCGGCATGAGGCTCGCGGCGTTGCCGGACTCGACGAGCCGGATCTGCGTCTGCAGGTCGGCGGTCTCGTACCGCACGTCGGGCTCGAAGCCCCAGCGACGGCAGACCTGCTCGGCGAAGTGCCGCGACGCGGTCCCTCGAGGCTCCATCACCCACGGCAGCGCCGCGGCGTCCTCGATCGACGACACCGGCGCGAGGGCCGTGTCGACCGGGGGCAACGCCAGCCGGACGGCGTCGGTCGTGAGGTCCTCGCGCTGCAGCCCGGGGAGCCGCGGTGCCGCGTGCGCGGGGTACTGCTCGGCGATGACCATGTCGAAGTCCCGGATCCACGTCTCGTGCAGCGCGGTCTCCGGCTCGCGCTGCACCATCTCGATGCGGACGTCCGGGTGCTCGGTCGCCATCGCGTGCAGGGCGTTCGGCATCAGGGCGAGCGCCGCGGACTGGAACACCGCCACCCGGATCCGACCCTGCACGGTCGGCATGGTCTCCTCGACCTCGGACTGCGCCCGCTCGAGGACGTCGAGCACGTGCCCCGCGGCCTGGACGAGCACCTCGGCCTGCGGGGTGAGCTGGAGCCGCCGTCCGGCCTTGCGGAGCAGGGGCACGCCGGCCTCGCGTTCCAGGGCGGAGAGCTGCTGCGAGACGGCCGACGGCGTGAAGTTCACGGCCTCGGCCACGGCGGCGATCGTGCCACGGATCGAGAGCTCCCGGAGGAGGACCAGGCGGCGGACGTCGAGCATGCCGACACTTTAGTGTCGCTGATGGGTATCCGTCACGAAACGTTGCTTCCGCTTCAGCATGGCGGGCTCCACACTGATGCCATGACGACCCTGCACGAGCACCCCGCCACTGACCACGACGCCCTCGCGGACCAGTCCGTCGCGCTCGTGCGACAGTGGCTCGCCGAAGCCGAGACCTACCCGGTCGACGGCTCGGCGAAGCAGCTCGCCGGGGTGCTCGCCGACCCCGCCGGCCTCGACTTCGCCGTCGGGTTCGTCGACGGCGTCGTCCGCCCCGAGGACCTCGGCGTCGCCGCACGCAAGCTCCGTGCCATCGCGCCCGGTGCGCCCGGCTTCCTGCCCGCCGCACTCCGCGGGCTCGTCCGACTCGGCGGTGGGATGGCACCGGCGCTGCCCGGCATCGTCGTCCCGATCGCCCGCCGCGTGCTCCGCGACATGGTCGGCCACCTCATCGTCGACGCGACCGACGCCAAGCTCGGGCCGGCCATCGCGAAGATCAAGCGCGACGGCGTCCGGCTCAACGTCAACCTGCTCGGCGAAGCCGTCCTCGGCGAGGGCGAAGCAGCCCGCCGACTCGAGGGCACGCACAAGCTCCTCGCCCGCGACGACGTCGACTACGTGTCGATCAAGGTCTCCTCCACCGTGCACCCGCACTCCCCGTGGGCGTTCGACCACGCGGTCGAGGACATCATCGCCAAGCTCCGCCCGCTGTTCCGCCGTGCCGCATCGGCGTCCCCGGCGAAGTTCATCAACCTCGACATGGAGGAGTACAAGGACCTCGACCTCACCATCGCGGTCTTCACGAAGCTCCTCGACGAGCCGGAGTTCCTCGGCCTCGAAGCCGGGATCGTGCTCCAGGCGTACCTGCCCGACGCGCTCGCCGCGATGGAGCACCTGCAGGAGTGGTCCGCCGCCCGCCGTGCCCGCGGCGGTGCCGGCATCAAGGTCCGCCTCGTCAAGGGCGCCAACCTGCCGATGGAGCAGGTCGAGGCGTCGGTGCACGGCTGGCCGCTCGCCACCTGGCACACCAAGCAGGACTCCGACACCAACTACAAGCGCGTGCTCGACTGGGCGCTGACGCCGTCGCGCATCGAGAACGTCCGCGTCGGGGTCGCCGGCCACAACCTCTTCGACGTCGCGCACGCCTGGCTGCTCGCCGGGGAGCGCGGCGTCCGGGACGGCATCGAGTTCGAGATGCTGCTCGGCATGGCGCAGGGGCAGGCTTCTGCGGTCAAGAACACCGTCGGATCGCTCCTGCTCTACACGCCCGTCGTGCACCCGCAGGAGTTCGACGTCGCGATCGCGTACCTGATCCGCCGCCTCGAGGAAGGCGCGTCGCAGGAGAACTTCATGTCCGCGGTGTTCTCCCTCGTGTCCTCGCCCGACCTGTTCGCCCGCGAGGAGGAGCGCTTCCGCACGTCGCTCGCCCCCCTCGCCCTGCCCGGTGGGCTCGATGCCCCCGCATCCCACCGCGTCGCCGACCGCTACGCCGCCGTCGGTCGCCCAGGCCCGGGGCACTTCGAGAACACGCCGGACAGCGACCCGTCGGTCGCCGCGGTGCGGTCGTGGGGTGCGGCGATCACGGACCGGGTCGCGTCGTCGACGCTCGGCGTCCGTGCCGTCCAGGAGGCGCGGGTCGACTCCGCCACGGCGCTCGACACCGCGCTCGGTCGCGTCCGGGACGCCGGTGCCGTCTGGGGGACCTGGTCCGGTGCCGCGCGTGGCGCCGTGCTCCACGCCGTCGGCGACGCACTCGAGGCGAACCGCGCAGCCCTGGTCGAGGTGATGGCGTCCGAGACCGGCAAGACCATCGACCAAGCCGACCCCGAGGTGTCCGAGGCGATCGACTTCGCGCACTTCTACGGTTCGCTCGCGTCCGAGCTCGACGAGGTCGACGGTGCGTCCTTCACCCCGGCCGCCCTCACGCTCGTCGCGCCGCCGTGGAACTTCCCGGTCGCGATCCCCGCCGGGTCCACCCTCGCCGCGCTCGCCGCCGGGTCCGCCGTCGTGCTGAAGCCCGCGCCGCCCGCCGAGCGCTCCGGTGCCGTCCTCGCGTCGATCATCGAGACCGCGCTCGATGCCATGGGTGCCCCGGCCGACGTGCTCGCGTTCCTGCAGGTGTCCGAGAACGACCTCGGGCAGCAGCTCGTCGCGTCGCCGCTCGTCGACCGGGTGATCCTCACCGGGGCGTACGAGACCGCTTCGCTGTTCCGGTCCTTCCGGCCGGACCTGCCGCTGCTCGCCGAGACCTCGGGCAAGAACGCGATCATCGTCACCCCGTCCGCCGACCTCGACCTGGCCGTGAAGGACGTCGTCGCCTCGGCCTTCGGGCACGCCGGGCAGAAGTGCTCGGCCGCATCCCTCGTCGTGCTCGTCGGCTCCGTCGCCACCTCGCGGCGCTTCCGCTCGCAGCTCATCGACGCGGTGTCGTCGCTGACCGTCGGCTACCCGACCGACCCCACCACGCAGATGGGGCCGGTCATCGAGCCCGCCGCCGGCAAGCTCCTGGACGGCCTGACGACGCTCGGCGCGGGGGAGTCGTGGGCCGTGCAGCCCGCGAAGCTCGACGACTCCGGCACGCTCTGGAGCCCCGGCGTCCGTGACGGTGTCCGCCGCGAGTCGGCGTTCCACCGCACGGAGTACTTCGGGCCGATCCTCGGCATCATGACCGCGCGCACGCTGGACGAGGCGATCGACATCGTCAACGAGGTCGACTACGGCCTCACCTCGGGCCTGCACTCCCTCGACCGCGCCGAGATCGGCACCTGGCTCGGGCGCATCGAGGCGGGCAACCTCTACGTCAACCGTGGCATCACGGGCGCGATCGTCCGCCGCCAGCCGTTCGGCGGGTGGAAGAAGTCGGCCGTCGGTGCCGGGTCGAAGGCCGGTGGGCTGAACTACCTGCTCGGGCTCGGGTCCTGGGCGCCTGCTCCGGCCGCGTCCGGTTCCTCTCCCTCGTCTGCGGTCGCCGCGTTCGTCCGTGCCGCGGGGGTGGCGTCGCCGTCGCTCGACCGGGCCGTGGCGTCCGACGAGCAGGCGTGGGCGTCGCTGTTCGGCACGGCGACCGACGTGTCCGCGCTGACGGCGGAACGGAACATCGCGCGCTACCTGCCGTACCCGGCGGTGCGGGTGCGCCTGGCTGCCTCTGCCTCCGATGACGGGGTCGCCGATCTGGTCCGCGTCGTCGCGGCGTCCGTCCGCGCCGGTACGACGATCGACGTCTCGACCGTGTCGACCCTGCCGTCCGGTGTCGCATCGGCCGTCCGGGCACTGCCGAACGTCCGGTCGCTGACGCAGTCGCACTCCGACGCGGCGTTCGCGTCGGCGGTGGCGAGTGGTCCGTCCGGTCGCGTGCGGCTCATCGGTGGCGACACGTCGGCGCTGTACACGGCGATCGGTGGTCGGCCGGACGTGGCCGTGTACGGGGAGCCGGTGACCGAGGCCGGGCGTCTCGAGATCCTGCCGTTCGTGCGGGAGCAGGCCGTGTCGATCACGGCGCACCGCTTCGGCACCCCGAACCACTTGACCGACGACCTGATCTAGGGCGGCGGCCGCCGCGGTCGGTCGTCGTGCGGGCGATCTCGCTTCGAACCACGGAACCGACATCGAACCAGGGCACCGGCCTGGTTCGATGTCGGATTCGCGGTTCGACGCGGCGCGTTGTCCGGTGGCCGCACGGTCGGGGCGTCCGGTCAGGTGGGGCGCGTTGCGTCGGGGTGGTGCCGGACCCTGCCGGCCCCTTGCCTGAGGAGCACTCCCGTGACCGAACCGTTCGCCCGACCCACCGCACTCGCCCACGTCCGTGTGACCGTGACCGACATCCACCGCAGCAAGGCCTTCTACCAGCAGCTGCTCGGGACCGACCCGGCGATCGACTTCAGCGACCAGATCGACGAACCGGGCATCCGCGAGGACCGGGAGCGCTTCTACGGCGGCAGCGTCTTCCGTCTCGGTGACCAGGTGTTCGGGCTCCGTCCAGTCGCGCCGGCGGGGCAGCGGTTCGACTCGGAGACGGTCGGCCTCGACCACGTGAGCTTCGTCGTCGGGTCGGTGGACGAACTCCACGAGGCGGCCGTGCGACTCGACGCGGCCGGGGTGGAGCACGGCGAGGTGACCGACCTCGGTGACGCGGGCATGGTCATCCTGTCGGTGCAGGACCCCGACGACATCAACCTCGAGCTGGCGGCGCTGAAGGGCTGACGCGAGCTATCCGGCCTTGGTTCCGGCAGTCGCGGCAGAACCAAAGTGCAAGCGAACCGCGGTTCTGCCCGGTTCGAATGGTCATTGGTTCTGTGCGCGTCAGTCGGAGTGGACTGCCGCGGGCGTCGCCATCGTGGCGGTGACGAGTTCGCGCAGGTCGTCCGGGAGGGGGATCGGGCGACGGGCGCCCTCGCGGTCGATGATGACGTGCGCGAACTCCCCGGTCGCGAGCAGCGCGTCGTCGGACTGCCGGAACAGGCCGAACTCCCACGACAGGCTCGTGTTCCCGAGGTGCTTCGACCGCATGCCGACCTCGATGACGTCGGGCCACACCGCCGACTCGACGAACCGGCAGCTCGACGACACGAGCACGGCGATCCACTCGGACGAGAACGGGTCGAGGCCGGCTTCCTCGCGGAACCAGTACGTCGCCGCGTTGTCCATCGCGCTGTAGTAGATCGTGTTGTTCACGTGCCCGAACATGTCGTTGTCGTTCCACCGGGTGGGGTAGAGCCGGACGAAGGGGTAGTCGGCGATGGTCATCGGGCTCCTGTCGTGGTCGGTCGGAGGACGTACTCGAACGTGGCTCGTGCGCGTTCGGGATCCGGCGTCTGGCCGGAGATGAGGTCGGCGTACGTGAAGGACTCGGAGATCCGGACGAGCAGCCGGGCGAGCTCCTCGGCGGAGAGCGGCGTCGGGTCGAACGCACCGGCGACGCGTTGCTCCTCGACGAGGGCGGTGACCCGGCCGACGAACCGGCTCTGCACGTCGCTCTCGGTGGTGGTCAGCAGACGGAGTGCCCGTGCGGGCTCGCGGGTGAGGAAGGACCGGAAGTAGGGCGCGTCGATCAGGTCCGCCGTGAACCGGTCGAGCACGTCGACGATGCGCGGGGCTCCGGCGGGAGCCGCCGCGGCGGCAGCCGCGTCGAACGTCGGCACGGCGAGGGACCAGAGGATCTCGGACAGCAACCGGTCACGGTTGCCCACCCACCGGAACAGCGACGTGCGGTCCACGCCGAGCGAGGTGGCGAGCGCGCCCATGTCGATGCGTGAGCCGGCGATGAAGGTGTGTCGCGCCTCCCGGAACGCGCGCAGCGCAGAATCCGATGTGTACACGCGCTCCTCCCTTGCAACGTTTCGCAGAATGATGCACGATCAGTGTATGTCACTGACGACGGCCATCCCCGCGCTCCTCGAGTCCGACTTCTACCGGTTCCAGGAGGGGTTGACCGACCAGGAGCGCGAGTCACTCGGACGGCTGCGCACGTACCTCGAGTCCGACGTGCGCCCGATCGCGGACGCGTACTGGGCGCGCGCCGAGTTCCCGATGCAGGTGATCAAGCCGCTGTCCGAGCTCGGCATGTACGGGCCGGGAATCTCGCTCGTCCGGCAGTTCGAGAACTCGGCCGTGTACCGCGGGTGGGCGGCGCTCGAGCTCGGGCGTGTGGACGCCAGCGTCGCGACGTTCATCGGCGTGCAGTCCGGCCTGGCGATGAACTCGATCGCGGTGGCGGGCAGCGACGAGCAGCAGCAGGAGTGGTTGCCGCGGATGGCCTCCGGCGAGCTCGTCGGGGCGTTCGGGCTGACCGAGCCGCTGTCCGGCAGCGACTCGGCTCGGGGGCTCCGTACGACGGCCCGGCGCGAGGGCGACACGTGGGTGCTCGACGGCGAGAAGCGCTGGATCGGCAACGCGACCTTCGCGGACGTCGTCGTGATCTGGGCGAAGGACGTCGCCGACGGTCAGGTGAAGGGCTTCCTCGTCACGACGGACACGCCGGGGTTCACGGCGACGAAGATCGAGGACAAGATCGCACTCCGCGGGGTGCAGAACGCCGACATCGTCATGACCGGCGTCCGGGTGCCGGAGTCGCGACGGCTGCAGCACGCCGACTCGTTCCGCGCGACCGCCGAAGTGCTCCGCCTGACCCGCACCGAGGTGGCGTGGCAGGCGATCGGCATCGCGGTCGGCGCCTACGAGGCCGCGCTCGACTACGCCCGTTCCCGCGTGCAGTTCGGCAAGCCGATCGCAGCGCACCAGATGGTGCAGGACCTGCTCGTGAAGTCCCTCGCGAACATCACCGCGTCGATCGCACTGTGCACGCAGGCGTCGGCGATGCAGGACGCCGGCACCGGGGCAGACGAGCACTCGGCGATGGCGAAGGCGTTCGCGACGGCGAAGATGCGCGAGACCGTGGGGTGGTGCCGCGAGGTGCAGGGCGGCAACGGGATCGTGCTCGAGAAGGGTGTCGCGCGGTTCTTCGCGGACGCCGAGGCGATCTACTCGTACGAGGGGACGCGCGAGGTGAACACGCTCATCGTGGGGCGGGCGATCACGGGGCAGGCTGCGTTCGTCTGAGGGGCGGGCGGGGCTGGGCTGGGCTGGGCCGGGCCGCGCGGCGGCGTTCGGTGCCGCTGCGGAACGACACGATCGTTGTCGTACGACAGCGGACGTGTCGCTGGTTGCGTGTGCAACGGTTGCGGGCGCGCGGGTGCGACGTCGCCGAGGCCGTACGACAGCGACCATGTCGTTCGTTGCGTGTGCAACGGTTGCGGGCGCGCGGGTGCGACATCGCCGAGGTCGTACGACAGCGACGATGTCGTTCGGGCTCGGCGCCTTCCCACTGACGCCGCGCGCCAGGGCCCCGCTACCCGAGCAACTCCGGCCGCCGCCACTCGCCCCCGAGCACGTGCTGCTCGAGGAACGCGAACACCGTCTCG
This sequence comes from Curtobacterium sp. USHLN213, assembly GCF_037144815.1. Classification (NCBI taxonomy): domain Bacteria; kingdom Bacillati; phylum Actinomycetota; class Actinomycetes; order Micrococcales; family Microbacteriaceae; genus Curtobacterium; species Curtobacterium sp. USHLN213. The sequence continues at coordinate 298,815 of NZ_JBBCYQ010000003.1, read as the reverse complement.
TACCAGACCACCGAGTGCTGCGGCTTGAGCACCCAGTGGTTCTCGTCCGGGAAGTACAGGAACCGGTGCGGCATCGTCCCGTCGTCCGCCGCGTGGTGCTCCGCCAGCTCGGACCAGAGACGCAGCCCCTCGCCGATCGGCACCCGGTAGTCCTTGTCGCCGTGGATCACGAGCATCGGTGACGTGATGTCCGCGACGAACCGGTGCGGGTCGTTCTCGTGCAGCCCGGTCTCGTCGAAGATCGACTGCCAGTACTGCGACATGTCCGTCGTGCCGTTGAACTGGTCGAGTGCCCAGAGGCTGGCGTGCGTGACGATCGCCCGGAACCGGTCGGTGTGCCCGGCGACCCAGTTCGCCATGTAGCCGCCGAAGGACCCGCCCATCGCGGCCGTCCGGGTCTCGTCGACGTCGTCACGGGCGACGACCGCGTCGGTGATCGCCATGAGGTCGGTGAACGGCGCCTGCCCCCACGCGTTCCAGCCGCGGTTGATGAAGTCGAGACCGTACCCGGTCGACAGTGCGGGGTCCGGCAGCAGCACGGCGTACCCGCGGGCCGCCGCGAGCTGCGGGTTCCACCGCCAGGACCACTGGTTCCACGAGTTGAGCGGACCACCGTGGATCCAGAGCAGCAGCGGATGCGGGGCGGCGCCGGCGTCGTCGTTCGGCAGGAGGAGCCAGCCGCGGACGCGGGAGCCGTCGGCCGCGGTCGTCTCGACTTCTTCGAGGTGGCCGGGCGTCTCGGGCAGCGGCGCCGGGCTCGCCAGGGTCGTCACGGTGCCGTCGGCCTCGATCCGGACGGGGTGCAGCGGCGCGGCCCAGGAGGCACGGAGCGCCACCACGGTCCCGCTCGCCGCCGCCACGCGCAGGCTCGAGTACGCCCAGTCGTCGTGGGTGAGCTGTTCGACGGCGCCGCCGTCGAGCGGGAGCCGGAACACCGGTGCGCGACCGTCGTGGTCCGCCGTCGCCAGGAGCGCACCGTCGTCGTGCGCGAACACGAGCTCGTTCGGCCAACGGTCCCATTCGACCGCGATCCGCCGCGCGTCGGACAGCGCGGACCCGTCGAACCGGGCGACCCAGATCTCCTGCTCGGTCGCACCGCGGGGTGTGAACCGCTCGGTCCGGACCCATGCCAGCGTCCGGCCGTCGTGGCTGATCGTCGGCATCTCGTGGTCGACATCGGGGTCGTCGAGCAGCACGGTGCGCGTGCCCGTCGCGACGTCGAACGCGACGATCGTCGAACGGGACCCGCGAGCTTCCTGCACGCCGACCGTGGCGACGACGACCGAGCCGTCCGGCGTGACGACCCCGTCGACGTGTTCGAGCGATCGCCCCGGGGCGGGGGTCAGGTCGGTGAGCGCGGGGAGGTGCGCCGGGTAGGACGGTCCGGCATCGTCATCGGAGGGATCGGCGGCGGTCGCTGACGGTGTGGTCGCCTTCTCCTGCAGCGTGCCGAGGTCGAGCGTCAGCACGTGCGTCTCGTCGGGGCCGAGGTCGTGGTCCCAGAACCGGACCGGGTACGTCTCGTGCAGGATCGCCTGCACCTTCCGGTCCTTCCGGCGTCCGCGCAGCTCGGCGTCGGCGGCGACCACGCCGGTCCGGTCCGTGCCGGCACCCGGCAGCAGCCCGGCCGTGACCGCGATCGTGTCCGTGTGCGATGCGGTGCCGAGGACGCCACCGACCCCGCCCGCGAGCTTCGTGACCGGTCGTGCCTCACCACCGGCGGCGGGGAGGACCCAGAGCTGCGCGGCGTCGCTGTCCTTGTCGCCGTCGCCGTCGGGGCGGCCGGAGACGAACAGCAGGTCACCGGTGCGCGTGAACGAGACGCCGCCTTCGCCCTTGGCCGAGCGCGTCAAGCGCACCGGAGCGGCCGCAGCGTCCGAGGTTCCGGGGACCGCCCAGACCGACCGCCGGTAGCCCGTGCCGTCGGCGTCGAGCACGCTGACGGTCAGCGCGACCCGGGAGCCGTCCGGACTCACCGCGATCCCGTCCACGCGGGGGAGGGCTGTGTACTGGTCGAGGTCCGAGAACGGCGTCGTCATGCACCCACGCTAGCGGCGCTCCCGGAACCCGACACGGTCACTCGGCGGTCTGTGGAGAACTCACGCCCAGAACGCGGCGATGCCCTCGGCCACGGCAGCGCCCTGCGTCCGTCCGGCATCGGCGGCGGGTGCCTGCGTGGACAGCGAGAGCGAGTTCGTGCCGAAGGCCTGCTGCGAGGTGCTGTCGGCGACGACGACCTCGACCGAGCTGCCGGCCGCCCGGAGTCCCTCGACCGCGACGTCGAGCCACGGCCCGAGCGGCGACGGCCCCTCGGGACCGCACGCGATCACGAGGACGCGTTCGTACCCGGCGGCGACGTCCGCGTTCGTGGCGGAGCGCATGCCCCCGTCGACGTAGGGACGGCCCTCGATCCCGACCGGCGACCAGACGAGCGGCACCGAGCAGCTCGCGGCGACGGCGCGGGGGAGCGGCACGGCATCGGCCGCGGTGAGCACGCGGAAGGTGCCGTCGGTCGCGTCGATCGCGGTGAGGGCGAGCGGCTTCGCCGGCCACTCCGTCGACGGGAGGGTCTCGGCGAAGGTGGCCGTGCGCTCGTCGTCGGTCTGCCCGTCGGTGGTGCGCTGGGCGAGGAGGCCCAGTCGGGCGCGGGCGTCCTGGTCGGACGACGCTCCCTCGAGCACGGCGCCGATGCGCTGCTGGAAGTCCTCGCCGTCGATGGGGACGGGTTCTTCGTAGGTCGTCGGGACGGCGGCGTGCTGCTGGTCGTACGCCTGCTGCACCGCGCCGTAGCGGACGAAGGTGCCGACGACGCTGCCGGCGCTGGACCCGACGACGAGATCCGCGGCGTCGAGGTCCACCCCGGCGTCCTGCAGGGCGGACAGCACCCCGAGTTCCCAGGCGATGCCGGCGACGCCACCACCGCCGAGGACGAGTGCTCTGGTTCCGGGCGCAGGCGTGGAGACGTCGGTCATGTCTCCTGCTTACCAGGTGCAGACGACGCGCAGGGGCGCGCAACGCGACCTGTGGAGAGCGACCGAGCGCGGCACCGGTCGTGCGCACGGGAGGTCGGGAGGCGCGGTGCGGGCCCGCACCGCGCCTCCCGACCCGTGGTGGGTGCGCTGGGTCAGACGCCCGCGGTCGAGCGGATCCAGCTGGCGGACTGGGTGAGGACGGCGTAGTTCGAACCGGCGTGGATGTCCGACCCGGGGTCGGCGACGTCGCCGGTCGAGCAGACGCCGACGACCTTGCCGTTCACGACGAGCGCGCCGCCGGAGTCGCCGTGGTTCGACGCGCCGGTCACACCCGTGACGTGCTGCGCGCGGCCGCCGTACGCGTCCGTCGAGCTCCCCGTGAGGTTGACGGTCGCCTGGTAGAGCCCCGTCGTCGGCACGCTGTTGGCGCGGTTGCCGTAGCCGAGCACGGTGCCGGTCCCGGAGCTCTTCGTGGTGTACGCGAGGTCGAGCTGGGCGTACGAGGAGAGGGTCTTCGGCGTGCTGAGGTGCACGAGTGCGATGTCCCCGGAGGGCGCGGAGTAGAGCCGGTCCGCCGCGGTCGCCGCGCCCCGGTTCGTCGTGCTGTTCGAGTGGTAGACGTTCATCGCGGTGGTGCCGTCGACGCAGTGCTCGGCGGTGAGCACCCACGAGGCGTTGAGCTGTTCGCCGGTGCACCCGTACGTGCCGGTGCCGCCCTGCTGGAAGACGAGCTGCACCTCCCACGGGGTGCTCGGTGCCTGCTCGCCGCCGATGACCTGCGGTGAGACGGTGGCGGCGCTCGCTGCGGTCGCGCCGAGGCCACCGCCGAGCAGGGTCATGGCCGCGGCTGCTGCGGCGGCTCCGGCGAGGGCGAGGCCTCTGAGGTTCGTTCGCTGCTTCATGGCCCGATCGTGCTCGCCCCCTGTTCGGGGGTCAAGTCCGCGTTGCAGGGGACAACAACGTCACCCTGTGGACAACTCCGTCAGCGTCGGTGGGGTGTCCTAGCGTCGTCGACATGACAGGGGACCAGGCCACGACGGGTCGTGGGCGACGCCGGGCCGGAGCGGTCGTCTGGCCGATCGTGGTCGCGACGGCGCCGACCGCTGCCTTCCAGCTGCCGAACCTCGTCGTGGCTCCAGGGGTGAAGGTCTCGCTCGTCGTGTTCGGGCTGGTCGTGCTGGCGGCCGCGGTGGTCGTGCAGGTCGTCCGCGCCCGACGGGCCGAGGCGTCGGTCACGGCTGCGGCGGCGGTGGCGCGGTCGACCGAGCTCGAGCATGGGACGGCCGTCCGGTACGCGTTCGGGCAGCTCGCCACGCGGCTCGCCCGGTTCGCCGAGCTGCGCCGCCGGGACCGCCGGCAGGAGTTGCCGGCGTTCGCGGACCGGGTCGCCGTGGCGCTCGCGTTCTACCTGCTCCCCGGTGTGCCCGACGTCCGTGCGAACGTCTACCAGCTGTCGGAGGACCTGCGGGGCCTCGAACCCATCGGGCACGGGGGTGCGGAGGACACCGCCGGCGTGTTCCGGGCGGGTACCCCGTACGGCGACCGGAACCTCGACTGGGTGTTGGTCGGCGGCGGCCCGCGGGTGGTCGGCGACCGTGCCACCGACGTCGACGCCGACGAGGACCTGCCGGGGTTCGAACCCCGCTACCGCTCGTACGTCTCGGTCGTGATCCGGTCGGAGGAGTACTCGTTCGGCATGCTCACCGTGGACTCGCCGGCGCCGGACGCGTTCACCGACCTCGACGCCAAGTACGTCGCGCTGATGGCCTCGTTCATGGCCATCGCGTTCTCGCACGCGACCCCGTTCCCGGACCGCGACCGCAACCGCAGGAAAGGCCCGTGATGCGCACACGATTTGTCGGACGCTCGACGTACCATCCCCACATGACCATCGTGACCCCCGAACCGAAGCCCTTCGGTCGGTCCCGGGTGTACACCCCGAACTGGACCGACGACACGACCGACGCCGACTACGAAGACCTCGAGGTCATCGCCGCCAACATCGAGCGGGAGCGGGTCGCTGCCCGCCGCCGCTTCGAGGCACGCCTCGCCGCTGCGCTCGCCCGCTGAACCAGCCCCGCGGCGCCGACCACCGGAGCGCTGCGTCCACCCGATCCGGGCGGACGCAGCGCTTCGTCACTCCGCGCTGACGTCGATCAGCACCTTGCCGACGGTGTCCTGCTCGACGGCGTCGTGCGCTGCCGCGGTGTCCTCCAGGGCGAACCGCACGAGCGGCAGGCCCGCGTCCTCGCCGACGGGGAGCACACCGTCGCGCAGTGCCGCGGTGACGTCCTCGGCCGCTGCCGCGAGGGCCTCGTCGCCGATCGTGTACAGCAGCAGGAACTGGTAGCGGGCGTTGACGCTCATGTTCGGGCGGATCGGCAGGGTGGCCTCGTCGCCCCCGTTGTTCGCGTAGATCGACACGACGCCGTGGTTCGCCAGGACGTCGGCGACGAGCCCGGCGTTCTGCGGGATCGAGACCTCGACGACGATGTCCACACCGTCGGGGGCGATCTCGCGGATCCGCGCGGCAGCGTCCTCGTCGCGGTAGTTCACCGTGTGGTGCGCCCCGGCGGCGGTGGCGAGCGCGGCCTTCGCGTCCGAGCTGATGGTGGTGACCACGGTCGCGCCGGCCCAGCGTGCGAGCTGGATCGCCGCGTGTCCGACGGCTCCCGCACCGCCGGCGACGAGCACCGTCTTGCCGTCGAGGGCTCCCGGAGCGAGCCGGTCCGGACCGTGCTCGTGCGTCGTGAGGGCACGGTGCGCGGTCATCGCCGGGACCCCGAGCGAGGCGCCGACGTCGAAGCTCGTGCCCTCCGGCAGCGGGACGGCACGGGCGGCGGGCACGACTGTGTACTCCTGGGCGGTGCCGGTCGGGCGACTCGCAGCCGCCATGTACAGCCAGACGTGGTCACCGACGGACAGCCCGTCGACACCCTTGCCGACCGCGTCCACGACGCCGGCGCCGTCTTGGTTCGGCGTGATCTCGGGGAACGGCAGGCCGTCGCCGTAGGTGCCGCCGGCGCGGGCCTTCCAGTCGGTCGGGTTGACACCAGAGACGACGACACGGACACGCACCTCGCCGGGACCGGGGTCCGGGAGCGGACGCTCCTCGAGGGTCAGGACGGACGAGTCACCGGGCTTCGAGTAGACGACTGATCGCATGTCCCCAGGCAACCACGGCGGTCGCGCGGGGATTCCGGGGGCGCTCAGCGAGGCCGGGTGTCGTACTGCTCGCGGGAGACCGCGACGTCGTCCATGTGCGAGGTCGCCCAGTCCTCGAGGGGCTTCAGCACCTCGCGCAGGGACCGACCGCGATCGGTCAGCTCGTACTCGACGTGCGGCGGGATCTCGGGGAAGACCGTGCGGGTGACGAGTCCATCGCGCTCGAGCGCCCGGAGCGTCTGCGTGAGCATCTTCTGCGAGACGCCCTGCACACGGGTGGCGATCGCCGAGTAGCGTGCCGGACCGTCGGCGAGGGTGCCGATCGTCAGGACACTCCACCGGTCGCCGATGCGGTCGAGCAGCTGTCGCGAGGGACACTCGGCGGCGTAGGGGCTGTACTCGAGAGCTGACACGACGACCTCCGTTACGCACCGCGAGGTGCCTACTTACTCAAAGAGAGTAACGCTTGTACGGTGAGTGTCAACGTTCCACGAAAGGACTGCTCCATGACCAGCATCGTCGTCTTCGGAGGCACCGGCTACGCCGGCTCCGCCATCACCCGCGAGGCCCTCTCCCGCGGCATCGCCGTCACCGCCGTCGCCCGCGACACCTCGAAGCTCGAGCCGGCCGAGGGGCTCACCCTCGCGCAGGGTGACGCCTTCGACACCGACTTCGTCGCCGAGGTCACGAAGGGCGCCGACGTCATCGTCGTCGCGCTCCACGCGGTGCAGGCGGACGGCAGCGAGCTGAAGGACGCGTTCCAGCCGTTCGTCGACGCCGCCGCTGCTGCCGGTGCGCGCCTCGGCATCGTCGGCGGAGCCGGTTCGCTGCTCGTCGCCGAGGGTGGCCCGGCGCTGTACGACACGGCCGAGTTCCCCGACGCGTTCAAGGGCGAGGCGAAGAGCCACGGACAGGTCCTCGAGGCCCTCCGCGCGTCGGACACCGACGTCGACTGGTTCTACGTGAGCCCGGCGGCTGCATTCGGCGGCTACAACCCCGGCGAGCGTCGTGGCACCTACCGCACCACCGACGACGTCCTGCTCACCGACGCCGACGGCAACTCGGACATCTCCGGCGAGGACTTCGCGATCGCCTTCGTCGACGAGATCGCTTCGCCGGCACACCACCAGGCGCGCTTCGGGGTCGCCTACTAGGCGGTTCGGTTCGCCTCCGCACAACGGAAGTCACCCGGAACTGCGCCTCCGCGCGGTTCCGGGTGACTTTGCTTGTGCGGCGCGGCGCGGCGCGTCGCGGCGCGGTGTGCGTGCGTGCGGGCGCGCAGCGCGCGTTCGGTGCGGAACCACGAAACCGACGTGGAACTAGGCGGCGCGCCTGGTTCCACGTCGGTTTCGTGGTTCGACACCACGCGGCAGTGCAGCCACGCGGCGGCGCGAAGGCGCGGCGGCGGGGCGGCGGCGCAGCGACGCGGGCGCGACGGGAGCAGCGAGCGCGCGCGCCCAGCGCGACCACGCGTCGGACGGGCGGCGCGGCGCCCCCCCGCACCGCGCCCCCCGCCCGACGCGTCAGCGGTGCCCGACGATCGACGGCACCGGCATGTGGTGCCGCATCCGCACCGCCAGGTGGAGCCCGCCGCGGCGGGCGAGCACGAGCCCGACGACGGCCGCTGCCGCGGCCGGCATGCCTCCGGCGACGACCATCCCGACGTGGGCCCCGAAGTGGTCGACCACCTGGCCCATGAGGGGGCCGCCGATCGCCTGCCCTCCGAGCAGCACGAGGACGTAGAGCGACATCACCCGGCCTCGGATCGCGACGTTCGAGGACAGCTGCACGAGCGAGTTCGACGCGGTCTGGAAGAGCAGCTGCGACATCCCGACGGCTACGAGCGCGACGGTGAACGGCGCGATGACCGGGATCGAGCCGGAGACCACGAGCAGGATCCCCGTCCAGAACACCCCGCCGACGATGGTGCGGAGCCGGACGGTGGCGCGTCGCGTCGAGAGCAGTGCGCCGGCCAGGGCGCCGATCGCGACCGCGGAGTTGAACACGCCGTAGCCACCAGCGCCGACGTCGTACACCTCGGACGCGAACGCCGACAGCAGCACCGGCATCGTCAGCGCGAACACCGAGAAGAACGCCACGAGGATGACCGGCACGATGATGGTCGGCTTCCGGACGGCGTAGCGGAGGCCCTCGACGAGCTGCCCCTTCCCGCGTGGTGCCGGGGGTGTGCGGTGGAGCTCCGAGACCTTCAGGAACCCGAGCGTCACCACCACGGCGACGCAGGCGATCGCGTTGACGCCGAACGACCAGCCGGCGCCGACCGCGACGAGCAGCGCTCCGGAGAGGGCCGGGCCGATCATGCCGCCGAGCTGGAAGACCGACGAGTTCACGCTGATGGCGTTGCGCAGGTGCTCGTGGCCGACGATCTCGGTGACGAACACCTGTCGCGCTGGGTTGTCGATGACGGTGACCATGCCGACGACGAACGCGATCGCCCAGATGTGCCACGCCTGCACCATCCCGGACAGCGTCAGGACGGCGAGCAGGGCCGACAGCACGGCGAACGAGCCCTGCGTGATCATCATCAGGGCGCGCTTGGAGAACCGGTCGACGAGCACTCCGCCGAGGAGCCCGAACAGCAGCATCGGCGCGAACTGGCACGCGACCGTGATGCCGACCTGCGCGACGGACCCGGTGAGCTGCAGGACGAGCCAGTCCTGCGCGATGCGCTGCATCCAGCCGGCGGTCATCGCGACGAGGTTCGTGGCGGTGAAGAGCCGGAAGTTCGGCACCGACAGGGCGATGAGGGTGTGGCGCCACGGCGGTCTGGTGGCCTGGATCGGCAGCGGTTCGGTGGGCGGGGGGAGGGTCGTCGATGACGCACTCACGAGTGGGGGTCTCCGGAGGTCGAGGTGGAGCAGGCGGGACTGTATCCACTCGAAACTAACTGCGCGCGGCCCATTCGATACCCCTATGGTGGCTATCACTCCATTGCGAAGTCGAATGGGGTCGTCACGACGAAGGGTGTCCGGTGCTGGATCCGGTTCTGCTGCAGACGTTCCTCGCGGTCGCCGAGACCGGGAGCTTCACCCAGGCCGGCGCCCGGCTCGGCATCAGCCAGCCCACGGTGTCGCAGCACGTGCGGCGGCTCGAGACGGCCGTCTCCCGGACCCTCGTCGCCCGGGACACCCGGGGCGTGGCGCTCACCGACAACGGGGACGCGATGGCCGGGTTCGCGCGGACGATCCTCGCGGCGCACGCCACCGCCGACGCGTACTTCTCGGGAGCCGCGACCCGCGGGCGACTCCGGTTCGGGGCGGCGGACGACCTCGCGATCACGCAGTTGCCCCGGATCCTGCGGGACTTCCGACGGCTGCACCCGCAGGTGAACCTCGAGCTGACGGTGAACCAGTCGTCACCGCTGCTCCGCCGGGTGCACGCGGGGCAGCTCGACCTCGTGTTCATCAAGCAGACCGCGGGGGAGTCCGCCGAAGGCACCCGTGTCGCGACCGACCAGATGGTCTGGATGGCGCAGGACGGCATCGCGCTGGAGCCGGGGGAGCCCGTGCCGCTCATCGCGTACCAGGCGCCGAGCATCAGTCGACAGATGGCGATCGACGCGCTCGAGTCCGCCGGTCGCACGTGGCGGATCACCTGCAACACGCGCGACGTGAACGGGGTGCTCGCGGCCGTCCGGGCGGGGATCGGGGTCGCGGTGTTCCCGCACTCGCTCATCCCGGCGGACCTCGTGAAGGTGTCGCAGCGGTTGGCGTTGCCGGACCTCCCGGCGGTCGACTACGTGCTCATCGCGAACCCGACGGTGCAGCGGGAACCGATCGATGCCCTGACGAACGCGATCCTGTCCCGCGGGGTGGTCCGCGCGGTGTGACGGGCGCGGCGCGCTACGGCGCGAGCGTCGGGACCGTCCCCGTCCCGGTGAGGTCCGGCAGGGTCACGCCAACGAGCGGCAGCACCGCCGAGGCCACGGCCCACAGCAGCACGAGCGTCCCGACCCCGCCGAGCACGGCACCGAGGAGCGCGAGCGGCCGCTGCCACGTCGCCTCGGGCCGCCGCAGCGTCACGATCGAGAGCAGGAGCGCGAGCACGCCGAGCACCAGCCCGACACCGTGCACCGTCGCGGGGGCGGTGAACCACCACGCGCCGAGTCCGAGCGTGGCGAGTCCGGCGAGGGCGCCGAGGACGGCCCCGGGAGTCGTCCCCACCCGCTGCGTCGTCCCGGCGGCCTGGAGGCGCGGCCCGCCCCCGCCACGCACCGTCGCGGCAGCCGGGGTGGTCGCGTCCACCGCCGGAGGCGCGTCGGTCGCGGTCCTCGCGGTCCTCGCGGTCGGCTTGCTCGTGCGCGACGGCCGGGCGGGCCTCGCGGCCTTCGTGCCCTTCGAGGGCTTCGTGCCCTTCGTGCCCTTCGGGGCCTTCGGCGTTCGTGGGCTCGTCGACCGGCCGCGTCCCGTGTCCGAGCCGCGGGTCGGCAGGTCGATCAGGGGGAGTGCTTCGGTCGGCGGCAGTGCCTCCGCACGGGGAGCCGGTGTCGAGCCCGGGCCCCCGGGTGCCGGCGGAGCGATGACGGCGTCGAAGGCCGGAGCCACAGCCGGAGCGGCGGTCGCCGGAGCCACGGCGGCCTGTGTGGCGGGGCGCTGGTGGGCGAACCGGGCGGGGGTGCGGTAGCCGATCGGTCCCGACGGAGCCGGTTCCGACCCCTCGACGACGACGTGCTCGAGGCCCGGCACGGAGAACCGGGGCTGACCGACGACCGGGACGCTGGGGCCCGCCGGGACGGCCGGCGCGGCGGGAGCGGGTGCGACCCCCGGCGTGACGGATGCGGCACCGACGGTACCGACGGCGTCGATCGGCGAGACCGGGGCGGGGCCGACCGAGGCCGTGTCGAACGGGACCGTGTGCACCGCGGGCGAGGTCGGGGCCGGGGGCAGGAGGTGCTCCTCCGGCGGGAAGTCGGGCACCACGATGTCGTCGTCGACGAGTGCCGGTGTGGCGGGCGGTGCGGGGAGCGTGCTGCCGGGGCCGGCCGTCTCCGGAGCGGGGGCGGGTGCGACGGGGGCGGGGCGCGCCTCCAGGCCGTCTGCCGCGCCCTCGGGGGGAGCCGTGACCCAGTCGGGGACGGCGCGACGCGGCCGGTCCTCGTCCGGCATGCGATGCGATGCCACTGCGGTGCTCCCTCCGTAGGCTGATCCATCGTCAGTTCTAACGGCAACCCGTGCGGCTGGCGCAGCCCCAGTTCCGGGGTCGCCGGTACGGTCGGGGCATGACCGGAATCGAACACCGTCCACTCGGGCCGTCGGGGCTCGTCGTCTCCACCGTCGGCATCGGCTGCAACAACTTCGGCCGACCCGGCACGCTGACCGAGACGCAGGAGGGCACGGACGCCGTCGTCCACGCGGCCCTCGACGCCGGCGTCACCCTGTTCGACACCGCGGACGTCTACGGCGGCCGGCGCGGGCTGTCCGAGGAGCTCCTCGGCAGGTCCATCGCGGGACGTCGCGACGAGATCGTCCTCGCCACGAAGTTCGGCATGGACATGCAGGGGGTGAACGGGCCGGACTGGGGCGTGCGCGGCTCCCGGCGGTACGTGCGGCTGGCGGTCGAGTCGTCGCTCAAGCGCCTCGGGACGGACTGGATCGACCTCTACCAGATGCACGGCCCGGACGACGTGACCTCGATCGAGGAGACGCTGTCCGTGCTCGACGACCTCGTCCGCGAGGGCAAGATCCGCTACATCGGCCACTCGAACTTCGCCGGGTGGCAGATCGCCGAGGCCGAGCTCACCGCCTCCATCGCCGGCACGACCGCGTTCGTGTCCGCGCAGAACGAGTACAGCCCGCTCGCCCGGGGCGTCGAGGACGAGGTGCTGCCGGCCGTCCGTGCGTACGCGCTCGGGTTCCTGCCGTACTTCCCGCTCTACAACGGCCTGCTGACGGGCAAGTACACGAAGGCCGGCGGGCCCTCGGACGGGCGGCTCACCACGGCGAAGCCGCAGCTGCTGCAGGACGCGCCGTGGGAGATCCTCGAGGAGTTCCAGCGGTTCTGCGACGAGCGCGGCGTCACGATGCTGCAGGCGACCTTCGCGTGGTTGCTGGCCCAGCCCGGGCTGTCGAGCGTCATCGCGGGGGCGACGAAGCCGGAGCAGATCCGGCAGAACGCCGAGGCCGGGACGGCGTGGGAGCCGTCCGAGGACGACCTCGCCGAGATGACGCTGGTCTTCGACGGCGCCTGAGCGGGCGCGCCGCCGGCGCACCGCGGACGCCGAGTCTCGGCTCGGCGGACAGTTTCGTGGCCGATCGGCCGCGGAACTGTCCGCGGGGCCGAGTCTCGCCTCGCAGCGGCGGGCGGACGGGCGGGCGGGCGGGTGCGGGGCGGGGGGCCCCCCCCCCCCCCGCCCCCCCCGGCCCCGCTGGGGGTCGCGACCTACATGTCGCGGTACCGCTCCGCGGACGCGAGCGCCTCGCGCAGCTCCGCCGCGGTCAGCCGCGGGCCGTACCCGGGGGTGTCGCGCTGGATGCGCCAGCCCTCGGCGAGGGGCCCGGCGTCCACGACGTCGAACCCGAACTGGTCGATGAGGTCCGACACGACCCGCTTGGCCTCGGCGTCGTCCCCGGCCACCACGAGCGCGCGACGGTCCGGGGTGCCCGCAGCGGAGGCGTGGCCGGTGAGGTCCGCGGCGCCGATGTGGTTGAACGCCTTCACGACCCGGGCGCCGGGGAGGTGGTCCTGCAGGAGCTCCGCGGTCGTGGTGGTCTCGGAGTCGAGCGCCTCGATGCGGCCGTCGCGCTGCGGGTAGTAGTTGTTCGTGTCGATCACGACCTTGCCCCCGAGGGGGCCGGCCGGGATGGTCTCGATCGCGGCGAGCGGGGTCGTGACGACGACGATCTCGCCAGCGGCCGCCGCCTCGTCGCGGGTCGCGGCACGGGCACCCGCGCCGAGCTCCGCGACCAGGTCCGTGAGGGTCTCGGGGCCGCGGGAGTTCGCGATCACCACCTCGTGTCCGTTCCGCACCGCCAGCCGTGCGAGCTGGGATCCGATGTTGCCTGCGCCGATGATGCCGATTGTCGTCATGGTGTCCGACCAACGCCCGACCCCGACCTGCCCATTCCCGACGGCCTGACCGCCTGCCGCCCGCACCGCCGCCGAGGGTGCATGATGGCGGCATGGACCACGAGTTCCGCGACGAAGCCGACCAGGACCGCTACGCGATGTACGTCGGCGGCGAACTCGTGAGCGTCCTCGACTACCGCGAGAACGGCGACGCGATCGCGTTCCCGCACACGTACACGGTGCCGAAGCACCGCGGGCACGGGTACGCCGCCGAGCTCGTCGACTTCGCGGTCGCCGACGTCGAGGCGAACTCCACCAGGCGCATCGTCCCGATGTGCTGGTTCGTCGGCAAGTGGTTCGACGAGCACCCCGAGAAGGCAGACCTGCTCAGCCGCGGCGCTGCGGACTGAGCCGAACCGGAAGGCCCCGCCCATGCCGACGATCACCCCGTTCCTCTGGTACGACGACCAGGCCGAGCAGGCGGCGGAGCACTACGTGTCGCTCTTCCCCGACAGCAGCATCGACAGCGTGAGCAAGACCCCGGACGGGCAGACCCTCGTCGTCGAGTTCACGCTCCTCGGCAAGCCCTACCGTGCGATGAACGGCGGTCCGGGGCACGAACACACCGACGCGGTCTCGTTCCAGGTCGACGTCGACGACCAGGAGGAGCTCGACCGCATCTGGGACGCCCTGCTCGCCGACGGTGGCCGTCCGAGCCGGTGCGGGTGGCTCTTCGACCGCTGGGGTGTGGCGTGGCAGGTCACCCCGTCGATGATGGGCGACCTGATGACCGGCTCGGGCGACCCCGAGGCCAACGCCCGCGTCTTCGAGGCCATGATGCAGATGGTCAAGCTCGACATCCCCGCCCTGCGGGCCGCCGCGGCGGGTCACTGAGCCGACGCGATCCGTACCCGCCGGTATGGTGGCGGGACCGAACACCGCCGGCAGGTCCCGGCGCAGACAGGCTGGAGTCCGTCCGATGAGCGAACCGAGGCCCGATGTCCGCAACAGCGACATCGGACGCGCGTACACGGAACTCGCCCGCATCACCCGCCGCGCGAGCATCCGGGCACGCGGCTCGGAGGCGATCCTCAGCGTCGTCGACCAGTCCCTCGTCGACTTCGTCGTCCAGCACGAGGGCTGCATGGCGATCGACATCGCCCGGTACCTGCGGCTGAACCGCTCCACGATCTCGCGGCAGCTGTCCGGGCTGCTGGCGGCCGGGCTCATCCGGACGGTCGACGGCGGGACCGGCAACGCCAAGCCCCTCGTGGCCACCGACGCCGGCCGTGCTGCACTCGAACGCTCCGTGCAGCTGCACCGCGACGCGCTCGACGAACGGCTCGCGAGCTGGTCGGACGACGACATCGCGCTCCTCGCTGGGCTCCTCGAACGGCTCGGCGCCGCGGACGAGGCGGGGCTGCCGATGCCCGGACGCACCACGCCGTGACGACCTCGTTCGTCCTGCTCTCGGACACCCACCTGCCGAAGCGGGCGAAGGACCTGCCGGCCGGGCTCTGGGCGGACATCGACGCCGCGGACCTCGTGGTGCACGCCGGCGACTGGGTGGACCTCGCGACGCTCGACGCCGTCCAGGCCCGGTCGGCGCGGTTCGAGGGCGTCCGTGGCAACAACGACGGCCCCGAGTTCGACGACCGCCTGCCGCTCGAGGCCCGCTTCGCCGTCGAGGACCTGCGCGTCGCCCTGGTGCACGAGACGGGTGCCGCGGCGGGCCGTGAGCGTCGCATGACGGCCGCGTACCCGGACGTCGACGTGCTCGTCTTCGGCCACTCGCACATCCCGTGGGACACGGTCGCGCCGTCGGGGCTGCGGCTGCTCAACCCGGGTTCGCCGACGGACCGGCGCCGCCAGCCGGACCACACGTGGATGCGCGGTGCGGTCGACGGCCGCGACCTGTCGGTCGAGCTGGTGCGGCTGCCTCCCGCGACCCGCTGACGGCCTGGAGGCGCGGGTCGGCCCCGCACCGCGCCTCCCGTCCGCGACGCCCCGCGTCCCTGGCCGCGCTGCTGCCCGCCCCGCGCGACGCGTCCGGCCCGGCCGCGCGGCCTGCCCGCCCCCGCCCGCGAAAGCGACAGGGTGCCGTCGAATCGTGACGGCACCCTGTCGCTTCCGCGCCAGGGACCGCGGCGCTCAGCGAGAGCGTGTCGCTTCGGCGGCACGCTCCGGGGTCGCCTCCGGGCCCATGACGACGTCGGAGACCGTGGTCGGCATCCGGAAGAACGCGAGCTCCCACGCGGTCGACGCGCGGAACGCGCGCGTCATCGCTCCGCGCTCGGCCGGTGCCGCCGCCGCGGCGAGCCGCTCGACCCGGGCGGTCGCGTCCGCGGAGGCCTCGGCGAACCCCGGGTCGCCGTACGCGCCGATCCAGTCCGCGAACGGGTGGTCCGACCCGACCGCGCCGATCTGCGTCCCGACCCACGCGTACACGCGGAAGCACGGCAGCACCGCCGCGGCGAGGACCCCGACGGACCCGGAGTCGGCAGCGGCCTGCAGGTGGGCGAGGTAGCCGGCGCAGACGGGGTGGACGGGGTCCTCGGCGTGCGTGCCGGCGAGGCGTCGGTGGTGCAGGTCGCGGGCCTCGTCGGCACAGCCCTGGGCCGACGCCTGCCAGAACGCGGCCTCGGCCCCGGTCGTCCACGAGCCGAGCAGCGCCAGGTGCCGCTCGTACGCGCGGAGGTAGTGGACGTCCTGCGCCAGGTACGCGGCGAACACCTCGGGGTCGAGCGTCCCGGCGCGCATCCCGGCGAGGAAGTCGCTCGCGATCGTCTCGTGCAGGACCTCGGCGACGTCGTCCCACCAGCGGTCGGTCCACCTCGGCTCCGGCCGCTCCGCACGCACGAGCGCGCCGTGGTCGACCGGACCGTTCCCGGTGCCGACGTGCAGGGCGTCGGCGCCGCGGAGGGCCGCGGTCAGCCAGCGCTTCGCCGTGCCGACGGCCAGTTCCCAGTCGCCGTCGCGGGCCGCGAGCGTCGCGATCGCACTCGACAGCGAGCACCCGGTGCCGTGCGTGTTCGTCGTCCGGACGCGTGGCGCGCTGAACGTCCGGAGCACCCCGGCGGGCCCGACGAGCACGTCGTCCGAGGTGTCGCCGTCGTCGTGGCCGCCCTTCGCGAGCACGAGCACGTCCCAGGTGCGGGCGATCGTGAGCGCCCGGTCCTCCGCGCTGTCCGGGGCCCGTCCGTCCAGGGTGGCCAGCTCGGCGAGCACCGCGAGTTCCGCCCGGTTCGGCGTCACGAGGTCGGCGAGGCCGAGCAGCGTCGTCATCGCCCGCGAGGCGTCCTCGTCGAGCAACCGGTCCCCGCTCGTCGCGACCATCACGGGGTCGACCACCACGACCGGCGGGCGGTGCTCGCGGAGCCACCCGGTCACGACCCGCACGACCTCGGCGGTGCCGAGCATCCCGACCTTCACGGCGTCGACCACGACGTCGTCCGAGACCGCGTCGAGCTGCTCGCGCAGGAAGGCGGCGTCCGGCACGTGCACCGAGCGCACCCCGTGCGTGTTCTGCGCGACGAGCGCGGTCACCACGCCCATGCCGTAGCCGTCGTGCGCGGCGATGGCCTTGAGATCCGCCTGCATCCCCGCCCCACCCGTCGGGTCGGTCCCGGCGATGCTCAGGACGCGCGGGATGCTCATGCGTCCGCCCCGTGGTGCGTCGCGTCGGCCAGGAGGAACGGATCGCCACCACCCGACGGCCCCGCCTCCGCCCCGTGGTCGGGTCCAGGGCCCCACGCGGACACGAACGCCGCCGCGGCGGACCCGGGGTCGGCCGCCGCGCAGATGCCCGAGACGACCGCCACGCCCGCGGCACCGGCTGCCCGGAGCGGCAGGACGTCGTCGAGCGTCACCCCACCGATCGCCACGCACGGCACGTCCGTCGCGCGTGCGAGCCGGCCGAACCCGTCGTGGCCCAGGGCCGGCGGGTGGTCCGCCTTCGTCGCGGTCGGGTGCACCACGCCGACCCCGAGCAGGTCGACCGTGCCGCGGGGGAGTGCGGCGACGGTGGCGAGGTGCTCCGGGGTGTTCGCGGTCAGCCCGACGTGCGCGTCCGGTCCGAGCAGGGCGCGGGCAGCGGTGACGGGGACGTCGGACTGGCCGAGGTGCACGCCCGCGACCCGGTGTCCGGCGTGCCGAGCGGCCAGGGCGACGTCCAACCGGTCGTCGACCACCACGGTCGCCCGGTCACCCACGGCGTCGGCCACCGCGGCGGTCAGCGCCAGCAGGTCACGGGCCGAGGCGTCCTTGTCGCGCACCTGCACGATCCGCACCCCGCCGTGCACCGCGGCACGGACGACCCCGAGCACGCCGATGCCGTGCCGGTCCGACAGTGCCGGGTCGGTCACGAGGTACACGCCGAACCCACCGGCGCTCACGCGGCCACCGCCGGGGACTCCACGGTGATGCGCGCCGTGCGCACGACGTCGTCCGGCGAGAGCGACGCCAGGCGGTCGAGGAACAGCGGCTGGAACGTGCCCGGTCCGCCGGCTTCGCGCGCGGCGAGCTCGGCCGCGATCGTGTGCACCGCGGTCGCGGCGACGGCGGCCGCCCCCGGGTCCTCGGGGGAGACGGCGGTGAACGCGGCGACGACGGCACCGAGCGCGCAGCCGCCGCCGGTGATCCGCGTGAGCAGCTCCGTGCCGTTCGCGACCCGCACCGCGCCGATGCCGGGCGCGACCAGCAGGTCGACCGGACCCGACACGGCCACCGCGGCCACGCGCCTGGCGGCCACCGCGTCGACCGCGGCCGCTCGCGCGTCGTCGGTGCCGACCGTGCTGTCGACGCCACGACCACCGGCCGAGGCGCCGAGCACCGCGAGCACCTCGGAGGCGTTGCCCCGCAGCACCGTCGGACCGAGTGCCAGCAGGTCCCGGGCGAGGGCCGTCCGCACCGGCAGGGAGCCGACGGCGACCGGGTCGAGCACCCAGGGCGTGCCGGCGTCGACCGCTGCCGAGGCGGCTTCGAGCGACGCGGCCCGGGGTTCGGCGTGCGGCGTGCCGGTGTTCACCAGCAGGGCGTCGGCGACCCGGGCGAACGGCCCGGCCTCGGTCACGACGTCGACCATCGCGGCCGAGGCGCCGAGCGCGAGCAGCACGTTCGCGGTGACGTTCTGCACCACGGTGTTCGTGATGCAGTGCACCAGGGGACTCCGGGCGCGGACGGCCTCGAGGAGTTCGGCGGTCCGACGGGCCCAGTCGGGGGCGGGCGCAGCAGTGTGCATGGACGATCCCTTCGCGAGTACGAGCTCGAGCAGGTTCGACGGGTGTGATCTCAGCCGCTGGTTGCGGCACCCCGTGTCTCGACCGACACCGTACACGAGCGGCTCCGACGTCTCCGGTCACATGACGGGTCCCGTGTGACAGGGTTGACGGGTGCCAGACACCACGCCTCCCGGGCCGCCTCCCGGCCCCCGCGACCCCGGCGACGCCTGGGCGGTCGGCCCCGACGGCACCAAGGCCTGGGGTCGGTTCGGCGCGGCCGGACTCCTCGTCGACGACGGCTCCGGGCGCGTGCTCCTGCAGCACCGCGTCGAGTGGAGCCACCACGGCGGCACCTGGGGGATCCCGGGCGGAGCCCGCCACCTCGGCGAGGACGCCGTGACCGGGGCGCTCCGCGAGTCGGCGGAGGAAGCCGGCGTGCCCGAGGACGGCGTGGACCTCCGGCACACCGCCGTGCTGGACCTCGGGTTCTGGACGTACACGACGGTGGTGGGGCGCGCCTCCAGGGCCTTCGAACCGGTGATCGCGGACCGCGAGAGCCTCGAACTGGCCTGGGTGCCCGTCGGTGACGTCGAGGACCTGCCCCTGCACCCCGGGTTCGGGGCGTCGTGGCCGGCGCTGCGGGCACGGATCGAGACGACACCGCACGTCGTGGTGGACGCGGCGAACGTGGTCGGCAGTGTGCCGGACGGGTGGTGGAAGGACCGGGCGGGGGCTGCGTCGCGGCTGCTCGGGTCGGTGGGGGCGCTCGCCGCGGCGGGTGTGTCGGCAGAGGTGCTCGCGCTGCCGTTCGACCGGTGGTGGCCGCGGTGGACCGTGGTGCTCGAGGGTGCCGCGCGGGACGCTGTGGGCGCGGACGAGCCGGTGTCCGTCGTGCGTGCGCCGGGGTCGGGTGACGACGCGATCGTCGAGGCTGCCCGGGCCGCGGTGGACGCCGGGCACACGCCGGTCGTCGTGGTGACCGCCGACCGCGAGCTCCGGGCCCGCGTCGAGGAGCTCGGCGCCGCGGTGCACGGGCCGGCCTGGCTGCGCGACCAGTTCTGACCGCGCGGTCCCAGCTACGCGGGGATGTGCTTCCGCGACGACACCAGGATCGCCACCCACGACAGCACGCCGAGCCCGACGACCACCCACAGGATCGTCGGCACCGCCACGACGTTCGCCACCGCGGCGATGACCGCCGGCGCCAGGAACCCGGCGTACGCCGCCGCGTAGAACACCCCGGTGAGTCCGGCCAGGTCGCGTGTCCCCGCGATCCGCTGGACCTCGAGCAGGCTCGACACGAGCGCCAGCCCGATGCCGAGGCCGATCACGACGTTCGCCACGAGCCCGATCGCCACGGACTGCAGCTGGACCGCCACGACGACCACGGCGATGCCCGCGGTCATGAGCGCCACGGCGGTCAGCAGTCCGCGTGCCGACAGGAGCGAGGTGACCCGCCCGGCGAGGGGCTGCACGGCACTCGACACCCCGAGGGCGACGACGGTGGCGGCGGTGGCGAACACGAGCCCCCACGTGCCGGTCGCCCCGGCGAGCTTGGTCGGCAGGTACCCGTACCCGATCGCTGCGGACCCGAAGATCCACGGCGCGGCGACGAGCACGACCCGGGTGAACCGGCGGTGCCCGGCGCTCGGTACGGCGAGCTGCTTCCACCAGGGTCCGGGCAGACCGCCGGAGCGACTCGTCTCCGGCGTGCGCCAGACGATCACGGCGAAGGGGACGGCGACGCAGATGTGCACGAGGAAGGGCAGGACCTCGGGGATCGGCCCCCACTGGGCGATGAGCCCGGCGACGAGGGCACCCGACGCCGACCCGAGGGTGAACGCCAGTGACGCCCGGCGTGCACCGGACCCGGCGTCGGCCGACGGGTCGAAGCGTCCCTGCGAGAGCTCCTTCACCCAGCTGTTGCCGACCGCCATCGCGATCCCGACGGTGACCCCGGAGAACAGGCGTCCGGCCATGAGGAACCCCGCGCCGAGCGGGCCGAACGCCAGCAGTCCGCTGCCGACGACGGCCGAGACGATCCCGGCGAGCATGAGCGGGCGGCGGCCGTGCCGGTCGGACAGGGACCCGGCGACGAGGAGTGCCGGCGCGAGCCCGAGCACGTACACGCCGAGGAAGACGTTCACGAGCAGCGACGAGTAGTGCGCGCGCTCCTCGTACATGAGCAGCAGGGGCGAGAATTGGTTCCCGCCCCACGAGCACACGAACACCGCACCCCAGACGGCGACCCACGGCAGGACGCGGGCGTTCGGGACCGCGAGCGAGCCGGTGGTCGGGACGCTGCCGGTGGTGGCGCTCACAGGGCGCCCCGGTGCGACGCGACGTGGGCGCGGAGGACCTCGGCGTAGCGGAGGGCGTCGCCGGCCTCGAGCGCGGCGGCCAGTGCCCGGTGGTCCTCGAGGGACGCCTGCAACTGGGACGGCTGCAGCCGCATCAGGTGGTGCCGCAGCCGCTGCTGCCGGTCGCGGAGGGTCCGGGCGAACATGACGGCGATCGCGTTCCGCGACGCGCCGATGACGGCACCGTGGAACTCCGCGTCGACCTCGATGAACCGGTCGACGTCGCCGGTCGCGACCGCCTGCTCCTGTTCCGCGAGCATCGCCTGGAGGAACGGGGTGACGTCCGCCACGCGCCCGTCGGTGACGACGCGGGTCGCCGCGGTCGACTCGATCGCCTCCCGCATCTCGAGCACGTCGGCCGCCTCGCTCGGGGACATCGGCCGGACGACGGCACCCTTCCGGGACTCGAGGGTGAGCAGGTCCTCGGCGGCGAGACGCAGGAACGCCTCGTGCACGGGCGTCCGCGACACGCCGATCTCCTGGCAGAGCGCGTTCTCGCTGACCGCCGTGCCGCCGGGCAGGTCGCCGCGGATGATCGCGCGCTTCACGTGGTCGTAGGCCCGGTCGGACGCTGCCTGGGCGGTGGTGTTCGTGCTCGGGGTGCTCACGGTCGACGATCCTACCCCTTGCATGCAACGGTGCATGCGGTCGTGTCACGCGCTGTTCACACGTGGACCGCGACACCGGGGCGCACGGGCGGATACGCTGGGCCACCACGTCAACGGAGACGTACAACAGGAGGTTCCGATGGAGCGGATCACCAGGGCCGACGATCGCGTGCACCGCCCGGCAGGGCCGTGGACGCCGACCGTGCACCGGCTGCTCGCCCACCTGCACGAACAGGGGTTCGTCGCAGCACCGGAACCGATCGAGCTCGGGCACACGCTCGAGACCGTCTCGTTCGTCCCCGGCGAAGCGGGGGAGTACCCGTGGACGGCCGACGTCGCGAGCGAGGCCGCCCTCGTCACGACCGCCCGGCTGCTGCGGCACTACCACGACGCCGCCGCCACCTTCACGCGCGACGACGACCGCGACGTCTGGTCCCAGGCGGAGCGGTACCCCGCCGAGACGATCGTGCACGGCGACTTCGCGCCGTACAACTGCGTCTACGACGGCATCGCCGCGGTCGGGCTCATCGACTTCGACACCGCGCACCCCGGGCCGCGGGTCTGGGACGTGGCCAGTGCCGTGTACCGGTTCGCGCCGTTCACCACCGGCGTCGTCGAGGGGTCGACCGCGCCGTCGCTCGACGAACGGCTCGACCGCGCCGCCGAGTTCTGCCGCGCCTACGAGCTGGACGCCCGGTCGCGCGAGGTCCTCGCCGAGACGATCCTCGGCTCCCTCGTCGCGTTGGTCACGACCATGGAGACCGAGGCGGCGGCCGGGAACCCGAAGTTCGTCAGCGACCTGCAGCACGGGCACGCCGACCTCTACCGGGCCGACGTGGCGTACATCGAGCAGCACGCCGACGAGATCACCGCGGCCGTCGCCTGACCGCGACGGCGATGCTGGTGCCATGACGACCACACCGGCCCAGCTGCGCGCGATGCGCCTCGCCGCCCAGGGGATCGCCGTGCCCGGGCTCGGGCCGAGCGCGGTGGTGGAACGCATGCTCGCCGTCCAGGGGCAGGACCTCGGGCAGGTCACCTGGGCCATCGGCGTCCGCGCTCCCGGGTCCACGCGCGACGACGTCCGCGCCGCGTTCGACCGCGGCGAGGTCGTCCGTTCGTGGCCGATGCGCGGCACCCTGCACGCGATGCGCCCCGACGACCTCCGACTGCTGCTCTCCCTCACCGCCGATCGGACGATCCGCTCCATCGCCCGGCGTGCGACCGAGCTCGGCATCGACGACGACGTCCTCCGCACCGCCCGGGACGCCACGGCCGACGCACTGTCCGGCGGCCGGTCACTCGTGCGCGACGACCTGTTCGACGTCTACCGAGCCGCCGGCATCGACCCGACGCGAGGGTTGGGGTACCACGTGCTGCTCCGCCTCGCGCTCGAGGGGATGGTCGCCTGGGGGCCCACCGCCCGCGTCGGCCAGGGGCTCGTGCTCCTCGACGAGTGGGCACCGGCGACGGCCGACCTGCCCGACCGCGACGAGGCCCTGCGGCGGGTGCTGATCGGTCACCTGCGCGGGAGGGGCCCGGTGACCGAGGCCGACACCGCCTCGTGGACGAAGTTGCCGCTCGGCGACGTCCGGCGTGCCCGATCAGTGGCCGGCGACGCCGTGGAGGACCTCGGCGACGGACTCCTCGCCCTCGCCGACCGACCCGACCCCGGGGGCGTGCCGACCGGGCACCTCCTGCCCGGGTTCGACGAGTACCTCCTCGGGTACGCCGACCGCTCCGTCCAGCTCGACCCCGTGCACGCCGACCGGGTCGTCCCCGGTGCCAACGGCATGTTCCTGCCGATGGCCGTCGTGCGGGGTCGGGTCGTCGGGACCTGGAGCCGCACCGAGCGCACCCGCGACGTCCGGGTCACCGTCACGCCCTTCGAGCCGCTCGACGCCGGTGCGGTCCGCGCCCTCGAGGCCGCCGCCGACCGGTACGGATCGTTCCTCGCGGCCCCCGTCTCCTTCGCCGTCGCCTGACCATCCCGGTCCCGCACGCCGTCCGCGACACCGCACCGGTCGATCGACAGGTGCCTCGTCGCAGACCCGGCGCCGACGTACCGGACCCGACCCGCGCCTCCAGGCAGCACCCAGCAGCCACGCGGCGGACTCCGACGCTCCCTCGGGTAATGTCGCAGGGCCATGACCGACAGCCCGGCCGACGCCACCCCGTACGAAGTCCTCGGCGTCCGAGCGACCGCCGACGACGACGAACTCCGCCGCGCCTACCGCCGCGCCGCCCGCGAGTCCCACCCCGACCTCGGCGGCGACGCCCGCCGCTTCCGCCAGGTCCAGATCGCCTGGGAACGCATCGGCACCCCCGCCGCACGCCGCGCCTACGACGCGGGATCCCAGCGCGGCAGCCAGCAGAGCGCGTCCGGCCCGTCCGGTTCCTCCGCCTGGAGGAGCGACACCGGCCGCGACGCCTACGCACCCCCGGCAGCGCGTCGCGATGCACGTCCGCGGGCCCGGTCCCACGGACATCCCGGCGGGCGATCGCGCGAGGTCTTCCTGCAGGCCGAGCGCGAGTGGGTCGGCCTCGGGGACCCCATCGAGGACCCCTACGACCCCACGCTCATCCGCTCCGCTCCCCGGCACATCCGACGGCTGCTGGCCGAGGCGCTCGCCGAGGAGGCGACCGCGTCGATCGTCTCCGAGATGGGCATCGGCGTGACGGTCTGGCACGACCTCGACGCGGGGGCCGAGGGCAAGCTCGACCACGCGGTCCTCACCCCGAGCGGCCTGTGGGCCGTCGAGTCGATCGACTGGGGCGCCCCGGTCCGCGTCGAGCACGGCGAGATCACGGGGGAGACCCTGGCACCGGGGGAGCGCCCCGTGAAGGAACTCGTCCGGGCCGCCCGCGCCGTGCAGAAGCAGACCCGGGTGCGCTTCACCGGCCGGCTGCTCGTGGTGCCGGACTCCGCGGTGGACGAGGACGTGCAGGTCGTCGGCTCCCCCCGGAAACCCACGGCGCTCGTCGTCCGCCGCAGTGCGCTCGGGCAGGTACTGGGTGGCGTGTGGTCGCCCGAGGGGAGCGTCGACGTGTTCGAGGTCCGCGACCGTCTGCAGCAGACCGTCCGCTTCGTCTGATGGCGTTGGCGGGACGGCGGGGTCAGTAGCCGCGGAGCTTCTCGAGGTCGCGGCGCTCCCGCTTGCTCGGGCGTCCGGCGCCGCGGTCGCGCATCGGGACGAAGCCGGCCTCCTCCTTGGGGAGCCGCGGCGGGGTCTTGTCCTCGAAGTGCTTCGCGGCCTCGGGTGCGCTCGTCCGCTTGAGGATGATCCCCGTGACGACGACGATCCGGTCGAACCCGTTCTGCCGGACCCGGACCTCGTCCCCGGGGCCGATCGGCTGCGCGGGCTTCGCACGCTCCCCGTTCACCCGGACGTGGCCGGCCTTGCACGCGGCGGTCGCGGCGGAGCGGGTCTTCGTGATCCGCACCGCCCAGATCCAGCTGTCCACGCGTGCCTTGGCCATCCCCACACTCTAGGCGCGCCCTACGCTGGGGGCGTGGAGGGCACCGGTCAGGACGCGATCGCCCGGGCTCTGGCGCTCGGGGTCCTCCGGGACGCTGCGGTCGGGGACCGCGTGGTCGTGCGGGCGCACCACGGCGGGGGAGCGCAGGACGCGCTCGGGGTCATCGTCGCCCGGACCGCGTCGTCCGTGACGATCGACACCCGCCGGGGCCCGGTCGAGGTGGCGCTCGCCGACGTCGTCGCCGCGAAGCCGGTCCCGCCGCCGCCCGCGCCACGCCCGCGCCGCCCCTGAGTCCGCCGGTCCGACCCCGCGCGCACCGGAAGCGCGCGCCCCCGGCGAGCCGCCACCGCCCCCGCACCGGCCCCGACGTAGCCTCGTGCCATGGCCGTCCCCGTCCCACTCGGCACCGAGGACCGCACCGCCCGCCTGACCCTCCGCCGCCCCGACGCGTGGCGCCGTGAGGACTCGGCACAGGCGGACCTGCGCGTCACCGGCGACGACGTCGTGCTCACCGTCCGATCCCGTCCGAGCGACCGGACCGTCGCGGAGGAGCACACGAGTCTGCTCGAACGCCTCCCCGGTTCGGTCGAGGGGCTCCGACTCATCGGCTCCGACCCGTGGACGACCGCGGGAGCGCCGGCGCGCCTCGTCGAGTACGTCCGGCCCGACGAGGGCGGCGACGTCGCGGGAGCGCACCTGCTCTTCGTCACCGGGCGGCACCGCGTCGACCTCACCATCGAGCGGCCCCTCGCCCGGATGCTCGCCACCGACGACCTCGTGTTCGCCGTGCTCGACAGCGTCCGCGCCACCGAACCGGCGCCGTCGCGGGTGCAGCGCGACCTCGAGGCACTGCCCGAGCCCGCACCGGCCGCCGACCTCGAGGGCACCCACCTCGGCTCCGAGGCCCTCGCCACCCTGCGCTCGCTCGCCGGCCGTCGCTGGAACCCCACGCTCCTCCGCACGCCCGCCGGCCGCGAGCTCATCGAGTCCGGCCTGGTCGGCCGGCTCGGCACCCTGCCCGAGTCGACGCAGGCGCTCCTCGCACCGTGGGAGGGCGATGCCCAGCCCGTCACCCTGGAACAGCGGCTGCCCGACGGGCGCGCCACGCGCCTCCAGGCCTGGTCGGAGACCATCGTGGACGGGACGGACGAGGCGGGCGCGGTGATCGCGCAGCTGCCGGTCGAGCGCGTGGTCGCGCTCGTTGCCGGGAGGCTCGGCATCGGTCCGGCGTGGACCTTCCCGTTCCGCACGGGGTCGCTCCGGGCGGACCTGCTCGGGCGTCGGACCTCCGGGGCGGACGCCGCCCCCGACCTGCCGACGGCGATCGCCGAGGCGGCCCCGCGGCTCGCGCGCTTCTGGGCGGCTCCGTGGACGGTGTCGTCGCTGCGGCGGCCCGGCAAGCCGAAGCCGATCGTCGTCGTGCACGCGGCGGGGCAGGGCTTCGCGCGTGTCGGACGCACGGACGCCGGGGAGACCGTCTTCACGACGGACTCCCCGGCGAACGTGTACCGGTCGGTGGTGCGGGCGCTGCTCGGCTGAGCCGTTCTCTGCTAGGCCGCGGGGCCGGCGGTCAGGGTGACCGTGACGGTCTTCGCGGCACCGGTGCTGTCGGTGTACCCGACCGTCACCTTGTCCCCGACCGAGTGCGACTGGATCGCCGAGGTGAGCGCGTCCGAGCTCGCCACGGCCGTGCCGTCGATGCTCGTGATCGTGTCGCCGGCGGCGAGACCGGCCGACGCGGCGCCGGAGCCCTCGACCGTGCCGGCGACCGCGACGCCGCCCGTCGAAGCCGTCCCGCTGACCTCGACCCCGAGGAACGCCGGCAGTCCGATGGTGATCGTCGACGACGACTCGCCCGCGAGGATCTTGTCCGCGATCGACTTCGCCGTGGTGATCGGGATCGCGTACCCGGTGACGTCCGCCGTGCCCGAGGACGCCGCGGTGGCCATGCCGACGACCTCGCCCTCGCTGTCGAGCACCGGACCGCCCGAGTCGCCCGAGACGATGTCCGCCGCGACCTCGATGAGTCCCTGCAGCGACTCGGTGCCCGTGCCCGACTCGCTCTGCACCTGGATGTCCTGGTCGGTCGCGGTCACGGTGCCCTCGGCGGCGACGAGGTTGCCGGTGCCCTCGGCGTTGCCGACGTCGGTCACGGTGTCGCCGGTGCTCGGCTCGCCGTCGTCGTCGAGCGTCACCGTGGACAGGCCCGACGCGCCCTCGAGCTTGAGGACCGCGACGTCGTGGGTGGCATCCGTCCCGACGACGTCGGCCTTGTACTCCTTGCCGGTCGTCTCGTCGGTGACCGTGATGCTCGTCGCGCCCTGGATGACGTGGTTGTTCGTGAGGATCGTGCCGTTCGAGGTGAGGATCATGCCCGTGCCGGCCGCCTGCGACGACTCGTCGTAGTTGAGGACGGTGTTGATCGTCACGACGCCCTTCTTCTGGGCGCTCGTCGCCGCGGTCGCCGCGGACTCGGTGCTCGTGCCGCTGCCGCCGTCGCTCGACCCGCTGCCGGTGCCGTCGCCCGGCACCGTGAAGCCGTTCGTGCCGCTGCCGTCGGAGCCGGTGCCGGAACCCGATCCGGTGTCCGGCAGCGTCGTGCCCTGCGACTGGCTCGAGGTGGTGGTCGTGTGCTGCGAGGACAGGCCGAGCGCGGTCCCGCCCGCCGCACCGACGATCGCCAGGGCCGCGATGCCGGAGCCGATCATCAAGCCCAGTCGCCGGGGCCGCTTCGTGCCGTGGTTCGCTGCGGCGGCGCCGTGCACCCAGCCGTGCTGGAACCCGGGGAGCGACGGGCTGCCGATGAGGAACGGGCCGCGGCCGTCCGGGGTGTAGCCGTAGGGGCCGGAGCCGTCGGGCCCGTAGAGGAACGGGCCGCTGCCGTCGAACGCGTAGGCCGAGCGGAGGGTCGACGGGTCGGCGTGCGGTGCCTCCCACGTCGCCCCGGCCTGCGGCTGCGCGGCGTCGGTGCGGGCGGTGCCGTTCTCGTCGGCGGCGGGGTTCGGGGTCTCGTTCATCAGTGCTCTCCGGTCGTCCCTCGGCTGCCCGGTCGGGCGTCGATGGGTACGAGTACAGGCCCGGTTCCCATGACGAGCCTATGAACGGACCCTGCGGCTGCTCACGGCTTGCTCGGGGGTCGCCGTACGACGTCGTCCGTTAGGGTTGCCTTACTTCCCATGCGTTCGCCGTCGCCCACCCCTCCTGCGCCCAGCTCCGTGTCCCGCCTCGTCGGCGCCACCGTGCTGGCGGTGGTCGTCCTCGTCGTGGCGGTGGCGCTCTCGGTGGCCTTCGGCTCCCGTCCGATCCCGCTCGGCACCGTGCTCGACACCGTCCTGCACCCCGGACGGAACGACGAGATCGGCCTGATCGTGCTCGGCAACCGCGTGCCCCGCACCGTCGTCGGACTCCTCGCCGGGTCCGCGCTCGGGGTCGCCGGCGCCGTCATGCAGGGCGTCACCCGGAACCCGCTCGCCGATCCGAGCGTCCTCGGCATCAACTCCGGGGCCGCGCTCGCGGTCGTCGCCGGGATCGCGCTGTTCGGCGTCAGCGGCACCGCCGCGTACCTGCCGTTCGCCTTCCTCGGGGCCGCCCTCGCCGCGCTCCTCGTGTACGGCATCGCCGCCGTCGCCCGTCGGGGGCTGTCGCCCGTCGGACTCGCCCTGTCCGGGGCCGTCGTCGCCGCTGCACTGTCCTCGATCACCACGGCGGTGCTCGTGACGAGCCAGAGCCTCCTCGACCAGCTGCGCTTCTGGCAGGTCGGAGCGCTGGCCGGCAAGGACCTCGGCACCGCCGGCGTGATCACGGTCCCGGTGCTCGTCGGACTCGTCATCGCCTTCGCCCTCGGCCGGTCGCTCAACACGCTCGCGCTCGGTGACGAGCTCGCCGCGTCGCTCGGGCAGCGCGTCGTGCTCGTGCGCGCCGTCGGGGGAGTCGTCACCGTGCTCCTCGCCGGGTCGGCCGTCGCGGCGGCCGGACCGATCGCGTTCATCGGGCTCGCCGTGCCGCACGCCGTCCGTCGGTTGAGCGGGCCGGACCACCGGTGGACGATCCTGCTGTCGGCCATCGTCGCGCCGGCGCTGCTGCTCGTCGCCGACGTGATCGGCCGCGTCGTGGCGTACCCGGGGGAGCTGCAGGTCGGGATCGTCACGGCACTCATCGGCGCGCCGGTGTTCATCTGGCTCGTGCGGTCGCGGGCGGTGAAGGGCCTGTGACCGCCGTGCGCCGCGAGTGGCTCGTGCTCGGTGCCGTCCTCGTCCTGCTCGTCGCCCTCGTGCTCGTCGGGCTCGGCGTCGGCGAGATCCCGCTCTCGCCCGTGCAGGTCGCGAGCGCGCTCGTCGGGCACGGCGACACCGTCTCGGACTTCGTGATCGGGCAGCTCCGTGGCCCACGGGTCGCCGGCGCGATCCTCGTGGGGGCGTCGCTCGGCGTGGCCGGGGGCATCGTGCAGAGCGTCGTCCGGAACCCCATCGCGAGTCCGGACGTCATCGGCATCACCTCGGGCGCGAGCGCCTCGGGCCTGACCGCCATCGTCCTGTTCGGCGCGAGCGGCGGGACCCTGTTCTCGGTGGTGCTCGTCGGTGCGGTCCTCGTCTCCCTCGTCATCGCCGGACTCGCGTGGCGTCGGGGGATCACCGGCAACCGGGTCGTCCTCGTGGGCATCGGCGTCGCGGCGATCTGCCTGAGCATCACCGGGTGGATGCTCACGAGCGGCACGGTCACCCAGGCCGGCACCGCGCTGCTCTGGCTCTCCGGCAGCCTGAACGCCGTCGACCGGAACCTCGTCGGGGTCCTCGCCGTCGTCTTCGTCGTGTTCACGGCACTCGCCCTCCTGCAGTCCTCGCGGCTCACCGTGCTGACCCTCGGCGACGAGGTGGCCTCGGCGCTCGGGCTCCGGCCGAACCGCGCGAAGGTGCTGCTCTTGCTGACCGCCGTGTGCCTGACCGCCGCCGCCGTGGCCACCGCGGGACCGGTGTCCTTCGTCGCGCTGATGGCGGCCCCCATCGCCCGGAGGCTCGTCGGGGGCGGACGGGTCGCCCTCGGGTCGACCGCCGCCGTCGGTGCCGCGATCACGCTGGCGAGCGACCTCATCGCGCAGTTCGCGATCCCGGGGAACGCGCTGCCCGTCGGTGTGGTGACCGGGGTCATCGGGGCGCCCTACCTGCTGTGGCTGCTCGCGCGCGGGCGCTGACGCATCCGTGTTCCCGGTACGTTCGCTGTACGCGTTCTGCCGAGTTGTCCCCAGCCCCGTTCGGGGCTCCCGTTCGGCCGCTCGTTTCCGATACGCTGGTGCGCCAAGAGGAGGAGGTCCACGATGCCAGAACCAGTGGTCCCGCAGCCGGACGGTCAGAAGACCCCTGAGCAGCGGCTGGTCGACACCACACTGACCTTCAGCATGGACATGGGGGCGGCGCTCACTGCCGAGTCCGGTGTGTCCGCCGAAGAACGTGAAGCGATCAACGCGCTGCCCTCCGGGTCGGCGCTGCTCGTGGTCCGTCGCGGGCCGAACGTCGGTGCGCGGTTCCTCCTCGACTCGGACGTCACCACGGCGGGGCGCCACCCCGACGCCGACATCTTCCTCGACGACGTCACCGTGTCGCGCAAGCACGCGCAGTTCCTCCGCCACGGCACGAGCTTCAGCGTGAAGGACAACGGGTCGCTCAACGGCACGTACTTCGACGGCGTCCGCATCGACGAAGCACTCCTCACCGACGGGTCCGAAGTGCAGGTCGGCAAGTTCCGCCTGACCTTCTACGCCTCCCGGGTCGACCTGGCGCGCCTGGCGACCGCGTAGTGGCCGCACGGTCCGCCGCGGCCCGGGCGGGGTCCGCGGTCCCGGACCTGCTCACGATCGGGCAGGTCCTCGCACGCCTCAAGCCGGAGTTCCCGGACCTGTCGAGCTCGAAGCTCCGGTTCCTCGAAGAGCGCGAGCTCGTCACCCCGATCCGTACCGCGAGCGGCTACCGGAAGTTCTCGGCGGCCGACGTCGAGCGGCTCCGGATCGTGCTCGGGCTGCAGCGCGACCACTACCTCCCGCTCAAGGTCATCAAGGACTACCTGGCCGACCTCGACGCCGGGCGTGAACCGGTCCTCCCCGGGGGCGGCGACGCGCCGAAGCCGTCCATCCTCGGGCGTGAGCGGCGCTACACCCGCGACGAGACGGTCCGGGCTGCCGGTGCCTCGCCGATGCTCCTCGCCGACGCGGTCTCGGCGTCGCTGCTGCCCGCTGCCGACACGTACGGCGACGACGGGGTCTCGGTGCTCAAGGCCCTCGTCGAACTCCAGCGCACCGGGATCGAACCGCGGCACCTCCGCACGATGCGCAGCGTCGCCGAGCGCGAGGTCGGGCTCATCGAGTCCGCGCTCATGCCGGTGTCCCGCCGCGGTGACGCCACGTCCCGGGCGAAGGCGACCGAGCTCGCGCGCGAGATCGCCGGCCACCTCGAGGTGATCCGGTCGAACCTCATCCGCACGGCGATCGGGCGTCTCGACGCATGACGCGCGTCGTGGCTCGTCCCTCGTCGACCGCTGGTGCGCGTCGGTGGGTGGGGCGTATCCTCGACACGCCGGACGCGCCGAGTCGGATGTCCCGCGCCGGAGCGGTCCGAGTCGCTACCGTGGACCTCGGAACAACTCTCAACCCGTCATTGAACGTTCAGTTGGGAGCTCGATCGTCGTGGAAGGCAGCCTGATGAGTGGGAACGACACCCCCGGCACCGAGTCGGAGATGACCCGGTACGACCTCGGGCTGCTCTTCACCGACGGTCTGCCCGAGCACGACGAGCAGAACGGGTACCGCGGTACCGTCGCTGCTCGTGCTGCCGGCATCTCCTACCGCCAGCTCGACTACTGGGCCCGCACCGAGCTCGTCGAGCCGACGATCCGCGGGGCCGCGGGCTCCGGGTCGCAGCGGCTGTACGGCTTCCGCGACATCCTCGTGCTCAAGCTCGTGAAGCGCCTGCTCGACACGGGCATCTCCCTCCAGCAGATCCGCACCGCCGTGAACCAGCTGCGCGAGTCCGGCGTCTCGGACCTGGCGCAGACGACGCTCATGTCGGACGGTGCCTCGGTGTACCTCTGCACCTCCGACGACGAGGTCATCGACCTGGTCTCGCGGGGTCAGGGCGTGTTCGGCATCGCGGTGGGCAAGGTCCTGCGCGAGGTCGAGTCCTCGCTGGTCGAACTCGACGCGACGCCGGCGGCCGACCCCGACGACGAGCTCGCCGCCCGCCGGGCTTCCCGCGCGTCCTAGTCCCGCGCGGCGCCGAGCGGGCGAAATACGTCACGCTCGGCGACGCACAGCGGCCGTTCGTGCCCACTCGGCGAGCGGTCCACGGCGTGTTCTGCCCGTTCGGCGGACGGCTGGCCCCATGTCCGTCCGCACGAGGCCTGCCGGGGAACGTCACTCGGCGGACGGCCCGCAGCGTGTTCCGCCCGTTCGGCGGAGGTCCGGCGGCGTGTTCCGCCCGTTCGATGGACGTGCCCGCGGCGTGTTCCGCCCGTGCGGCGGACGGCCCGCGGCGTGTTCCGCCCACGCGGTGCGTGCCGGAGGTGTGCGGCGGGGCGGAGGCGAGCCGTGCCTCCTGGCAGTCGACGGAGGGATGAATCGACGCGCCGTGCGCGACCCACCGGAGCCGAGCTGCGGGTTCGCCGGCGAGCGGTCGGGACACGCCGCGTGCCCGACGCCGAGCGGTCGAGAACGGCCGGTCCGGCCGCCCGAGCATGACGGAAAAGGCCCGCTCGGCGAAGCCGAACGGGCCCACGCCCCACGCCCCACGCCAGCGGGCGCGACGCGCCCTAGGCCGCGCCGCCCTCGGCGTACGGGCCGATCTTGCCCGTGCGCATGATGCGCTCGAGCAGCTGATCGAAGTTCTTCGCCATCTCCTGCGCCGACTCACCCGGCCACACGTGCAGGGGCTTCGCCGCACCCTGCGCCTGCTGCAGCGAGGTCCGCTCGGGCAGCTGCGGCGAGAGCACGAGCGGGCCGAACATGTCGCGGAGCTCCTTGATGCGGAACTGGTGCTCGAGCGACTGCACGCGGGCCCGGTTCACGATGATGCCGAGCGGCTGCAGGCGGGGGGAGAGCCCGCGACGGATCTCCTCGATCGCGCGGAGGGCACGGTCGGCAGCGGCCACCGAGAAGAGTCCGGGCTCGGTGACGACGGTCACGCGGTCGGACGCTGCCCAGGCGGTGCGGGTGAGGGCGTTCAGCGACGGCGCGCAGTCGATGAGGACGAGGTCGTAGTCCTGCTCGACGTTGGCGAGTGCCTCTTCGAGCTTCCAGATGTCACGGATGGACGGGTGCGGCCCGTCGAAGTTGATGGCCGAGGGCGATCCGACCATGACGTCGATCTTGCCCTGGGAGCCCTTCGTCCACCCCGAGGGGGCGATCGCCTGACGGACGATCTTCTCCTTCGGGTTCTCGAGGACGTCCGCCACGTTGAGGTGGCCGGAGATGTTGATGTCGAGGCCGGTCGAGACGTCCGACTGCGGGTCGAGATCCACCACCAGCGTGCGCAGTCCCTTGGCGAACGCGGCCGAAGTCAGGCCGAGCGTCACCGTCGTCTTGCCGACACCACCCTTGAGGGAGCTCACGCTGAGTACATGCACGGTGAGCAACGTTACCGCCAGTAGGGTTGTCTCACCTCAACCCGGGCTGAAAGGGACCTCGTGTTCAGCAAGATCCTGGTCGCCAATCGTGGCGAGATCGCCATCCGTGCCTTCCGGGCCGCGTACGAGCTGGGGGCGAAGACCGTCGCCGTCTACCCGTACGAGGACCGCAACTCCCTGCACCGCCTCAAGGCGGACGAGGCCTACCTGATCGGGGAGCGCGGACATCCCGTCCGTGCCTACCTGGACGTCTCCGAGATCGTGCGTGTCGCACGTGAGTCGGGTGCCGACGCGATCTACCCGGGCTACGGCTTCCTGTCCGAGAACCCGGAGCTCGCCGCCGCTGCCGCCGCCGCGGGCATCACGTTCATCGGCCCGGGCGAGCACGTGCTCGAGATGGCGGGCAACAAGGTCACCGCGAAGGAACACGCGGTCGCGGCCGGTGTCCCGGTCCTCGCGAGCACCCCGGCGAGCCGCGACATCGAGGAACTCCTCGCCGGCGCGGACGCCATCGGGTTCCCGGTGTTCGCGAAGGCCGTCGCCGGTGGCGGCGGCCGTGGCATGCGCCGGGTGGAGACGAAGCCCGAGCTGCGTGCGGCCCTCGAAGAGGCGATGCGCGAGGCCGACAGCGCCTTCGGCGACCCGACGATGTTCCTCGAGCAGGCCGTCATCCGTCCGCGCCACATCGAGGTGCAGATCCTCGCCGACGCCACCGGCACGGACGCGGGCACGATCCACCTCTTCGAGCGCGACTGCTCGGTCCAGCGCCGGAACCAGAAGGTCGTCGAGATCGCGCCGGCGCCGAACCTCGACCCGGCGATCGCGCAGGCGCTGCACCGCGACGCCGTCGCCTTCGCCCGGTCGATCGGGTACGTGAACGCCGGCACGGTGGAGTTCCTGCTCGACACCGAGGGCGAGCGTGCGGGCCAGCACGTCTTCATCGAGATGAACCCGCGCATCCAGGTCGAGCACACCGTCACCGAAGAGGTCACGGACGTCGACCTCGTCCAGTCGCAGATGCGCATCGCCGCCGGACAGACCCTCGGCGACCTCGGCCTGTCGCAGGACAGCGTCCGCGTGCACGGCGCCGCCCTGCAGACACGCATCACCACCGAGGACCCGACGCAGGGCTTCCGCCCGGACACGGGTCGCATCACGACCTACCGCAGCCCGGGTGGCGCGGGCGTGCGCCTCGACGGCGGCACGGTCGCCACCGGCGCGCAGATCAGCCCGCACTTCGACTCGATGCTCGCGAAGATGACCTGCCGCGGGCGGGACTTCCCGGCGGCGGTGGCCCGGGCGAAGCGCGCCCTCGCGGAGTTCCGCATCCGCGGCGTCTCCACGAACATCCCGTTCCTGCAGGCCGTGCTCGAGGACCCCGACTTCGACCGCGGCGACATCTCGACGAAGTTCATCGAGGAGCGCCCGCAGCTGTTCGGCGGCCACGTCTCGAAGGACCGCGGCACGAAGGTGCTGAACTGGCTCGCCGACGTGACGGTGAACAAGCCGAACGGCGAGCGTCGCCCGCAGACCGTCGAGCCGAGCGAGAAGCTGCCGACGATCGACCTCGGCGCCCCGGTCCCCGAGGGGCAGCGCGACCGCCTCCGCCTGCTGGGTCCGGCCGAGTGGGCGAAGGCGCTCCGCGGCCAGACCGAGCTCGCCGTCACCGAGACGACGATGCGCGACGCCCACCAGTCGCTCCTCGCGACCCGTGTGCGCACGAAGGACCTCGTCGCGGTCGCTCCGTACGTCGCCCGACTCACGCCGCAGCTGCTCAGCGTCGAGGCCTGGGGCGGTGCCACCTACGACGTGGCGCTCCGCTTCCTCGGCGAGGACCCGTGGGAGCGGCTCGCCTCGCTGCGCGAGGCGATGCCGAACATCCCGATCCAGATGCTGCTCCGCGGACGCAACACCGTCGGCTACACGCCGTACCCGACCGAGGTGACGGACGCGTTCGTGGCCGAGGCGGCCGCGACGGGTGTCGACGTGTTCCGCGTGTTCGACGCGCTCAACGACGTCAGCCAGTTGCGTCCGGCCCTGGAGGCGGTGCTCGCCACCGACACGGCCGTCGCCGAAGCGGCGCTCTGCTACACCGCCGACCTCCTCGACCCGTCCGAGGACCTCTACACGCTCGACTACTACCTCCGCCTCGCGGAGCAGATGGTCGAGGCCGGTGCGCACGTCATCGGCATCAAGGACATGGCCGGCCTGCTCCGCGCCGGCGCGGCCGAGCGGCTCGTCACCGCCCTGCGTGCGCGCTTCGACCAGCCGGTGCACGTGCACACGCACGACACCGCGGGCGGTCAGCTCGCGACGCTCCTCGCCGCGGCCCGTGCCGGTGCCGACGCGGTGGACGTCGCCGCCGCGCCGATGGCCGGCACGACCAGCCAGCCGAGCATGTCCGCGCTCGTCGCCGCCCTGGCGCACACCGAGCGCGACACGGGGCTCTCCCTCGACGCCGTCGGCGACCTCGAGCCGTACTGGGAAGCCGTGCGTCGTGCGTACGCGCCGTTCGAGTCGGGCCTGCCGGGTCCGACGGGCCGCGTGTACAAGCACGAGATCCCCGGCGGTCAGCTGTCGAACCTCCGCCAGCAGGCGATCGCGCTCGGGCTCGGCGACCGCTTCGAGCAGGTCGAGGACTGGTACGCCGAGGCGAACCGGATCCTCGGCCGCCCCACGAAGGTCACGCCGTCGTCGAAGGTCGTCGGGGACCTCGCGCTGCAGCTGGCCGCGGTGGACGCCGACCCGGTCGACTTCGAGCAGAACCCGCAGAAGTACGACATCCCGGACTCCGTCGTCGGCTTCATGGCCGGCGAACTCGGCGACCTCCCCGGTGGCTGGCCCGAGCCCTTCCGGTCGAAGGTCCTCGCGGGCCGCGACGTCCGGCTCGAGATCACGCCGGTGCCGGACGCCGAGCGCGCACACCTGGACACCCCCGGTCCCGAACGGCGACAGGCCCTCAACCGCCTGCTCTTCCCGCAGCCGACGCAGCAGTTCGAGCGCGTCCGCGAGCAGTACGGCGACCTGTCCGTCGTCCCGACCGTCGACTACCTGTACGGCCTGCGCCCCGAGCAGGAGCACGTCGTGCCGCTCGGCAAGGGCGTCGACCTGTTCGTCGGGCTCGAGGCGATCGGCGAGGCCGACGCGCGCGGCGTCCGCACGGTCATGGCGACGATGAACGGGCAGCTCCGCCCGGTGTACGTCCGCGACCGCTCGATCGAGGTCGAGACCAAGGCCGCCGAGCAGGCGGACAAGACCGACCCGAAGCACGTCGCGGCACCGTTCTCCGGTGTCGTGACGCTCAAGGTCGCCGTCGGTGACGTCGTCGAGGCCGGACAGGCCGTGGCGAGCATCGAGGCGATGAAGATGGAAGCGGCCATCACGGCACCCGTCGCGGGGACCGTCGGCCGACTCGCGATCCCGGTGACCCAGCAGGTGGACGCCGGCGACCTCCTGGTGGTGCTGCAGTAAATTGACCGTCCGTCCCATCCGCCTGTTCGGCGACCCCGTCCTCCGGTCCCCGGCCGACCCGATCCGTCCAGACGCGCTCGGCAGCGCGGGCATCCGCGACCTCGTGCAGGACCTGGTCGACACCGTCAAGGAGCCCGGCCGCGCCGGCGTCGCCGCTCCCCAGATCGGTGTCGGTCTGCGCGCCTTCTCGTACAACGTCGACGGCGAGGTCGGCTACGTGCTCAACCCCGAGATCGTCGAGGTGTCGGGGGAGCCGGAGCTCATGGACGAGGGCTGTCTCTCCGTCCCCGGCCTGTCGTACCCCACGCGCCGGTACCCGTACGCGAAGGTCCGCGGGGTCGACGTCGACGGGGCCGAGGTCGTGCTCGAGGGCACCGGGCTCATGGCCGAGGCGCTCCAGCACGAGGTGGACCACCTCGACGGCACCGTGTACGTGATGACGCTCGACCCGGAGATCCGCCGCCAGGCGCTCCGCGACATCCGCGCGCAGGACTGGTTCCACTAGTCCTCCGAAGTGCCCACCCTCGGTCGGGCGGCACCCTGACTCGGGGGTGAGGTGCGTGCGCACTCCTGGGTACGGTGACCGCGTCGACCAGGGGAGCACCATGACACAGGGACCAGCCCGCCGCGCCGTCGTCGCCGTCCTCGGCGTCCTCGGCGTCGCCGCGGCCACCGCCGTCGGCCCGGCCACCACCGCGCCGGCCGAAGCCGCCACCGCCGCGAGCGTGCCGACCTACACCGAGTCGCCCGACTACGCCACCGAGACCTTCGGCGACCCCTGGGACTACAGCAACACCGCCGACCAGAACACCGACCGCGTCGGCTACGGCCGCTACTCGATCAGCAAGGGCCACCTGATCGGCACCCTCGAGCGCTCCACCTACTTCTCCCCGGTCGAGACCATGCCCGGCACGCTGCCCTACGGCCGCGACGGCGCCCTCCACCCGATCGACACGAAGCGCTACACGCACCTCTCCGTCTCGATGGACCAGCCGTACGCTGGCCGGCAGATCGCGATCAGCTGGTTCACCTGCGCAGCACGATCGCTCAGCTGCATGGGCGGCGTGACGGCGAAGGTCGAGAAGGGGAACCACGTCGTCGACGTCGACCTCACCGGCAAGTCCGTCATGGGCGGGCACGTCCCCTGGACCGGTTCGAAGCCGACGCTGCTCCGCGTGCAGCCGATCGTCGTCCACACCGGCGAGAGCCCGAGCGGGAAGGTCAGCATCGACTGGACCCGGCTCCACGGCGGGTCCGCCCCGCAGGACGCCCTGCCGGCG
The DNA here is from genome assembly GCF_037144815.1 of Curtobacterium sp. USHLN213. Taxonomy (NCBI): domain Bacteria; kingdom Bacillati; phylum Actinomycetota; class Actinomycetes; order Micrococcales; family Microbacteriaceae; genus Curtobacterium; species Curtobacterium sp. USHLN213. Next base: position 260,627 of record NZ_JBBCYQ010000003.1, on the reverse strand, counting down.
GGCGACTACGGCACCTTCCGGGTCGTCGCCCGACCGATCGCGGTCGTGGACAGCCCGAACCCCGACCAGGGCAAGGACCTCGCCGCCGTCCAGCGCGGGCGCTCCTGGGTCCTGACGAACGGCGTCGCCGGGCGCGGCGTCACGCTGAAGAACGCCCGGTTCCGCAGCTGGAGCTCCGTCGGCCTCACCGCGCAGAACGCCGGCCCGATCGTGCGCGACCCCGAGGTCGTCTTCCCGGTGTCGGCCTTCGACGGCAAGCAGTACCACTGGCTGTCCTGGTCGATGTCGTACGACGGCGCCTACGACCTCCGCAACGCCCCCGGCGGCGGGAAGATGGCGCGCCTGGTGTGGTCGGTGCGCGGCGCGAAGGGCCTGCAGGTCAGCAACGACGTCCTGACCTTCTCCGGCGCCAACGCCACCCCGGTCGGCCCGAACGAGTCGGGCGAGAACCGCATCGACCTCGCGGCGACGAACCCCCTCGACGAGACGATGCCGAAGGGCAGCCCCGGGTGGAAGCAGGTCGTCGCGAGCCTCCGCTGGGACCCGAACGAGGACCGCGGTGCCGCCGTCTGGCACCTCAAGTCGTTCCACCTCCGCGCGGACCCGGCAGCCAACGGGTGGACGCGCATCGGCTTCCACGACGCCGCCTGGACCGCCGGGACGACCGCGAAGGTCACCGTGACGCGCGACGGCACGACGACGAAGCGCGTGCTGGTGGACGGCGTGGCCGTGGCGAAGGGTGCGAACAGCGTGCCGTTCGTGCTCGGCACGCTGCCGGCGGGGAGCTACCACGCGACCGTCACGCTCCGGCACCCGGACGGCTCGACCGCGACGAGCACCTCCGCGGCGCCCGTCCGGATGTCGGCGGCCCCGGTGGGCGCCCACGACCCGCGCGGGCACGACCAGGCACCGGCGGCCACCGCGACGGGGGTCACGGTCGCGGGCTGGGCCTACGACCCGGACACGACCCGGCCGCTGACGATCCGCGTCGCCGAGGCCGGGCGGGTCCTCGCGACCGGCACGACCGGCCTCACCCGGAACGACGTCCGGAAGGTGCACCCGGACGCGCCGATCGGCTCCGGCTACCGCTTCGCGGTCCCGCTGGCGAGCGGGTCGCACACCCTCTGCACGACCGCCGTCGGCGCCGGCTCGGGCATGCCCGAGACCGACCTCGGATGCCGGACCGTCCGCGTTCCGTGAACGCCGTGGTGACACCCCAACGTGGGATTGTCGCTTTGTCCTGACGAAGAGGTACCGTATCGCCGTCGGCTTCCCACCGACACCGTTTCCCACACCCCCAGGACATCCCCATGACCGCACAGAACGACGAGCTCAGCTCGCACCGCACCCGCACCAACCGTCGCCCCACCGAGGTCCAGGTCACGACCTCCTCGACGGCCGTCCTCGACGCCCCGGAGACGCAGCAACCGCAGGAGCGCTGAGCGCGCGGGCGGACGCGACCACGGGTCGCGCCCCGCGCGCAGGGTGACGCACAGGAGGCGGGGGGGGGGGGGGGGGGGCGCGGCCCCCCCCCCCCCCCCCCCCCCCCCGCCTCCTGGCACGCGTCGCGGACCTAGCCCCGGCGGCGGCGACCCTCGACGACGGGCGTCGCGATGGTCTGCACCTTCGACCCCGAGTAGATGTGCTCGACGTCGGCGGCGAAGTCCTTCAGGACGACCGCGCGCTTGATCGTCAGCTTCGGCGTGAGGTGCCCCGATGCCTCGGTGAGGTCGGTGTCGAGCACCGTGAACGACCGGACCGACTCGGCACGTGAGACGCGCTGGTTGGCGGCGTCGATCGCCTCCTGCACGGCCTGGTGGACCCGCTCGTCGTAGGCGGCCTCGTGCGCGGTGAGCGCCGGGGTGATCCCGCGCGTCTCGCACCAGCCGGCGAGCATGTCCCGGTCGAGCGTGACGAGGGCGGCGACGAAGGGCTTGCCCTCGCCGACGACGACGACCTGTCCGATGAGCGGGTGCTCGCGGATGCCGTCCTCGAGCGGTGCCGGTGCGACGTTCTTGCCGCTGGCGGTGACGATGAGCTCCTTGGCGCGGCCGGTCACGGTGAGGACGCCGTCGGTGTCGAGCCGGCCGAGGTCGCCGGTCCGGAACCAGCCGTCGACGAGCGCCTTCGCGGTGGCCTCGTCGTTCCGCCAGTAGCGGTCGAAGACGTCGACGCCGCGGATGAGGATCTCGTCGTCCTCGGCGATCCGGATCTCGACGCCCGGGAGCGCGCGGCCGACACTGCCGATCCGGAGCTCCCCGGCGCGGTTCACGGTCGCGGGAGCGGTCGTCTCGGTGAGGCCGTACCCCTCGAGGATGAGCACCCCGATCGACCGGAAGAAGTGCGACAGCCGCGGGGAGAGCGGTGCCGAGCCGCTCACGGCGTAGCGGACGCGGCCGCCCATCGCGTCGCGGAGCTTGGCGTAGACGAGCCGGTCGAAGAGCTTGAACCGGAGGGCGAGCCCGAGCGGGACCTTCCCGCTCGCGAGGGCCTCGGAGTGCGCGACCGCGGTCTTCGCTGCGGCGCGGAAGATCCGACCCTTGCCCCCGAGGTCGGCCTTCTGCTCGGCGGAGTTGTAGATCTTCTCGAACACGCGCGGGACGGCGAGCAGGAACGACGGCTTGAACGTCGACACCGCGTGCATGAGGTCCTTCGTGTCCGGCTCGTGGCCGACGAGGACGCCCGCGGAGACGGACATCACCGCGATGAACCGGGCGAAGACGTGGGCCATCGGGATGAACAGCAGCGTCGAGGCGTCGTCGGCGACGACCTCGGGCATCGCCTCCGACGCGCCCTCCACGGTCGCGGTGAAGTTGTCGTGCCGGAGCACGCAGCCCTTCGGCCGGCCCGTCGTCCCCGAGGTGTAGATGATCGTGGCGTCGTCGTGGCCGTGCACGTCGACGGTGCGGGCGTCGAGCTCGGCGTCGGTGACGTCCTCGCCGAGGCGGACGAGGTCGTCGAGCCCGCCGCCGTCGATCGTCCAGTGCTGGCCGAGGTGCGGCAGGTCCGGTGCGATCGACGCGACACGGCGGGCGTGCTCCTCCTGCTCGACGACGATCGCGACGGCCTCGGAGTCGGAGAGGATCCAGCGCACCTGGTCGGGGGAGCTGGTCTCGTAGACCGGGATCGACACGAGGCCGGCGGTCCACACGGCGAAGTCGACGAGCGTCCACTCGAGGCGGGTGCGCGACAGGATCGCCACGTGCGCGCCGGGCTCGAGGCCTGCGGCGACGAAGCCCTTCGCGATCCCGCGGACCCGACGTTCGACGTCGGCCGCGCTGATCGGGGTCCAGGTGTCGCCGCGGCGCTCGGCGAGGATCGGACGGTCCGGTGTCGCCCGCGCCCGCTCGGAGAGCAGTCGGGCAGCCGAGCCGTGGTCGGGTGCGGTGATCGGTGTTGGGTGCCGCTGATCGTTCACGGTGACTCCCTTGTCGGCCGGTTCGATTCGAGTGCGCCTCATCGTCGAGGCGACACCGCCAGCATAGGGCGCGGTGTCGAGCGTTCCGTGTGGACGCAGGGAACCGGTAGGCTCGTTCCTCGTGCACGCCATCGGAATCGACATCGGGGGCACCAAGATCGCGGGAGCGGTCGTCACGGAACTGGGCGAGATCGTCGCCGAGGACCGGGTGGCCACCAACGCTGCGGACCCGGACGCCATGCTCGACGACGTGGTCGCGATGGTCTCGCGACTGCGCGCCGCGAACGAGGTCAGCGCGGTGGGCGTCGCCGCGCCGGGCTTCATCGACGCCTCGCAGTCGATCGTCTACTACACGCCGAACATCCGGTGGCGGAACGAGCCGCTGCGCCAGAAGCTGCAGCAGCGCATCGGTGACCTGCACATCACCGTCGACAACGACGCCAACGCGGCGGGCTGGGCGGAGTTCCGCTTCGGTGCCGGACGGCTCGTGTCCGACATGACCATGCTGACGATCGGGACCGGCGTCGGCGGTGCGATCGTCACCGAAGACCGCCTCTTCCGCGGGGGCTTCGGCACCGGTGGCGAGATCGGCCACCTCCGGATCGTGCCGAACGGCCTCCCGTGCGGCTGCGGCGCCCGCGGCTGCATCGAGCAGTACGGCTCCGGTCGTGCCCTGCAGCGCATGGCGAACGACGTCGCGGACGCCGGCGGCATCGGTTCCGCCCTCGCCGACGCGCGTGCGGCCAACGGCGGCGAGCTCGACGGGCACATCGTCGGCGACCTGATCCTGGCCGACGACCCGGGGGCCCTCGCGGCCCTGCGGCGGCTCGGTCGGCACCTCGGCGAGGCCTGCGCCTCGCTGTCCGCCGTGCTCGACCCGCAGCTCTTCGTCTTCGGCGGCGGCGTCGCGAGTGCGGGGGACCGGCTGCTCGACCCGATCAAGCAGGCCTACCTCAACAACCTGCCGGCCCGGGGCTACCACCCGGAGCCGGACTTCGTGATCGCCGAGCTCGTCAACGACGCCGGTGTCGTCGGCGCGGCCGACCTCGCTCGGATCCACGCCCGCACGGCGTAGGGTCGCACCACCCCACCGTCTCGGAGTCGACGATGACCTACTGGCTGCTGAAGAACTTCCTGCTCGGGCCGCTCATCCTCACGCTCTTCCGGCCGTGGGTCGTCGGTCGTGAGCACGTCCCCGCGAAGGGGCCGGTGATCTTCGCGTCCAACCACATCTCGTTCATCGACTCGGTGATCCTGCCCGCCGTGCTCGACCGCCGGCTGTCGTTCCTGGCGAAGAGCGACTACTTCACCGGTCGCGGGCTCAAGGGTTGGGCGACGAAGACGTTCTTCAACGCCATCGGCCAGCTCCCCATCGACCGCTCCGGCGGCAAGGCGTCCGAGGCGTCGCTCCGGACCGGCCTGCAGGTCCTCGCCCGGGGTGAGCAGCTCGGCATCTACCCCGAGGGCACCCGCAGCCCGGACGGCAAGCTCTACCGGGGCCGCACCGGCATCGCCCGCATGATCCTCGAGGGGCGCGTCACCGTCGTCCCGGTCGCCATGGTCGGCACGCGCGAGGTGCAGCAGATCGGGCAGCGCTTCCCGAAGTTCAAGCGCGTGGGCGTCGTCTTCGGCAAGCCCCTCGACTTCTCCCGCTTCGAGGGCTTCGAGACCGACCGCTTCATCCTCCGCAGCGTCACCGACGAGGTCATGCACGAGCTCGCCGGGCTGAGCCGCCAGGAGTACGTCGACGTCTACGCGACGAGTGTCAAGGAGCGTGCGAGCACGGCGCGCGAGCAGGTCCTCCGCGGCAAGGTCACGCGGAATGGGCGGGGCACCTCGGCACGTTAGGATTCGATGGTTCCGGCATCCGCCCGGACGGCCATCCCTTCGAGAGGTACCACCCTTGTTCGAGTCGACCGACTTCGTCGCCCTGCAGGATCCGGACGTGATCGAGGGCCTCGACTATTGGCGGACGCTCCCGATCAAGCAGCAGCCCACGTGGCCGGACGCCAGCGCGGCCGAGGCCGCCTCGGCCGAGATCGCCACGCTGCCCCCGCTCGTCTTCGCGGGCGAGGTCGACAAGCTGCGTGAACGGCTCGCGTCGGCGGCCCAGGGCAAGGCGTTCCTGCTGCAGGGCGGCGACTGCGCCGAGACGTTCGCCGGCGCCACGGCGGACTCGATCCGCGACCGTGTGAAGACCATCCTCCAGATGGCCGTCGTGCTCACCTACGGTGCGTCGATGCCCGTCATCAAGATGGGCCGCATGGCCGGGCAGTTCGCCAAGCCGCGCTCGAGCGACTTCGAGACCCGCGGCGACGTCACGCTGCCCGCCTACCGCGGCGACATCGTGAACGGCTACGACTTCACCCCGGAGAGCCGCCAGGCCGACCCCCGACGCCTCGTGCAGGGCTATCACACCGCTGCGTCGACCCTGAACCTCGTCCGTGCCTTCACGCAGGGCGGGTTCGCCGACCTGCGCCAGGTGCACTCGTGGAACAAGGGCTTCGCGTCGAACCCGGCGAACGCCCGGTACGAGCACCTCGCGAAGGAGATCGACCGCGCGATCCGCTTCATGGACGCCTGCGGTGCGGACTTCGACGAGCTGAAGCACGTCGAGTTCTACGCCTCGCACGAGGGGCTGCTCATGGACTACGAGCGCCCGATGACCCGGATCGACTCGCGGTCCGGGCTCGCCTACGACACCTCCGGACACTTCATCTGGATCGGTGAGCGCACCCGCGACCTGGACGGCGCCCACGTGGACTTCCTGTCCCGCGTGCGGAACCCGATCGGCGTCAAGCTCGGCCCGACGACCTCGGTCGACGACATGAAGGCCCTGGTCGACAAGCTCGACCCGAACCGCGAGCCGGGGCGCCTCACGTTCATCACCCGCATGGGCGCCGGCAAGATCCGCGACGAGCTGCCGAAGCTGCTCGAGGCGATCAAGGGCATGGACGCCAACCCGCTGTGGGTGACGGACCCGATGCACGGCAACGGCCTGACGACGCCGACCGGGTACAAGACCCGTCGGTTCGACGACGTCGTGGACGAGGTCCTCGGCTTCTTCGAGGCCCACCGCGAGGTCGGCACGTACCCGGGCGGCATGCACGTCGAGCTCACCGGTGACGACGTCACGGAGTGCCTGGGCGGCTCGGAGCAGATCGACGAGGCCACCCTCGCGACCCGCTACGAGTCCCTGTGCGACCCGCGGCTGAACCACATGCAGTCGCTCGAGCTCGCGTTCCTGGTCGCCGAGGAGCTCGGCGCCCACCCGCACGTGCGCGCGTAGCGCGTAGCGCGCCAGCGATTCGCGAGAGCGACAGGGTCCTGCGGGGTCTCCGAGGGACCCTGTCGCCTTAGCGGCACGGGCTGCGTCGCGATGCGCACGTCCGTCGCTTTCGCGCCGTGGTCGCCATGACCGTGGGACGGGAGGCGCGGTGTCAGTCCGCACCGCGCCTCCCGTCCGTCGCGCGCTCGTGACCCCGTCGTGCGGGCCCAGTCTCGCCGCGCCGCCGGCGGTCGCGGTGTGCGAAAGCGACAGGGTCCCGCGGAACCTCCGCGGGACCCTGTCGCCTCAGCGGCACGGGCTGCGTCGCGATGCGCACGTCCGTCGCTTTCGCGCAGTGGTCGCCACGACCGTGGGACGGGAGGCGCGGTGCCAGCCCGCACCGCCCCTCCCGTCCGTCACGCGCTTGCGGCCTGGCCCGAGACTCGGCCCGGCGGACAGTTCGGGCCGCGCGAGGGCGCGGAACTGTCCGCGGGGCCGAGACTCGCCGCCGCGCGGTGCGCCTACTGCTTGTAGGCGAGCGTGATCGTGTCGCCGCGGTGCACGGTCGTACCCGCCGCCGGGTCGGTGGACTCGACGGGGAGCGAGGCCTTCCAGTCGTAGAAGCCGCACAGGATGTTCGTGCAGTCCGGCACCGAGACCTTCAGCCCGAGCGCGTCGAGCGTCGAGGTGGCGTCGTTGATCGTCTTCCCGTGCACATCGGGCAGCGTGATGGGCGCCGGACCCTTGGACACGACGACGTCGATCGCGGAGCCGCGTACGACGGGGTCGTCCTGGGCCTTCGCGGACATGATCTGCCCCTCGGGCACGTCGTCGCTGAACTGGCCGTCCTGCGAGCCGAGCGTGAGCCCCACCGTGTCGAGCGTCGCCGTGGCGTCGCTCACGGACTTGCCGACCACGTCCGGGACCGCGCCGAGGGAGACCGTGAGCGTCACCGGGCCGCGTTCGCCGTAGGTCTCGACCGTCGAGAGGTCGATCGTCTCGCCGTCGGTGCCGAGACCCGTCGCGGCGATGACGGTGTCCTTCGGGGCGTCGGCGGAGAACTGGTACTGGTCGTCCTGCAGCTGGAAGTCGTCGTCGAGCGCCGCGGTGACGGTGGAGAGCGGCTGCCCGACGATGGCCGGCAGGGCGATCATCTTCGGGCCGTTCGACACGACGATCTGCACCGAGGTGCCCTTGCGGACCTCGCGCTCGGCGGCGGGCTTGGTCGTGGAGACCTGGCCCTTCGCGACGACGGCGTCGAAGCGGGTCGCGGTCGACGACGCCGTGTGGAGGCCCTGCGCCTCGAGGAGCTGTCGTGCCTGCGAGACGGACTTGCCCGTGACCTCGGGGATGCGGACGTTGCCCCACGGCCCGGGTCCGAGCGCCCAGCCGATCGAGCCACCGATCGCCATGAGCACGAGGACGACGACGAGGATGATCCACCCGCGCTTGCGGCGCTTGGTCGACTTGTCGGCGAGTCGCTGTCCGGCGGGGGAGAGCGCCCCCGGCTGCGACCCGGTCCGTCGGGGCCCCGGGGCGTTCCGGCCCGCGCGACCACCGGGCTGCTGTCCGGACGAGCGCTGGGCCGGTTCGAGGATGGTGGTGGCGTCGCCCGAGTCCGCCGAGGTCGGCGTCGCGGACCCGGCGGGGATGATCGCGGTCGCGTTCTCGGGCCGCAGCACGGCGGTGCGGTACTGACCGGTGGCACGCTGCTGGTCGCCCGACATGTGGTCGAGCATCTCGCGGGCGTCGCGCGGCCGGTCGTCCGGGTTGCGGGCGGTGGACCAGGCGACGAGGTCGTCGAGCTCCGGCGGGACCCCGGCGACGGCGGCGCTCGGCGCGGGGACGGAGTCGTTGGCGTGCTGGTAGGCGATCTGCATCGGCTGCTCGCCCTTGTAGGGCTGCTCGCCGGTGAGCATCTCGTAGAGCATGATGCCGAGCGCGTAGATGTCGCTGCGGGAGTCGGCGGCGCCGCGTGTGACGAGCTCGGGGGAGAGGTACGCGATCGTCCCGAGCAGGGCCGCCCCGGTCGCGGTGTTCGCCGTGGTCGCGCGGGCGAGACCGAAGTCGCCGAGCTTGATGCGGCCGTCGTCGGCGAGCAAGACGTTCTCGGGCTTGAGGTCGCGGTGGACGATGCCGGCGCGGTGGGCCGAGGCGAGCCCGGCGAGGACGGCCCGGAGGATGTCGGTCGCCTGCTCCGGCGTCAGTGCGTGGTGTTCCTGCAGGAGGTCGCGGAGCGTGATGCCCGGGATGTACTCCATGACGATGTACGCCGTGTCGTCCTCGGCGCCCTGGTCGTACACGCCGACGAGGTTCGGGTGGGAGAGCCGGGCGGCGGACCGGGCCTCTTGGATGAAGCGCTCCCGGAAGGCCTGGTCGTCCGCCAGGTGGCCGTGCATGATCTTGATCGCGACGCGTCGCTCGAGCCGCACGTCGGTCGCCAGGTACACGGTCGCCATGCCCCCGCGCGCGATGCGGGAGCGTACGCGGTACCGGTGATCGATCATGCGACCGATCATCGGATCCGTGGCGGCGTTGGTGGTCATCGGCGGCATTCTACGAATCGGGACTGCACGGACCCGCACTGACGCTCCGGTCGTGACCGAATCTCGATCTTGCGGATGACTCGGTTCCGCCGAGCGGCCAGGCGCGCGAGCGCGCGTGACGGCCCGACGGACGGGCGTGCGAGCGCGCGCGACGGCCCGGCGGCCAGGCTCAGAGCGACGCCAGCAGGCTCTGCGCGGTCTTCTCCCACTGCGCGTACGCCTTCGGGTACGCCGACACCTGCACGGCCTGCGCCGCGGTCGTGACGTTCATCGACGACCAGCCGGCGATGTCGAGCAGCCCGCGGGTGTGCCCGGGGTTGCCCGTGAAGAACCGCTTCGCCGCCGTCGCCGGGTCCTGCAGGGCCGCAGCGGACCCCCAGCCCTGGCTCGGCCGCTGCTGGAACAGCCCGACCGAGTCGCGGTCCCCGTGGGAGAGGTTGCGCAGGCTCGACTCCTGCATCGCCGCGGCGAGGGCGATGACGATCCCGTGGTCGGACACCCCGAGGGAGCGGCCGACCGCCACGATCGTCGCCGCGTTGCCCCGCTGCTCGGCGGAGAGCGAGGGGCCCGACGACGGCAGGACGAGCGTCTTGCCGGCGTAGATCGTGCTCGTGTAGGTGAGCCCGTTCGCCGAGAGGAGCGCCGAGACCGTCACGCCGTGCGAGGCCGCGATCGAGGCGATGGTGTCACCCGTCCCGATCTTCACGCTGCCGGCCCGGGCCGACGACGCACTGCCGGAGGTGGAGGCCGGAGCGGACGCGACCGCCGCCACCGGCGCTGCCGTCGCACCCGCGGTCGGCACCCGCAGCGTCTGCCCGGGGTAGATCACCGAGCGCTGGGAGAGCTTGTTCGCACTGAGGAGCGCCGTGGTCGACACACCGACGCGCGAGGCGATGCCGGACACCGTGTCGCCCTGCTTGACGTGGTAGCTGCCCGTGGCCGAGGTCGTCGCCGACGCCGTGCTGACCGCCGGCGTCGAGGAGAGGTGCAGCGTCTGCCCGGGGTGGATGATCGTGTTCCAGCCGAGGCCGTTGCGCACGAGGACCTCCTGCGCGGACAGGCCGTAGCGGGCGGCGATGCCCGACACGGTGTCGCCCTGACGGACGGTGTAGTTCGTGGGCACAGCCGTGGTGGGCGCCTTCGTCGAGACGGCGGCGACCGTGGTCACGGTGGTCTGCGACGGACGGGCGACCGCGGTCTCGAAGACCGGTCGATCGGTCACCGTGTGGTCCTCGTCGACGTGCCGCTTGTTGCGGTTGTCGTCGTCGTGGCGCGGTTCGGCGTGGGCGACCGGGCCGGTGAGTCCGGCGGTCACCGCGATCGTCCCCGCGAGGACGATGGGCATGGTCGCGAACCGGGCGGATCGTGCGCGCCGGGCGTCTTCGTCTGCAGCGTTGTCCACGGTGTCTCCTGTTCGAGCGGTGAGCCGGTGCACGTGCGTGCGCACTCACAGGTGTTCCCACGCTGGCATGGCGTGATTCCCAAGTCAACCAGAGAGTCGGATGTTGCGTGTGTGACGAATGTGACGAACGAGTCGGTGTGACGCCCCGTCCCACTCTGGCAACATGGGGCCTGTGAGTGCTGCACCCATCGACGACACGACCCTTTCCGAGCGATGGCTGACCGTCCCCGACCTCGTGGACCTGCTCGGGGTGAGCCCCGGACGCGTCCACCGGCTCTTCGAGCAGAAGACGCTGCTGGCCGCGCGCATCGACGGCGTCCTGCGTGTGCCGAGCGAGTTCCTCGACGACACCGAGCCCCTGCCGGAGCTCCGCGGGACGCTCATCGTCCTCTCCGACAACGGGTTCACCGACGACGAGGCCGTGCGCTGGATGCTCTCCGTCGACGACGCGATGGGCACCTCGCCGATCGCCGCGCTGCGCGCCGGCCGCAAGGCCGAGGTGCGGCGCATCGCCCAGTCGCTGCTCTAGCGGTTCCCACGTCGGGTCCAGGAGGCGCGGTGCCAGCCCGCACCGTGCCTCCTGGCATGCAGGTGGGGGCGTCTACGCGGAGCGGCGGCTGACCGTGTCGGCCAGCGCGACGAGCTGCTCGCGCGCCGACGGCGTCAGCGGTGCCGCCTCGATCGCGGCCTTCGCGCGCTGCACGTGCCGCTCGATCGACCGCTCGACGGCGGCGACCGCACCGGACTCGGTGAGCGTCGCGCGGAGCATCTGGACCTGCGCCTCGTCGAGGTCCGGGTCGCCCAGGAGCTCGTCGAGCAACTGGCGCGGGCCACTCGGCAACGCCTTGCGGGCCGAGGCGATGAGGACGGTGCGCTTGCCCTCGCGCAGGTCGTCGCCGGCGGGCTTGCCGGTGACCTCGGGGTCGCCGAAGACGCCGAGCATGTCGTCGCGGAGCTGGTACGCCACGCCGAGGGGGAGGCCGAACGCCCGGAGCCCCTCGAGCTGCGCGTCCGATGCCCCGGCCACGAGGGCACCGATCACGAGCGGGGCCTCGATCGAGTACTTCGCGGACTTGAAGACGATGACGCGCTGGGCCCGGACGAGGTGCTCGTCCTCGTCGATGGTCGGCCAGGCGGTCTCCTCGTGCACGTCGAGGTACTGCCCCGCCGTGACGTCGAGGCGCATGGTGTGGAACTCCTGGCGGACGATGCGGCCCCGCGCGGGGTCGAGCAGGGCGAGCCCCTCGTCGAAGACCGAGTCGCTCAGGGAGAGCAGGAGGTCGCCGAGCAGCAGCGCCGAGTTCGTGCCGTAGAGCGCCCGGTCGCCGACCCAGCCCGACTCCTCGTGCAGGGACTCGAACCGGCGGTGCGCTGCAGGACGCCCGCGACGGGTGTCCGAGCGGTCCATGATGTCGTCGTGGACGAGCGCCGCGGCGTGGAAGATCTCGAGCGCGGCCGCGACCGTGACGATCGCCTCGGCCGTGGTCTGCCGGGACCCCTCGCCGAGCGGGTCGAACGAGCCCGACCGCCCCGCGACGGACTGCCAGCCCCAGTAGCAGAACAGGGCCCGGAACCGCTTGCCCCCGGAGAGCAGATCCCGCGCGTACTGGTCGAACGGAGCCAGGTCCGGACTGATCGCTGCGAGCCGTTCCCGTTGGTCGTCCAGCGCTCGATCGATCCGCGCCGACACGAGGTCCACTAATCGCGTACTCTCAGCCACACTCCCTACCCTAGTGGAGCGGTCGAGTCGTAGACTCGGTCCACCTCAACCACGCGTCGATCCCAGGAACAGAGGGAACAAAGATGCCACTCTCGGAGCAAGAGCAGCGCCTCCTCGAAGAGATGGAGCGCAGCCTCTACCAGAATGACTCCGACTTCGTCGCGCGTGTCACGCGTCGCCAGGGTCGTCCGACGTACACGTCGATCACGCTCGGGGTGCTCGGAGCACTCGCAGGCGTCGCCATCGTCATCGTCGGATTGGTCATGCGCCAGCCGCTCATCGGGATCCTCGGCTTCGTCGTGATGCTGGCCGGAGTCCTCTTCGCGCTGCGTCCAGGTATGCGAGCCCCCAAGGCGAAGGCGCCTCGGGCCGGCAAGCCGTCGACGGGCGGAGCCTCGCGGCCGAGTCAGGGCGGCGGCGGGTCCTTCATGGACCGGATGAACGACCGCTGGGACAAGCGGAACGACAACCAGGGCTAGCGGCCCTCCACACTCCTCCACGGGGTCGGTCCTTCGGGGCCGGCCCCGTTTCGTGCGTCCGGGGGCGGCCGGGGTGGGTCGGGGTGAGCGGGCGCCGCGCCGACTGTGCGGAACACGCCGCGACCCGTTCGGCGACCGGGCGAAATCGGTCCCGCTCGAGCCCGCGCGGCGGCCGATCGTGCCCGCTCGACGGTCTGCGCGCGGCGGGTCGTGATCGCTCGGCGACCGGGCGAAATACGTCCCGCTCTAGCCCGCGCGGCGGCCGATCGTGACCGCTCGGTGACCGGGCGAAACACGTCCCGCTCGAGGCTGCGCGGCGGCCGATCGTGCCCGCTCGGTGGTCCGCGCGCGGCGGGTCGTGACCGCTCGGCGACCGGGCGAAATGGGTCCCGCTCGAGGCCGCGCGGCGGCCGATCGCGCCCGCTCGGCGGTCCGCGCGCGGCGGGTCGTGACCGCTCGCGGGAGACCGCGCGTGCCATCGGACGGGAGGCGCGGGTCGGCGCCGCACCGCGCCTCCCGTCCCGCAGGTGCCTGCTGAACGGGCGCAACACGCCGTCGGCAGGTCGCCGAGCGGGCGCGAAACGGCCCGCTCGGCGCGGCCGAGCGACCGATTCCGCCCGCTCGGCAACCGGCACGACCCGCGCGAGCCGCGCGAGCCGCCGCCGCGCCGCGGGAGCGCGCCCCGGAGCTGTGGAAGTCCTCCACTTCCCTCCACGTGCTCCACATCCCTCCACCGGGTCCTCGATCCCCGTAGAACCGGGCCTCTCCGCGCCCAGGGACGCCAGAACTGAGCCTCCATCGACCCCAAAACAGGGCACGACGGCGATTTCGGGAATGATTTCCGCGCCATGGGGAGGGGAGTGGAGTAAAGTGGGGGACACAACGGTCCGGTGGAGCGGAGGGGAGGCCCGACGTGCTGCTCGGTACCCATGCCCCGAAGCTCGACGAGAAGGGTCGCGTGATCCTCCCCGCCAAGTTCCGGGACGAACTGTCCGGGGGCCTCGTGATGACCCGCGGGCAGGAGCGCTGCGTCGTCGTCTTCAGCGCGGACACGTTCGAGCAACTGCACGAGCGCATCCGCACCGCACCGATGACCTCGAAGCGCACCCGGGACTACATGCGCCTGTTCCTCTCCGGAGCGAGCGCAGAGCAGCCCGACAAGCAGAACCGCGTCACCATCCCGCAGAACCTCCGCGAGTACGCGGGGCTCGAGCGGGACCTGACGGTCATCGGCTCCGGTGACCGTGCCGAGATCTGGTCGACCCCCGCGTGGGAGGCCTACTACGCAGAAGTCGAAGAGGGCTTCGCCGACAACGACGAGGAGGTGATCCCGGGGATCTTCTGATCCGTGGATCGGGACTCCCAGCCGTGCATCCCTGACACCCCTTCCCCGGTGTCAGGTCGCATGGATGGGGATCCGGACCCGCGGCCCGGAGGACGAGGGGCTGCACATGGCCGAGAACGAGACAGGCGCACAGCGCTTCCCTCACACCCCGGTGATGCTCGAGCGCATCGTCGACCTCTTCACGCCCACCCTCGAGGGGCCGGGCAAGGTCGTGGTCGACGCGACGCTCGGCATGGGCGGTCACTCCGAGGGGCTGCTCGAGCGCTTCCCGGAGCTGACGCTCATCGGCCTCGACCGCGACACCGACGCGCTCGGCATCGCGGGGGAGCGGCTCGCCCGCTTCGGTGACCGCGTCCGCCTGGTGCACACGGTCTACGACGGCATCGTCGACGCGATCGAGGGCGAGGGCTTCGACGAGGTCGACGGCGTCCTGTTCGACCTCGGCGTCAGCTCCCTGCAGCTCGACCGGGCCGAACGCGGCTTCGCGTACAGCCAGGACGCGCCGCTCGACATGCGGATGGACCGGACCGAGGGGCAGACCGCCGCCGACGTCCTCGCCACCTACGACGAGGGCGAGCTGCGCCGGATCTTCCAGCGCTACGGCGAGGAGAAGCTCGCCGGTCGCTACGCCCGGGCGATCGTCGAGCGGCGGGCGACCGCCCCGTTCGAGATGTCCGGTGACCTCGTGCAGGTCCTGCACGACGCGACCCCGGTGGCCGTCCAGCGCCAGGGACACCCCGCGAAGCGCGTGTTCCAGGCGCTGCGCATCGAGGTGAACGCCGAACTGAGCGTCCTCGAACGGGCGATCCCGGCAGCGCTCGACGCCATCGCGGTCGGTGGCCGCATCGTCGTCGAGTCGTACCAGTCGCTCGAGGACCGCATCGTCAAGCGGGCGCTGACCGCACGGACGAAGTCGAGCGCACCCGCCGGCCTGCCGGTCGAACTGCCCGAGCACCGGCCGACGTACGAACTGGTCGTCAAGGGCGCCGAGCTGGCCGACGAGGCCGAACGCGCCGCCAACCCACGAGCAACCCCCGTGCGCCTGCGCGCGGCCGAGCGGATCCGGAAGTGACATGAGCACGAACCTCGCACTCGTCGACCCCGCCGTCGTCCCGTCCCGCGCCCCGCGTCCGACGCGGCAGAACCGGCCGGAGCTCGTCGAGGTCACCCCGACGAAGGCCCAGCGCCGTGCCCGCCCGCGCATCGCGTACGCCGTGGTGGCGGTGGCCGCCCTCGGCATCCTGCTCCTCGCGCAGCTCGGCATCAGCATGGTGCTCAGCCAGGGCGCGTACACGCTGAACTCCCTCAGCGCGGAGCAGACGAACCTCTCCCGCACGCAGCAGTCGCTGTCCGAGGAGCTGCGGGTCCTCGACTCGCCGCAGAACCTGGCCCGCAACGCGCAGGCACTCGGCATGATCGCGAACTCGACGCCGGTGTACCTCGACCCGAAGACCGGCCGGGTGTACGGCACGCCGACCCCGGCGGTCGCGGACCAGGCCACGGCGGCGACCTCGAACCAGGTCCCGAACTCGCTGCTGGACGAGGTGCCGCTCGCCGCGAAGCAGGGCGACACCTCCACCAGCAAGGAGAGCGGGCCCACGGCGGGCAGCGACGCCGCCGCGGCGGACGCTGGGAAGACCGCAGGCGCCAGCGCGTCGGCCGGGGCTTCCTCGACGGCCGACGTAGAGTCCGACCCGAACCAGCTCCAGGCCCCGTCCACCCGGTGACCTGCGGGCCGGGGGCCCTGCCGCACGACCGCTCCACCCCGGGAAGGACCGCACCGCGTGACGAAGACGATCCGCAGCCGACGACTCCGCTACAGCGTCGTGATGATCGCCGTGATCGCCCTCGTGGCGGTCTTCGTGATCCGCCTCGTCGACATCCAGGTGGTCCAGGCCGCCGCGCTCAACGAGCTGTCGAAGGAGAAGCGGAGCATCCCCGTCACGATCTACGGCACCCGCGGGTCGATCGTGGACCGCAACGGGACCGAGCTCGCCGACAGCGTCACCCGGTACAACATCACGACCGCGCCACGCCTGGTCAAGAAGTTCGAGGGCAAGCTCGGCGGCACGCGGGTGAAGGACGTCTCGGTCGACCAGGCACTGACGGCACTGGCGAAGGCGTCGGGCGGTGACGTCGCCACCATGCAGAAGAACATCGCGGCCAACCCGCGGTCCGACTTCGCCTACCTCGTCAAGGGCCTCGACGTGAAGCACTACGAGGCGGTGACCGCGCTCGACATCCCATGGATCTACAAGGAGCAGCAGGCGTCACGGGTGTACCCGACGGGTGCGACGGCCGGCAACATCACCGGCTTCATGGGCACCGACGGCGCCCAGGCCGGCCTCGAGTACGCCTACGACAAGTGCCTGGCCGGGTCGAACGGCTCCGAGACGTACGAGCGCGGGTCCGACGGTGTACAGCTCCCGGGCAGCACCGTGACCACGAAGGAAGCCAAGGACGGCGGGACCGTCGAGACCACGATCGACGGCGACCTGCAGTACATGGCCGAGCAGACGATCGCGTCCGCGGCGAAGTCCCTGCAGGCCGAGTCGGCGACGGCGACCGTCACGAGCGTGAAGACCGGCGAACTCCTGGCCGTCGCGGACTACCCGACGGTCGACCCGAACAACGTCGACGGCACGACCGACAAGGGTGCGTTCGGCTCCCGGGCCCTCACGGCCACGTACGAGCCCGGGTCCACGATCAAGGCCGCCATCGCTGCCGCCCTCATCGACCAGGGCAAGTCGAGTCCGACCGACCAGGCCGTCGTGCCGTACACGCGCTCGTTCCCGTGGGGCGGGTCGATCCACGACTCCGAGTTCCACGACACCGAGAACCTCACGCTCACGGGCATCCTGCAGAACTCCTCGAACGTCGGGATCACCGAGCTCGGGGAACGCCTGACTGCCCAGCAGCGGTACGACTACATGCAGAAGTTCGGCCTGTTCGAGCCCGAGTCGGCGATCGACTACCCGGGCCAGCCGTCGATGGACTACGGCACGAGCCCGAACTGGGACCAGCAGACGAACATCAACTCGATGTTCGGTCAGGGCATCTCGACGACCGCGATCCAGGTCGCGAGCATCTTCCAGACCCTGGCGAACGACGGCGTCCGGATCCCGCTGCACCTCGTCAAGGGCTGCGAGACCGCCGACGGCAAGACGATCGACGCGCCCGACGTGCAGCCGACGCGCGTCGTGTCCGCGAACGCCGCGACGCAGGTCACGGACATGCTGCAGAGCGTGGTCACCGGCGGCACCCTCGTGGGGATGAAGCCGATCTCCGGCTACAACATCGCCGCGAAGACCGGTACCGCCGAGGTCGCCGAGGGGTCGAAGGGCTACGGCGGCCAGCGCATCACCTCGGTGGCCGGAATGGCACCCGCCGAGGACCCCCAGTATGTTGTCACGGTGACGTTCACGAAGCCGCAGGCCAACAAGTGGTCCAGCGGAGCGGCTCCGGCGTTCCGAACTCTCATGTCCCAGGTGCTCGAGAAGTACCGAGTAGCCCCCTCCACGACGCCGGCGAAGACCTACCCGACCACGTGGTGAGGAAGAAGGAGCACTTGTCCGCACGGATCCCCCCGGTCCTCCGACCCGAACACCCGACCCCGAGGGCCGTGGCCGAACTCGCGAACGCGTTCGGTCTGCGAGTCGTCGGCTCGGTCGACGCCGTCGAGACGACCGGCGTCACCCTGAGCGCCGCCGAGGTGCAGCCGGGTGACCTCTTCGTCGGCGTGCACGGTGCGAACCGGCACGGCGCGGAGTTCTCCGCCGAGGCCGCCGAGCGCGGCGCGGTCGCGGTCCTGACCGACGACGCCGGCGTGGAGCACGCCCAGGCGGCCGGTCTGCCGGTGCTCGTCGTCGACGACCCCCGTGCGGCCCTCGGCGACGTGTCGGCGTGGGTGTACCGCACCCACCCGGACGAGGCCACCGACCTGCCGCAGCTGTTCGCCGTCACCGGCACGAACGGCAAGACGAGCACGTCCTACATCCTCGAGGGGATCCTCAAGCAGCTCGGCCTCGTCACGGGCCTCAGCTCCACCGCCGAGCGGCACATCGGCACGCTCAGCGTCACGAGCCGCCTCACCACGCCCGAGGCGAGCGAGATGCACGCCCTGCTCGCCCGGATGCGCGAGAGCGAGGTCCGCGCGGTCGCCGTCGAGGTGAGCGCCCAGGCCCTCAGCCGCCACCGCGTCGACGGCATCGTCTTCGACGTCGCGGCGTTCACGAACCTGTCGCACGACCACCTCGACGACTACGCCGACATGGAGGAGTACTACCAGGCGAAGCTCCCGCTGTTCCAGCCCGAACACGCCCGTCGCGGTGTCGTCTCGCTGGACACGGACTGGGGCCACCGCGTGGTGCAGGACTCCCGGATCCCGGTCACGACCATCACGGTCCACCCCGACGTCGAGGCCGAGTGGCACGTCGACATCGTCGAGGCGCACGCCGCCTACACGGAGTTCCGCCTGACCGGTCCCGAGGGCCGTGCGCTCACCACCCGTGTGCCGCTGATCGGCTGGCACATGGCCGCGAACGCCGCGCTGGCGATCGTGATGCTGGTCGAGGGCGGGTTCGAGCTCGGTGCCATCGCGCACGCGCTCGAGACGAACCACCGCCGCTACCCGGACGAGGACGAGCGCGAGCAGCGCGGCGAGCGGACGAGCGCCATCGAGTGCTACCTGCCCGGCCGGACCGAGCGCGTCTCGGGCGACCGCGGCCCGAGCGTCTACGTCGACTTCGGCCACAGCGCCGACGCCTTCGAGAACACCCTCGCGGCCGTCCGGCAGTTCACCCCCGGCAAGGTCCTCATGCTCTTCGGCGCCGACGGCGACCGCGACAAGACCAAGCGCGGCGACATGGCTCGCGTGGCGGCTGCGGGGAGCGACATCCTCGTCGTCACCGACCACCACCCGCGCTTCGAGGACGCTGCGTCGATCCGGAAGACCCTCGTCGACGCCGCGCGCGAGGCGTTCCCCGAGCACGAGCTCCACGAGGTCAGCCCGCCCGAGGCCGCGATCCGCACCGCAGTGAGCCTCGTCGGCGAGGGGGACTCGATCCTCTGGGCCGGCCCCGGCCACCAGGACTACCGCGACATCCAGGGCGTCCGCACGCCGTACTCGGCACGCGACGAAGCCCGCCAGGCCCTCCGCGAGGCCGGTTGGGAACCGAACTCCGGCCCCACCGAGGAACTCCGATGATCGCCATGACCCTCGCCGAGATCGCGACAGCGGTCGACGGCGAGCTGATCCCGGGTGCCCAGGCGACCGACGTCGCCGACCAGGGCGACCTGGTCGTCGACGGCACCGTCGAGACCGACTCCCGCCTCGTGACGCCGGGCAGCGTGTTCTTCGCGCTCCCGGGCGAGGTCACCGACGGGCGACGCTTCGTCCCCGCGGCGACCGAGGCCGGCGCCGCACTCGTCATCACGCCCGAGCGCGTCGAGACCACGGCACCGCAGATCGTGGTGACGGACGGCTACGACGCCCTCGCCGCACTCGCGCACGAGGTCGTCACGCGCGTCCGGATGGCGACCGCCGACCGCGTCGACGCCGACGGACGCCCGGCGCCGCTCAAGGTCGTCGGGATCACCGGCTCGAACGGCAAGACGAGCACGAAGAACATGCTCCGCACGATCCTCGAGCAGCACGGCGAGACCGTCGCGCCGCAGGGGTCGTTCAACAACCACGTCGGTGCGCCGATCTCGATGCTCCGCATCACCGAGGACACCCGGTACCTGGTCGTCGAGATGGGCGCGAGCGGCATCGGCCACATCGCCAAGCTCGTCGCGATCGCCGAGCCGGACGTCGGCGTCGTCCTCAAGGTCGGCCTCGCGCACGCCGGCGAGTTCGGCGGGATCGAGGCGACCCAGCGCGCCAAGTCCGAGATGGTCACTGACCTGCCCCGGAGCGCGACCGCGCTCCTCAACGTCGACGACGACCGTGTCGCGTCGATGCGCGACCTGACGGCCGCCCACGTCGTCGGCTTCGGCACGTCCGACGACGCCGACTACCGCATCACCGGCATCGAGACGGACCGCAACGGCACCCGTTTCACGCTCACCGCGCCTCCCGTCCGCCAGGAAGGCGACCCGTCTGCGGACGGACGGCCAGGAGGCACGGATCGCGTCGGCGTGCAGCTCGCGATCCTGGGTGAGCACCACGCCATGAACGCATCAGCCGCGCTCACGGTCGCCCACCTGTGGGGCGTCCCGCTCGCCGCCGGCGCCGCCGCGCTCGCATCGATGACGCGCGCCGAGCGCTGGCGCATGGAGCTCCTCCCCGGCGGCCCCGACGGCGTCACCGTGATCAACGACGCCTACAACGCGTCGCCCGACTCGACCGCAGCGGCGCTGCGGACCCTGGCGCAGATCGTGCGCCCGGGGGAGCGGACCGTCGCCGTGCTCGGCGAGATGGCCGAGCTCGGCGAGTTCTCGACGGAGGAGCACGACCGCATCGGTCGGCTCGTCGTCCGTCTCGGCATCGGACAGCTCGTGGTCGTCGGCCGCGGCGCGATGCCCATCCACCAGGCCGCCACCCTCGAGGGATCGTGGGACGGCGAGTCCGTGTTCATCGAGGACGTCGACGACGCCGTCCACTCACTGCAGGACATGCTCCGCCCCGGCGACGTCGTCCTCGTCAAGTCCTCGAAGTCCGCCGAACTGCGATTCCTCGGCGACCGCCTCGGAGGTGTCACCGAATGATCGCCCTCCTGATCGCCGGCGCCGTGTCGCTGGTGTTCACACTGCTGCTCACGCCGCTGTTCATCAAGCTGTTCCACCGCCTCGGCTGGGGACAGTTCATCCGCGACGACGGCCCGCAGTCGCACCACACGAAGCGCGGCACGGCGACGATGGGCGGCATCGTCCTCATCATCGGCGCGGTGCTCGGCTACTTCGTCGGACACCTGGTCGGCCGTGACTCGGTCACGCTGTCCGGCCTGCTCGTCCTGTTCCTCATGGTCGGCCTCGGGTTCGTCGGGTTCATCGACGACTTCCTCAAGGTCCGTCGTCAGCGCAGTCTCGGGCTCGGCGGCTGGGCGAAGGTCCTCGGGCAGGTCATCGTCGGCGTCATCTTCGCGACCGTGGCGCTCGTCGTCCCGTCCGGCAACGGCAAGCCGCCGGCGTCGACGATGGTGTCGGCCATCCGGGACATCCCGTGGCTCGACTTCATGGCGCTCGGCACCGTGATCGGCACCGTGCTGTTCCTGGCGTGGATCGTCCTGCTGACGGTCTCGACGTCGAACGGCGTGAACGTGGCGGACGGGCTCGACGGCCTCGCGACCGGCTCGAGCATCCTGGCCATCGGCTCGTACGTGATCATCGGCTTCTGGCAGTCGAACCAGATCTGCGGCGGTGCCCGGCTCGACGCCAGCACCGAGCACGCCTGCTACACCGTGACCAACCCGCTGGACCTCGCGGTCGTGGCCGCGGCGGTCTGCGGTGGCCTGATCGGCTTCCTCTGGTACAACACGTCGCCGGCGCAGATCTTCCTCGGCGACACCGGGTCGCTCGGTCTCGGTGGCGCGCTGGCCGGCCTGGCGATCCTCAGCCGCACGGAGCTCCTGCTCATCCTCATCGGCGGCCTGTTCTTCATCGTCACCGGTTCGGTCATCCTGCAGCGGGCGTACTTCAAGATCACGCACGGCAAGCGCATCTTCCGGATGAGCCCGCTGCACCACCACTTCGAGCTGAAGGGGTGGGCCGAGGTGACCGTCGTCGTCCGGTTCTGGATCATCGCGGGACTCTGCGTCGCCGCGGGTGTCGGACTCTTCTACCTCGAATGGATCGCACGAGTTGGTTGACGCCGTGTCCTCGTCCCGCCTGGAGTCCCTGGACAGCTGGTACGCCGAGGGCTGGAAGGGGCTGAACGTCGCCGTGCTCGGCCTCGGGGCCACCGGGTTCTCGGTCGCCGACACCCTGGTCGAACTCGGCAGCGCGGTGACGGTCTACTCGACCGACGCCCCGTCGGACAGCGTGGAGCTGCTCGACGTGATCGGTGCGCAGTTCGTGCAGGTGCCCCTCGACTCGGTCCCCGCCGCCCTCGAGACCCAGGCGCCGGACGTCGTCGTCGTGTCGCCGGGCCTGCCGCCGCACAACGCGACCGTGCAGTGGGCCGTGGCGAACAGCGTCGTGTGGGGGGACATCGAGCTCGCCTGGCGTGTCCGCGACAAGGTCGTGCGCGGCCCCATCGCTGCGCCCTGGGTGACCATCACGGGCACGAACGGGAAGACCACCACGACGCAGCTCGCGACCGCGATGTTCGAGGCCGGCGGGCTCCGCGCGGTGGCCTGCGGCAACATCGGCGTGCCCGTCCTCGACGTCGTGCGCGACCCGGACGGCTACGACGTCCTCGTCGTCGAACTCTCCAGCCACCAGCTGCACTACATGCCGACGACCGGCGACGGTGCCGTGGTGCCCCTCGCCAGCGCCTGCCTGAACATCGCGGACGACCACCTCGAGTGGCACGGCTCCGCCGAGGCCTACCGGGCCGCGAAGGCCAAGGTCTACGAGCGCACGGTCCTCGCCTGCGTGTACAACACCACGGACGACGTCACCCGGCACATGGTCGAGGACGCCGACGTCGTCGAGGGGTGCCGTGCCGTGGGCTTCGGCCCGGGGATCCCCGCGCCCGGCGACGTCGGGGTGGTCGAGGACGTCCTCTGCGACCGGGCCTTCACCGACGACCGACGGAACAGCGCGCTCGAGCTCGCGACCGTCGCCGACCTCGAGGCCGCCGGGCTCGCCAGCCCGCACATGACGATGAACGTCCTCGCCGCGGCCGCACTCGCCCGTGCGGCCTCCGTGCAGCCGAGCGCGATCCGCACCGCCGTGCAGGGCTTCCGCGCCGACCACCACCGCACCGAGCTGGTGGCCTCCGCCGAGGGCGTCACCTGGGTGGACGACTCCAAGGCGACGAACCCGCACGCGGCCACGGCATCGCTCGCGGCGTTCGACAAGGTGGTGTGGATCGTCGGTGGCCTGTTCAAGGGCGTCGACATCGACGGACTCGTCGAGCGCTTCGGGCCGGACGTCCGTGGCGTCGTCGTGATCGGGACCGATCGCGGCCCCGTGCTCGAGGCATTCGCGCGACACGCGCCCGGGGTGCCGGTGCTGCAGGTCGAGGCAGCGGACACTGATCAGGTCATGCCCGAGGCGGTCCGGCATGCCGCATCGGTCGCGAGGCCGGGCGACACGGTCCTCCTCGCCCCGGCTGCGGCGTCGTTCGACCAGTTCGGCTCCTACGCGGACCGGGGGCGTCGATTCGCGGCGGCGGTCCACGAGCACCTGGGAGGAAACGCCGATGGCGACGACGGATCTCCCGAGCGGCCGTAGCGGCGGAGCGGCCCCCGGCCGACCGCACGCACCCGCACGCCGCCACAACGGGGCGGTCGTCGCCGTCAAGAACGTCTTCGTCGCCGAGTCGAGCACCTTCTACACGATCCTGGGCGTCACGCTCTTCCTCGTCGTCTTCGGCGTCGTCATGGTGCTGTCCTCGTCGAGCGTGGAGCAGTACGCCGCAACGCACGACTTCTTCGGCGCGGCCTCCCGCCAGGGCCTCTACGCCGTGCTCGGCGTCCCGCTCATGCTCATCGCCTCCCGCCTGCCCGCACGGTTCTGGCGGAAGTGGGCGATGTGGATCGTCGGCGTCGGCCTCGTCGTGCAGGCGCTCGTCGTCCTGACCCCGCTCGGCTACTCGATCCAGGGCAACCGGAACTGGATCCGCCTCGGCTCGTTCACCGCGCAGCCGTCCGAGATCCTCAAGCTCGCGCTCGTGCTGGGCATCGGCGCGATCATGTACGTCAAGCGGGAGAAGCTCGACGACTGGAAAGAGGTCTTCATCCCGATCGGCATCGCGTCGCTCGGGTCGATCGGCCTCGTCCTCGTCGGCGGCGACCAGGGCACCGCGATGATCATGCTCATCCTGGTGTTCGGCGCACTCTACGTCGGCGGCGCCCGGGCGAAGCACCTGCTCGTCGGGGTGCTCGGCCTGGCCGTGCTGCTGCCGTTCGTCACGATGGCGTCGAGTTCCCGGTCGCACCGCATCAGTGCCTGGCTCTCCGGCTGCACCGACACGAGCCAGTACCAGGACCTCTGCTGGCAGCCGACCCACGGCATGTGGGCGCTGGCCTCCGGCGGCGTCTTCGGGGTGGGCCTCGGCAACTCGAAGGCGAAGTGGTCGTGGCTCCCCGAAGCCGACAACGACTACATCTTCGCGATCATCGGCGAGGAGCTCGGGCTCGTCGGCGCCGTCGTCGTGCTCGCCCTGTTCGTGGTCCTGGCGGTCGGCATGATCAAGATCATCCGGCAGTCGAACGACCCCTTCGTGAAGACCGTCACCGGTGGCGTGCTCGCGTGGATCATCGGCCAGGCGCTCGTCAACATCGCCGTGGTCCTCGGCCTCCTGCCGGTCCTCGGCGTGCCCCTCCCACTCATCTCGGCCGGTGGCTCCGCGCTGATCATGACCCTCGTCGCCATCGGCGTCGTCCTGTCCTTCGCGCGCGACCTCCCGGGCAAGAGCGACCTCCCGGGCAGGACCAGCGTCGGCCGCACCACCACGAACGGAACCCTCCGGTGAACACGTACCTCTTCGCGGGCGGCGGCACCGCCGGCCACGTCAACCCGCTGCTCGCGGTCGCCGACCGGCTGACCGAGCGCGAGCCCGACGCCGAGGTCCTCGTCCTCGGCACCGCAGAGGGCCTCGAGTCCCGGCTCGTCCCGATGCGCGGCTACGAGCTGCTGACGATCCCGCGCCTGCCGTTCCCGCGCAAGCCGAACGCCGCCGCCCTCCGCTTCCCCGGCGGGTTCCTGGGCGCCGTCCGTCGGGTCGAGCAGATCATCCGCGACCGCGAGGTCGACGTCGTCCTCGGCGTCGGGGGCTACGCGGCCGCACCGGCGTACATCGCCGCACGCCGTACCGGCACCCCGATCGTCGTGCACGAGCAGAACGCCAAGCCCGGCCTGGCGAACCGCCTGGCAGCGTTCCTCACCGACCACGTGGGC
Organism: Curtobacterium sp. USHLN213; assembly: GCF_037144815.1. Taxonomy (NCBI): domain Bacteria; kingdom Bacillati; phylum Actinomycetota; class Actinomycetes; order Micrococcales; family Microbacteriaceae; genus Curtobacterium; species Curtobacterium sp. USHLN213. Next base: position 235,442 of record NZ_JBBCYQ010000003.1, on the reverse strand, counting down.
GTGACCTTCTCGAACACCCGTCTCCGCCACGGCCGGGTCGTCGGCATGCCGCTCCGGCGCGAGATCGAGTCGCTCGACCGTCGCGCGAGCCGCGCCGAGGGGCTCGCCGAGTTCGGCCTCGACCCCGCCCGACCGGTCCTGCTGGTCACGGGCGGGTCCTCCGGCGCGCGGAGCATCAACCGCACCGTGAACCGGAGCGCCGCGACGATCGTCGGTGCCGGCTGGCAGGTCCTGCACGTCGTCGGCGGGAAGTCCGACATCGGCCCGAGCGACCTCGACGGCTACCACGTGCTGCCCTACTGCGACCGGATGGACCTGGCGTACGCCGCGAGCGACTTCGTGGTCTCGCGTGCCGGCGCCGGCATGGTCTGCGAGCTGACCGCCGTCGGGCTGCCGAGCGTCCTCGTGCCGTACCCTGTCGGCAACGGCGAGCAGCGGCACAACGCGAAGGACGTCGTCGACGCCGGGGGAGCGGTCCTCGTGGCCGACGCGGAATTCGATGAGGACTGGGTGACGTTCCAGCTGCTGAACACCCTGCAGGACCGGGCCCGCATCGCCGACATGACCGTCCGTGCCGGCAGCGTCGGACACCGCGACGGCGCCGACCGCATGACGGACCTCGTCCTCGACGCCGCGAAGCGCGCGACCGACGCGCAGCACGGCACGCACGACAGCACCACGGAGGAACGATGACCATCAAGCCGGACCTGACGCAGCCGATCCCCGACGACCTCGGCACGGTCCACTTCGTCGGCATCGGCGGCTCCGGCATGAGCGGCATCGCCCGGCTCTTCCTCGCCGCCGGCCACCGCGTGACCGGCAGCGACTCGCGCGAGACCGCCACCACGGGCACCATGCGCGACCTCGGCGCCGAGGTGCACATCGGCCACGACGCCGCGAACGTCGGCGACGCGGACACCATCGTCGTCACGAGCGCGCTCTGGCCGGACAACCCGGAACTCCTCGAGGCCCAGCGGCGCGGCCTGCCGGTCCTGCACCGGTCGCAGGCCCTCGCCGCCCTCATCGCCGAGCACCGCCTCGTCGCGGTCGCCGGCGCGCACGGCAAGACCACCTCGACCGGCATGATCGTCACCGCGCTCGTCGAGCTCGGGCTGGACCCGAGCTTCGTGAACGGCGGGGTCATCCAGTCCCTCGGCACGAGCTCGGCGCCCGGCTCGAGCGACCTGTTCGTCGTCGAGGCCGACGAGTCCGACGGCTCGTTCCTGCTCTACGACGTCGCGGTCGCCCTCATCACGAACGTCGACGCCGACCACCTCGACCACTACGGCAGCGAGGAGGCCTTCACCGAGGCCTTCGTCGAGTTCGCCGCGAAGGCGAGCGAGCGCGTCGTGATCTCGAGCGACGACGCCGGCGCGAAGGCGGTCACGGCCGGGATCCGCGCCCGCGAGGACGCGCCCGAGATCGTCACCTTCGGCGAGGCCGTCGACGCCGACGTCCGGATCGAGGGGATCACCGAGTCCGCCGGGGTCGAGGTCGACTTCCGCGCCGCGGGCGAGGCGCACCACCTGACGCTCCGGGTCCCGGGCCGCCACAACGCGATCAACGCCGTCGGCGCCTTCGCCGTCCTGACCGGACTCGGCGTCGCCGCCGCGGACGCGATCCGTGGCATCGAGGCCTTCGGCGGGACCCAGCGACGCTTCGAGCTGCACGGCGTCGAGCGCGGCGTCTCGGTCTACGACGACTACGCGCACCACCCGACCGAGGTGGCGGCGGCGCTCAAGGCCGCACGGAACGTCGTGGGCGACGGCCGGATCATCGCGATCCACCAGCCGCACCTGTACTCGCGGACGCGCCTCATGGCCGGTGACTTCGCCAAGGTCTACGAGGAGCTCGCCGACCACACCGTCGTCCTCGACGTCTACGGCGCCCGCGAGGACCCGGAGCCCGGCGTCACCGGCGCCCTCGTGCAGGAGCGCTTCGCCGACCAGTCCCGCGTCGAGTTCCTGCCCGACTGGGACGAGGCCTCGGCGCGCGCGGCCGCGGTCGCGCGCGACGGCGACATCATCATGACCCTGAGCTGCGGCGACGTGTACCGCATCATCCCGCAGGTGCTCAGCGCCCTCCACGACGACGGGGCGCTGTCCCGGTGAAGCGTCCCGAGGGGTTCGACGAGCGGCCGGCCCGTCCGGACGCACCTGCCGACGGCGCGGGCGCGCCCCGGCAGCGTCGTGCCCCGCTGATCCCGCGGCGTCCGTCCCGCGAGCCCGCGCCGGTGGTCCAGGAGGCGCGGCTCGAGCCCGCCACCGAGGAACCGGTCGTCGAGACGGCCGACCCCACCGCCGCCGACACGTCGAACGGCTCGGCTCGCGACCGCGCCGGTGCCCTCGCCGGCGCCGCCGGCCGTCGCCTCGGCGCCGGACTGTCGTCCGTCGCCGGCCGGCTGCGCGAGTACACGCCCGACGAGGACCACCACGACCCCGAGGCCGAGCGCCTCGCCCGGGAGCGGCAGGAGACCGAGCGCCGCGACGCCGAGCGGCTCGCCCACCTCACCGACCTGCACGGCCCGGGCGAGGACGGCCACGAGCGCCCGATCGGCGCCGGCGTCCGCGCTGCCGAGACCGCGCGGGAGGCCCGGGTGGCCAAGCGCCGTCGTCGCCTCCTCGAGCGCGCCGAGGTCCGCCGCTTCACCCGACGCAGCCGGCACCGCCGCGCCGCCTGGATCACCGCCGCGAGCATCGTCCTCGTGTTCGGGATCTCGATCCTCGTCGCGGTGTTCTCGCCGTTGATGGCGCTCCAGACCATCGAGGTCAAGGGGACGAACCGCGTCGACGAGACCCAGCTCCGCCAGGCGCTCTCCGACCAGATCGGCACCCCGCTCGCCCGGCTCGACTTCGACGCCATCAAGAAGGACATCGCCGGCTTCCCGCTCATCGAGAGCTACGTGACGGAGGAAGCGCCGCCGCACACCCTCGTGGTCACGGTGACCGAGCGCACCCCGGTCGTCGCGGTGCGGTCGGGGAAGTCCTTCGACCTGGTCGACCCTGCAGGCATCGTCGTGCAGTCGTCGCCGAAGCAGCCCGCGAACATGCCCGTCGCCGACATCGGCAACGCGAAGCTCGGCTCGTCGGAGTTCCGCACGATGACCGAGGTCGTGCTCGCGCTCCCGTCGACCGTCCGTCAGCAGGTGACGAGCGTGAAGGGCTCGACCGCCGACGACGTCACGCTCACCCTCAAGGACGGCTCGAGCGTCGTCTGGGGGAACCCGGAGCAGTCCGACGCGAAGGCAGCGCTGCTCGCGGCCCTCGTGAAGGACCACGCGGCGCGGAACCCCGGCGTCGTCGTCGAGTACGACGTCAGTGCTCCGGACAACGGCATCATCCGCGCGAAGAAGTAGCGGAAGTCGTCGCGGAATCGCGCGACACGCGGCGTGGCGGGGCGACAGTGCCCGGAGCGCACCCGTAGCGTCGAAGCCAGCACCACATCTACCAGCAATGCCCCTGAACTTCAAGTAGAGGTTGAGGGTTCGACCGGAGGCCTGACTGACGTGACCACGAACCACAACTACCTCGCCGTCATCAAGGTCGTCGGCGTCGGCGGCGGCGGCGTGAACGCCGTCAACCGGATGATCGAGCTCGGCCTCCGCGGGGTGGAGTTCATCGCGATCAACACCGACGCACAGGCGCTGCTCCTGAGCGACGCCGACGTGAAGCTCGACGTGGGCCGCGAGATCACCCGCGGCCTCGGCGCCGGAGCGGACCCCGAGGTCGGCCGTCGTGCCGCCGAGGACCACGCCGAGGAGATCGAAGAGGCCCTCGCCGGTGCCGACATGGTCTTCGTCACCGCCGGTGAAGGTGGTGGGACCGGCACGGGTGGTGCGCCCGTGGTCGCCCGCATCGCGAAGTCGATCGGTGCGCTCACCATCGGCGTCGTCACGAAGCCGTTCAGCTTCGAGGGCAAGCGTCGTCAGTCGCAGGCCGAGAACGGTGTCGCCGGCCTCAAGGACGAGGTCGACACGCTCATCGTCGTGCCGAACGACCGCCTGCTCGAGATCAGCGACCGCGGCATCTCGATGGTCGAGGCGTTCGCCACGGCCGACCAGGTGCTCCTCGCCGGCGTCCAGGGCATCACCGACCTCATCACCACGCCCGGCCTGATCAACCTCGACTTCGCCGACGTGAAGTCCGTGATGCAGGGTGCGGGTTCCGCGCTCATGGGCATCGGTTCCTCGCGGGGTGCCGACCGGGCGATCAAGGCGGCCGAACTGGCCGTCGCGAGCCCGCTGCTCGAGGCCTCGATCGACGGTGCGCACGGCGTGCTGCTCTCGATCCAGGGTGGTTCGAACCTCGGCATCTTCGAGATCAACGACGCGGCCCGTCTCGTGCAGGAGGCCGTCCACCCCGAGGCGAACATCATCTTCGGTGCCGTCATCGACGACACGCTCGGCGACGAGGTCCGCGTGACCGTCATCGCCGCGGGCTTCGACGGCGGCGAGCCCACCTCGCAGCAGAAGGAGCGCCGCTCCAGCTGGGTCGACCCCGAGGCCGGCGCGACCGTGCCCGTGGCGTCCGCCGGTGCGACCGGCGCGATCGAGGACTCGTCCTCGTCCGCCCCGTCGTGGGCGTCGCAGGAGCACGAGGCGCCCGCGCAGCGTGCCGCCGACCCGGCGTTCGACGACGATGACGACGAGCTCGACGTCCCCGACTTCCTGAAGTAACGAGCGTTGCCAGACGACCCGCGCCTCCCGTCCCCGTCAGCAGACGACGGACTGGAGGCGCGTCTCGCGTCCGTCAGGAGCGGCATCTCCGACGCGGCGCGCGCCGCAGGGCGCTCGGCCGACGAGCTCACGCTCGTCGTCGTCACGAAGTTCCACCCGGCGTCGCTCGTCCGCGACCTCGCCGCGCTCGGCGTGACCGACGTGGGGGAGAACCGGCACCAGGAGGCGCAGGCGAAGGCCGCCGAGCTCGCCGACCTCCCGCTGACCTGGCACTTCGTCGGACAGCTGCAGTCGAAGAAGGCCCGGCAGGTCCGGCGGTACGCGCACGTCGTGCAGTCGCTCGACCGCGAGTCCGTGGTGGACGCGTTCGCGCCGACCGAGGCCGAACCGGAGCCGCCGGTGATCGACGGGTTCGTGCAGGTCAACCTGACCGACGACCCCGGCCGCGGTGGCGTGCGACCCGACGCCGTCGAGGCCATGGTGTCGCGGGTGCTCGCCACTGGCACGATCCAGCTCCGTGGGGTGATGGCCGTCGCACCGCTCGACGAGGAGCCGCGCGCGGCCTTCGCCCGGCTCCGTGGGATCTCCGAGCGCGTGGTGTCCCTCGCCCCCGCCGCGACGGACATCTCGGCCGGGATGAGCGGTGACTACGCCGACGCCGTGCTCGAGGGCGCGACACACCTGCGGATCGGGACCGCAATCACGGGAAATCGGCCGGTCGCGCCCTAGCCTCGTTGCAAGGGCATCCACGAGCACCGACCTCCGGAGGAACCATGGCCAACCCGCTGAAGAAGACGATGGTCTACCTGGGCCTCGCCGACGAGGAACTCGAGTACGAGGACGAGCAGCCGCAGCAGCAGACCGCGCGGCAGCAGTCCGCTCCGGCCCCTGCCCCCGCGCCCGCTCCGGTCGCCGACGAGACCCCCGCGCCTGCCGCGGCACCGGTGGCGCCCGTCGCCGCCGAGCCCAAGGCGCACACCCACCAGCGCGGCGCCCAGGTCACCCCGCTCCGCCGCTCGCACACGTCCGCACAGAAGGCAGCACCGGTCCAGGAAATGAACGAGATCCTCACCGTCCACCCCCGCGAGTACAAGGACGCCCAGTCCATCGCCGAGAGCTTCCGCGACGGCATCCCCGTCATCATCAACCTCTCGCAGATGACCGAGGCCGACGCCCGCCGCATGATCGACTTCGCCTCCGGGCTGTCGCTCGGCCTCTACGGCAAGATCGAGCGCGTCACCAACAAGGTGTTCCTGCTGTCGCCGGCGCACGTCGCGGTGAGCGGTGAGGCGCCTGAGGTAGAGTCCGACATCGAGGCGTCCTTCTTCGCCCAGTCCTGAGTCCCTCAGGCCCACCCGCCCCGTGCGGCTCGTCGTATGACGGTCCGCACCCGAGCTGAGCGAGCCCCATCGTGACCGCGATCCTCACGATCCTGTACTACCTCCTCCTGCTGTACATCCTCGTGCTGTGGGGGCGGTTCGTCCTCGACATCGTCCAGCAGTTCAACCGGTCCTGGCGGCCGCGCGGAGCACTCCTCGTCGTCGCCGACGTGGTCTACACCGTGACGGACCCGCCGATCCGGGCGGTCCGCCGGGTCCTCCCGCCGATGCGCATGGGCCCCGTGGCACTCGACTTCGGCTGGACGATCGTGCTCCTCCTGGCGATCATCATCCGGTTCGTGATCGCCCTGCTCATCCCCGTGTTCGCCAACTAAGAGGACACGACACGCGCCACGCCCAGTGCGTGGTCACGGTTCACGGCCGCCATCGGTGTACGGTGGTCGGGATCCGATGCTCGCCCCGGCGTGGCATCCGCACCGTTCGGCGCGACTGGTAGATTCGGTCGCACCGAGACGGTTCCACACGTTCAGCAGTTCTATTGAGGTGACGGCAATGGCTTTGACGCCGGAAGACGTAGTCAACAAGCGGTTCCAGCCGACGAAGTTCCGCGAGGGCTACGACCAGGACGAGGTCGACGACTTCCTCGACGAGGTCGTCGTCGAGCTCCGTCGCCTGACGGCCGAGAACGACGAGCTCCGCCAGCGCCTGCAGACGGCCGAGTCCGCGCCGAAGCCGGCCGAGGCCGAGCAGTCCGCTCCGACCCCCGAGCCCGAGCCGGAGCCTGCCCCCGTGGCAGCCGCGCCGGAGCCCGCTCCGGTCGCCGCCGCCGCGCCGGCCACCACGGTCCCGGCCGACGAGGACACCGAGGGCACCACGAACCTCCTGACGCTCGCCCGTCGTCTCCACGAGGAGCACGTCCGCGAAGGCGTCGAGAAGCGCGACGCGCTCATCGCCGAGGGCACCGCGCAGGCCGCCCGCCTCGTCTCCGAGGCCGAGGCCAAGCAGCGCCAGATCATCGCAGACACCGAGAACACGAACCGCCAGCGTGTCGCGGTGCTCGAGCAGGAGCAGCGCCAGCTCGAGGGCAAGATCGACGAGCTCCGCACGTTCGAGCGCGACTACCGTGCACAGCTCAAGAGCTACATCCAGGGTCAGCTCAACGAGCTGGACGGCTCGGGCACCGAGCAGTCCGGGCTCACCCCGGCGCCGGCATCGGCGCAGGGCTTCGGCAACTGACGTTGTCGCGACCAGCATCACGAGCGAAGGTCAGTGTCCGCGCGATCGCGGCACTGGCCTTCGCCGCTGTCGTCGTGGTGGCGCTCGACCAGGGCGTGAAGGCGCTCGTCGTCGCCAACCTGCCGTACGGCACCGTCGTCCCGGTCCTCGGGAACGCCCTGCAGCTGCTCTACGTCCGGAACCCCGGTGCCGCGTTCTCGTTCGCGGTGAACATGACGTGGGTGTTCTCGATCGTCTCGACGGCCGTCGTGGTCGCGATCATCGTGTTCGCCCGGCGGATCCGGTCGATGTGGTGGGCACTCGTGCTCGGCATGCTCCTCGGTGGGGCGCTCGGCAACCTGCTCGACCGGCTCTTCCGCGAGCCCGGCTTCGGTCGCGGCCACGTGGTGGACTTCATCTCGACCCCGTGGATGATGCCCGCGATCTACAACATCGCCGACTCGTTCATCTGCATCAGCATGGTGGTCTTCGTCCTGCTGGTGATCCTCGGGGTGAACCTCGACGGCACCCGTGCCCTCTCCGCGAAGCAGCAGCGCGCGGTGGACGCGGCGCGTGCGCAGTCGGACGCCTCCGCGGCGGACGAGCACCGCGCCTCCCGGCCCCTGGTCGAGGACCCGCGCGCGCCGCGTGACGGGCGGGACACCCTCGGACACGACGCGACGTGACCGAGAGCCGTTCCCTGCCGGTCCCGGACGGGCTCGCCGGTGAGCGTGTCGACGCCGCCATCGCGAAGCTCCTCGGGTTCAGCCGTTCCTTCGCGGCCGAGGTCGTCTCGGCCGGCGGCGTGACCGTCGACGGGGTCACGGTGGACAAGTCCGACCGGTTGCACGCCGACTCCTGGCTGCAGGTCGAGTGGACGCCGAAGGAAGACCCCCGGATCATCCCGGTCGAGGTCCCCGGCATGACGGTCGTGCACGACGACGACGACATCGTCGTGGTGGACAAGCCGGTCGGCGTCGCCGCACACCCCTCGCCCGGCTGGGACGGGCCGACGGTCCCCGGTGGCCTCGCCGCGGCCGGCTTCACGATCGCGACCTCCGGTGCCGCCGAACGCGCGGGCATCGTGCACCGGCTGGACGTCGGCACCTCGGGGCTGATGGTCGTGGCGAAGACCGAGCTGGCGTACACGCACCTCAAGCGCGCGTTCAAGGAGCGCACGGTCGAGAAGGTCTACCACGCGCTCGCGCAGGGCCACCCCGACCCGACCTCCGGCACGATCGACGCGCCCATCGGTCGACACCCCTCGAGCGACTGGAAGTTCGCGGTCACGGCCGACGGCAAGCCGAGCGTGACGCACTACGAGACCCTCGAGGCGTTCCGCTCCGCGACCCTGCTCGAGGTGCACCTCGAGACCGGTCGGACGCACCAGATCCGGGTGCACATGGCGGCGACCCGGCACCCGCTCGTGGGCGACACGATGTACGGGGCCGACCCGGTGCTCGCCGAGGAGCTCGGGCTCACGCGGCAGTGGCTCGACGCCGTCCGGCTCGGGTTCGAGCACCCGCGCACGGGGTCGTGGGTGTCGTACTCGGCGGAGTACCCCGACGACCTGCAGCGGGCGCTGGACCGCATCCGCGCCGCGTAGGCCGCGCGCCCCGAGCGGGCACGTTCCGTCCCGCTCGGCGCGCCCAGGCGGCCGATCCCGCCCGCTCGGCGCCGCGCGCGCGGCGTGTCCCTCCCTCTCGCGCGCACGGCGGGCGCGTCCGGCCGAGGTCGCACGAAGTGCCGCTCTCGGCGCTGCGGAGCGGCACTTCGTGCGCTCTCGGCTGGACGCGCGCGGCGTGTTGCGCGCCCTCGGCGCCGCGCCCCGCGCGTGCCGCGACCCCCTGACGGACGGGAGGCGCGGGTCGGGCCCGCACCGCGCCTCCCGTCCGCCTCGACGCGCCCGGCCAAGCCCGCCGAGATCGCGAAATCGGTCGCTCTCGGCGCTGCGGAGCGGCACTTCGTGCGCTCTCGGCGGGACGCGCGCGGCGTGTTGCGCGCCCTCGGCGGCGTGCCCCGCCCGTGGCGCGACGCCCTGACGGACGGGAGGCGCGGGTCGGGCCCGCACCGCGCCTCCCGTCCGGCGGAGCCCGCGCCCGGGTTTGTCCCCGGTCGCGGTTAGGCTGTTCCCAGACCGCAGCAGCTCCCGCGAACCGGAGGTTCCGTGTCGGATTCCGACTCCTTCGTCCACCTGCACGTGCACAGTGAGTACTCGATGCTCGACGGCGCCGCCAGGCTCGGCGACCTCGTGGCCGAGACCGCCGCGCAGGGCATGCCCGCCGTTGCCGTGACCGACCACGGCAACATGTTCGGTGCGTTCGAGTTCTGGAAGGCCGCCAAGGCCGGCGGCGTCAAGCCGATCATCGGGACCGAGGCGTACATCACGCCGCGCACCCACCGGACCGACAAGACTCGTGTGCGCTGGGGTGACGGCGGCGGCGACGACGTGTCCGGCTCCGGCGCGTACACGCACATGACGATGTTCGCCGAGAACACGACGGGCATGCACAACCTGTTCCGGCTCTCGAGCAAGGCGTCGATCGAGGGGTACTACTTCAAGCCCCGCATGGACATCGAGCTGCTCGAGGAGTACCACGAGGGCATCATCGCCACGACGGGCTGCCCCTCGGGGGAGATCCAGACCCGGCTGCGGCTCGGCCAGTACGACGAAGCCGTCAAGGCCGCGGCGGACTACCGCGACATCTTCGGCAAGGAGAACTACTTCGCCGAGGTCATGGACCACGGGCTCGAGATCGAACGTCGGATCATGAGCGACCTGATCCGGCTGGCGAAGGACCTCGACATCCCGCTGGTCGGCACGAACGACCTGCACTACACGCACTCGCACGACGCCAAGTCGCACGCGGCCCTGCTGTGCGTGCAGTCCGGCTCGACCCTGAACGACCCGAACCGCTTCAAGTTCGACGCCGACGAGTTCTACCTGAAGACCCCGCAGCAGATGCGGCACCTCTTCCGCGACAACCCCGAGGCCTGCGACAACACGCTGCTCATCGCCGAGCGGTGCAACGTCGAGTTCGACACCGCGGCCAACTACATGCCGAAGTTCCCCGTGCCCGAGGGGGAGACCGAGCACTCGTGGTTCGAGAAAGAGGTGGCGAAGGGCCTCGAGTACCGGTACCCCGACGGCATCACGCGCGAGGTCCAGGAACGCGCCGACTACGAGGTCGGCATCATCAACCAGATGGGCTTCCCGGGGTACTTCCTCGTGGTCGCCGACTTCATCAACTGGTCGAAGAACAACGGCATCCGCGTCGGTCCCGGCCGTGGTTCCGGTGCCGGCTCGATGGTGGCGTACGCGATGCGCATCACCGACCTCGACCCGATCCGGCACGGCCTGATCTTCGAGCGCTTCCTCAACCCGGATCGCGTCTCGATGCCCGACTTCGACGTCGACTTCGACGACCGGCGCCGCGGTGAGGCGATCAAGTACGTCACCGAGAAGTACGGGTCGGCGCGTGTCGCGCAGATCGTCACGTACGGCACGATCAAGGCGAAGCAGGCGCTCAAGGACTCCTCGCGCGTGCTGGGCTTCCCGTTCGGGATGGGCGAGAAGCTCACCAAGGCGATGCCGCCGCCCGTGATGGGCAAGGACATCCCGCTCACCGGGATCTTCGACAAGGACCACCCGCGCTACAAGGAAGCCGTGGACGTCCGCACGGTCGTCGAGACCGATCCCGAGGCGAAGACGGTGTTCGACACCGCCCTCGGGCTCGAGGGCTTGAAGCGCCAGTGGGGCGTGCACGCCGCCGGTGTCATCATGTCGAGCGACCCGCTGATCGACATCATCCCCGTGATGAAGCGCGAGCAGGACGGCCAGATCGTCACGCAGTTCGACTACCCGGCAGCGGAGTCGCTCGGCCTGATCAAGATGGACTTCCTGGGGCTCCGCAACCTCACGATCATCAGTGACGCCCTCGACAACATCAAGACGAACCGTGGGATCGAGCTCGACCTCGAGAACATGGGGCTCGAGGACCCCGAGGCGTACGCGCTCCTGCAGCGTGGCGACACCCTCGGTGTGTTCCAGCTCGACGGCGGACCGATGCGTGGGCTGCTGCGCCTCATGAAGCCCGACAACTTCGAGGACATCTCCGCGCTCATCGCCCTGTACCGTCCGGGCCCCATGGGTGCGAACTCGCACACGAACTACGCGCTCCGCAAGAACGGCGAGCAGCCGATCACGCCGATCCACCCGGAGCTCGAAGAGCCCCTGCAGGACATCATCGGCACGACCTACGGCCTGATCATCTACCAGGAGCAGGTCATGGCCATCGCGCAGAAGGTCGCCGGGTTCTCCCTCGGCCAAGCGGACATCCTCCGCCGCGCGATGGGCAAGAAGAAGAAGTCCGAGCTGGACAAGCAGTACGCCGGCTTCGAGAAGGGCATGCAGGACAACGGCTACTCGGCCGCTGCCATCAAGACCCTCTGGGACATCCTGCTGCCGTTCTCCGACTACGCGTTCAACAAGGCGCACTCGGCGGCGTACGGCGTGGTGTCCTTCTGGACCGCGTACCTCAAGGCGCACTACCCGGCCGAGTACATGGCGGCACTGCTGACGAGCGTCGGCGACGCCCGCGACAAGCTCGCGCTGTACCTCAACGAGTGCCGCCGGATGGGCATCAAGGTCATGCCGCCGGACGTCAACGAGTCGATCGGCTTCTTCGCCGCCGTCGGCGAGGACATCCGCTTCGGCATGGGCGCGATCCGCAACGTCGGCTTCAACGTCGTCGACGACATCGTCCAGGCCCGCACCGAGAAGGGCGCGTTCGAGTCCTTCCACGACTTCCTCCGCAAGATCCCCATCTCGTCGGCGAACAAGCGCACGGTCGAGTCGCTCATCAAGGCCGGTGCGTTCGACGAGTTCGGCGATTCCCGGCGGGCGCTCGTCGAGATCCACGAGGGCGCCGTCGAAGGTGCGGTGAAGGTCAAGCGCGACGAGGCCCACGGCAACGTCGGGTTCGACTTCGACTCGCTCTTCGCCGAGGTCGCCGAGGAACAGCCGTCGGCCGCCGTCGTGTCCCAGGTGCCCGACCGTCCGGAGTGGTCCAAGCGCGACAAGCTCGCGTTCGAACGGGACATGCTCGGCCTGTACGTCTCCGACCACCCGCTCGCCGGGCTCGAGATCGAGCTGGCGAAGCACCAGTCGATCACCATCGCCGACCTCATCGCGGCCGACGACTCGGTCGAGGGCGAGACGGTCACCGTCGCGGGGCTCCTGACGAGCGTGCAGCACCGGGTGGCGAAGTCCAGCGGCAACCCGTACGGCATCGTCGACATCGAGGACTTCGGCGGCCAGATCGGCGTGATGTTCCTGGGCAAGACCTACCAGGAGTTCGGGCCGTCGCTCGTCGCCGACTCGATCGTGGTCCTGCGCGGTCGTGTCAACGTGCGCGACGACGGCAAGGCCCTGCACGCGGTGAGCATGTTCCAGCCGAACGTCGGCGACGCCATGGGGTCCGGCCCGCTCACGCTGAGCCTGCCCGAGCGGCAGGCGACGACCACGACGGTGACCGAACTCGCCGCCGTCCTCGGTCGGCACAGCGGCGAGACCGAGGTCCGGTTGAAGCTCATCAAGGACGACGTCGCCCGCACGTTCGAGCTGCCGTTCCCGGTGAACCTGACGCCCGACCTCTTCGGCGAGCTGAAGAGCCTGCTCGGGCCGCGCTGCCTGGTCTGACGATGGCCGGGCACCGCATCTTCGGCACGCCGTTCGCGGCGGTGTACCCGCACTACCTCGCGAAGGTGGAGCGCAAGGGGCACACCAAGGCCGAGCTCGACGCGGTGATCGAGTGGCTCACGGGGTTCGACGACGCCGCGCTCGAGCAGCACCTCGCCGACGAGACCACATTCGAGGACTTCTTCGCGGCCGCGCACCTCCATCCGAACGCACCGCTCATCACCGGCGTGATCTGCGGCGTCCGGATCGAGGAACTCGACGACCCGCTCATGCGGCAGATCCGGTACCTGGACAAGCTCGTCGACGAGGTCGCGAATGGCCGTCCGATGTCGAAGGTGCTCCGGACCGCGTGAACACCGTGGCGGGCGGTCCGGACGCCGGCACCCTGCGTGCCTTCGGCGTGGGCGACCAGCGGCTCGAACGGCTCGCGGGCGGGCGCGGGCTGACCTGGCGCGCCGGCGAGGTCGTCCTCCGACCGCACGACGGCGCGACGGTGACGGACTGGCGGGCGGGCGTCCTCGCCGAGCTGGCGCACACCTCGACGTTCCGCACACCTCGACCCGTCCGGACGGTCGACGGACCCTGGCGCGCCGGCGCGTGGGAGGCCTGGGAGTGGCTGCCCGGCCGCGCCGACGAGACCCGGGTCGCCGACGTCATCCGCGTCGGGAACGCCTTCCACCGAGCGATCGCACACCTCGATCGCCCCGCGTTCCTCGCCCCGTCCGCGCCGCGCCCCGAGGACCCGTGGGGCCGCGCCGACCGGATGGCCTGGGGAGCAGCGCGCCTGCCGGACGACCCCACGCTCGACCGCCTCGCCGCGGCCTTCCGGCCCGTCCGAGCACGGTCGCAGCTCGTCCACGGCGACCTGCTCGGCAACGTCCTCTTCGCCGATGCCGCCGATGCCGCCGTCCCCGTCGTCCCCGCCGTCATCGACTGGCCGCCGTCCTGGCGACCCGCCGGGTTCGGTGCGGCCGTCGCCGCGATCGACGCAGTGTGCTGGCACGGCGTCCCGGTCGCGCAGCTCGACGCGCTCGGTGCCGACGTCGCGGAGTGGGACCAGCTGCTCGTCCGCGCGCTCGCGTTCCGCATCGCGACGCTCCACCTGCTCGGCGCCTGGGACGCGGCAGCCGCCGCTCGACACCGCCCCGTCGTCGACGCGCTCGCCTGACGACGCGGGCCCCGGGCCCCGTCAGCGCGGGCCAGGAGGCGCGGTGCCGGTCCGCCACCGACCTCCCGTCCGCGCTCGGTAGGCTTGACCACCTGATGATGCAGCGAATCGACCTCCGTGGCGGCCTCCCCGCCCGTGCCGAACTCCTCCGACTCATGCCGCGCGCCGCCGGTGACGTCTCGCACGCGGTGGACGCCGCCCGCGAGCTCGTCGACGCCGTCCGCGAGCACGGGGCGTCGGCGCTGCACGACCAGGCCGAACGGTTCGACGGGGGAGCGCCCGAGCACGTGCGGGTCCCCGCTGCCGAGATCGCCGCGGCCGTCGCCGGCCTCACGCCCGAGCTCCGGGAAGCGCTCGACGAGGCCATCCGCCGGGTCCGGGCAGCGAGTGCGGCGCAGGTGCCCGCCGCGTCCGTGACCACCCTGGCCGACGGCGCCGAGGTGCGCCAGCGCTGGCAGCCGATGCGCCGGGTGGGCCTCTACGTGCCCGGTGGCAAGGCGGTGTACCCGTCGAGCGTCGTCATGAACGTCGTCCCCGCCCAGGTCGCCGGCGTGCGGTCGATCGCGCTCGTGTCGCCCCCGCAGCGCGACCACGGGGGAGCGGTGCACCCGACGATCCTCGCGGCGGCCGGCCTGCTCGGCATCGACGAGGTCTACGCCATGGGCGGCGCCGGAGCCGTCGGTGCGCTGGCGTACGGCGTCCCGTCGATCGGCCTCGAGCCCGTCGACCTCGTCACCGGTCCCGGCAACAACTACGTCGCAGCGGCCAAGCGCCTCGTGCGCGGTGTCGTCGGCATCGACGCCGAGGCCGGCGCGACGGAGATCCTCGTGATCGCCGACGACACCGCGGACCCCGGGTACGTGGCCGCCGACCTCATCAGCCAGGCCGAGCACGACGAGCAGGCCGGCAGCGTGCTGGTGACGACGTCGGCGGCGTTCGCCGACGCGGTGGAGGCGGCCATCCCGGAACGTGCTGCGCGTGTCGGGACCGCGTCGCGCCTCCAGGTCGCCCTGGACGGACCGCAGTCCGCGATCGTGTTCGTGGACTCGCTCGCCGACGCGGCGACCGTGAGCAATGCCTACGGGCCGGAGCACCTCGAGATCCAGACCGTCGACGACGACGCGGTCCTCGCCGACATCGACGCCGCGGGCGCGGTGTTCGTCGGGCCGAGCACGCCGGTCAGCCTCGGCGACTACCTGGCCGGGTCGAACCACGTCCTGCCGACCGGCGGGCAGGCGCGCTTCGGCTCCGGACTGTCCGCGTCGACGTTCCTCCGCCCGCAGCAGGTCATCCGCTACTCGCCCGGGGCCCTCGCCGAGGTCGCGCCGCACATCGTCGCCCTCGCGACCGAGGAGCAGCTCCCCGCGCACGGCGCCGCCGTGACGGAGCGCACGAACCGGTAGCCTGGGGTCGACATGTTCTGCCCCTTCTGCCGCCACCCGGACTCCCGCGTCGTCGACTCCCGGACGAGCGACGACGGAACCTCCATCCGTCGCCGTCGTCAGTGCCCGAACTGCGGCCGCCGTTTCTCGACCACCGAGACCGCTTCGCTCAACGTGGTGAAGCGCAACGGGGTGACCGAGCCGTTCAGCCGCGACAAGATCGTGTCCGGCGTGCGCAAGGCCTGCCAGGGACGCCCGGTGACCGACGGCGACCTGGCGATCCTCGCGCAGCGCGTCGAGGAGACCGTGCGGTCCTCGGGGTCGAGCCAGATCGACGCGAACGACATCGGGCTCGCGATCCTCGCGCCGCTCCGCGAACTCGACGAGGTCGCCTACCTCCGGTTCGCCAGCGTCTACCAGGCCTTCGACTCGCTCGAGGACTTCGAGGACGCCATCGGCCAGCTCCGCCGCGACCACCACGGCGCGGCCGACCCGGTCGCCGGCTCGTCCCCGGCCGGGGCCGGCGCGTGAGCGGCATCGCGGAACGGATCGTCCGCGGCGGGTACTCCGTCGTGTTCCGCTCGGTGTTCGCCAACATGGACCCCGAGCGCGCGCACCACATCGCGTTCGCGGTGATCAAGTGGCTGCCGCACGTGCCCGTCGTCGGACGGCTCGTCGAGCGCTACTCGCGGCCCTCCGCCGCCGACGGCGTGACGACGATGGGGATCCACTTCCCGTCCCGCTTCGGCCTGGCCGCCGGGTTCGACAAGGACGCCCGGGGGATCGCCGGTCTCGGTGTCCTCGGGTTCGGGCACGTCGAGGTCGGCACCATCACCGCCAAGCCGCAGCCCGGCAACGAGCGCCCGCGGCTCTTCCGGCTCATCCCCGACCGCGCCCTCATCAACCGCATGGGCTTCAACAACCACGGTGCCGCCGCAGCAGCACGTCGGTTGGAGCGTGCCCGCCGCAACCCCGGGCGGCCCGTCATCGGCGTGAACATCGGCAAGAGCCGGGTCGTCGCCGTCGAGGACGCCGTCGACGACTACCTCGAGTCGACGCGCAGGCTCGCGCCGTTCGCGGACTACCTCGCGGTCAACGTCAGCTCGCCGAACACGCCCGGGCTGCGCGGTCTGCAGGAGCTCGACCAGCTCCGACCGCTGCTCACCGCCGTGCGCGACGCCGCCGGCAAGGTGCCGGTGCTGGTGAAGATCGCGCCGGACCTCACCGACGAGCAGATCGACGCGATCGCCGGGCTCGCCGTCTCCCTCGGGCTGGCCGGTGTCATCGCGAACAACACCACGATCTCCCGCTCGGGACTCCGCACGCCGGCGGCGGACGTCGAGGCGATGGGCGCCGGGGGACTCTCCGGGGCACCGGTCGCGGCTCGGTCGCTCGAGGTCCTGCGGCGGGTCCGGGCCGCGGTGCCGTCGGACTTCTGCGTGATCGCGGTCGGCGGCGTCACGACCGAGCAGGACGTGCAGGACCGCATCGACGCTGGGGCGACCCTGGTGCAGGGCTACACGGCGTTCCTCTACGAGGGGCCGACCTGGGCGACGCGCATCAACCGGCTCCGGCGGCGGCGGTTGGGGCGCGCGGCGCGCTGACGTCGCGTGCGCGCGTCGCTGAGCGGGCGCGCTGGCGTCGCGTGCGCGTCGCCGGGCGAGCGCGCTGGCGTCGCGTGCGCGTCGCCGAGCGGGCGAAATACGTCACGCTCGACGTGTCGTGGCGGCGCGTTCTGCCCGCTCGGCGAGTCGTACGCGGCGAGTCGTGACCGGTCGCGGTCGCGCGTCCGGGGCCGGGTGTCCGTCGTCGGGTCCGGGTGTCCGTCGTCGAGGTCGCACGACACGCCGCGTGTGCTGTGGCGAGGACGCGCAATGCGCCGCCGCGTGCGCCGCGGAGCGGCACTTCTCGCGACCTCGCCGAAGTGCGCCGGGCGGGTCGCATGGCCGCGTCGAGCACCTGACGGACGGGAGGCGCGGGTCGGGGCCGCACCGCGCCTCCCGTCCGGTGGGCGGTCGGCGCGTGCCCCGGCAGGTGGTCGGCAGGCCGGCGAGTGGGCGCGACGCGCCGCTCGCGTTCGGCGAGCGGGCGGAATGTGCCGTGCGGCGCCCGCGAGTGTGACGGATACTGCCCGCTCGGCGGGGCCGGCGGGGGCCGGAGGGGACGACGGGGGACGCCGGCGGCCGGCGCCGCGCGCCGGGAACGACGCAGCGCCGCCCGGCGGACCGGACGGCGCTGCGATGGGGAGCGATCAGACGGTGGGGTACTGCCCGCGCCTGACCTGCGGCTTCGGCAGGCGCAGGAAGCGCAGCTGCCACGCCCGCGTGAGGATGTAGAGGAACGTCCCGCGCTGCATCGAGCCGAACTTGGCCGTCAGCTTCTTGCGGAACGACAGCCAGAGCACGATGCAGTCGAGCACGAAGAGCGCCACGAACGCCCACACGAGCAGCAGCGAATACGACGCGATCACGGTCTGCGACGCGGCGAACCCGACGATGAGGAACAGCACGAGCACCGGCATCATGATCTCGCCGACGTTCCAGCGGGCGTCGATCCAGTCGCGCACGAACTTGCGCTGCTCGCCCTTGTCCTTCGCGGGGAGGTAGCGCTCCTCGCCGTTGGCCATGCCGACGCGGGCCTTCTCACGCTCGTTCGTGAGCCGTGCACGAGCCGCCTTCTTGTCCTCGGCGGAGCCGCCGACGATGGGACGGCGGTTCGCCGCCTCGCGCTCGCGACGGGTCGGCGTCGGACGGCCCTTCCCCTGTTCGAGGAGCTCGGCCTCGGACGGGTTGACGGTCGTGTTGGTCTTGGGGGCTGCCTTCGCCACGATGCGTTCCTGACTGCGGTCTGCGTGCTGGATCGTCCTCTAGATTACGGGACATGACCGACACCGACCAGCACGCCGCCGCCACCGACCCCGCACTCCTCGACGCCCTCCGCGAACACGTGCAGGGTTCGCTGCCCTCGACGATCGCCGACCTGTCCGACCTGGTGCGGATCCCGTCGGTGTCGTGGTCGGCGTTCGACGAGTCGAACGTGCTCGCGAGCGCCCGTGCCGTGGCGGACCTGGCCCGGAGCACCGGCGTCTTCGCGGACGACCAGGTCGAGATCATCCGGTCGGCGATCAGTGACGACGACCCGCTCGAGCTCGGTCAGCCCGCGGTCCTGGCGGTCCGCCCGGCCCGCAACGGCAAGCCGACCGTGATGCTCTACGCCCACCACGACGTCCAGCCGCAGGGCGACGACGCGCTCTGGGAGACCCCGCCCTTCGAGCCGACGCTGCGTGGCGACCGCGTGTACGGCCGCGGTGCCTCGGACGACAAGGCCGGCGTGATGACCCACATCGCGTCGCTCCGGGCGCTGCACGCGCAGTTCGGGGACGACCTGGAGCTCGGCGTCGTCCTGTTCATCGAGGGCGAGGAGGAGTTCGGCTCGCGGTCGTTCCGCACGTTCCTCCGCGAGCAGCAGGAGCACCTCGCCGCCGACGTCATCGTCGTCGCGGACAGCGACAACTGGTCGACCGAGGTCCCGTCGATCACCGTCTCCCTGCGCGGCAACGTCACCTTCAAGCTGACCCTGACGACCCTCGAGCACGCGAGCCACAGCGGCATGTTCGGGGGAGCGGCGCCGGACGCCATGATCCCGATGGTCCGCTTGCTCGCCTCGCTGCACGACGACGACGGCGCCGTCGCGGTCGAGGGCCTCTCCTCGTACGAGGCCGACGTGCCCGAGCGCACCGAGGAGCAGCTCGCCGCCGATGCGGCACTGCTCCCGGGGGTGCGTCCGGTCGGCCGTGGCGACGTGCTGTCGCGGATGTGGTTCCAGCCGTCGATCACCGTGACGGGCATGGACGTCCCGAGCGTCGCGAACGCGTCGAACACCCTGCTGCCGACGGTCTCCGCCCGGGTCTCGGTGCGGGTCGCGCCGGGGCAGGCCGCGACGGACGCGTACGCCGCGGTCGAGCGGCACCTGCGGGCGCACGTGCCGTTCGGCGCCCGGATGGAGATCAGCGAGCCGGACGCCGGCGACGGGTTCCTCGTGGACACCGCCGGTTGGGCCGTCCAGGAAGCGCGGACCGCGATGGCCGAGGGCTGGGGCGAGTCGCCCGTCGAGCAGGGCATCGGCGGCTCGATCCCGTTCGTCTCGGACCTCGCCGCCCAGTTCCCGGAGGCGCAGATCCTCGTGACCGGCGTCGAGGACCCGGACACCCGGGCGCACAGCCCGAACGAGTCGCAGCACCTCGGCGTCCTGCACCGCGCCATCGCATCGGAGACGATCCTGCTCGCGCGTCTCGCGACTCGCGGCTGACGGTGCTTACAATCGGTCCAAGCGCGGTGAACGACACCGCACGGAGGGAGACGCGCGGATGAGCGACACCATCACCGACCACGCACCGACGACCGAGGCGCCGTCGCACGGCGTCCTGCTCAGCGACGCGGCCGCGGCGAAGGTGGCGAGCCTCCTCGAACAGGAAGGCCGCGACGACCTCCGCCTGCGCCTCGCCGTCCAGCCCGGCGGGTGCTCCGGCCTGATCTACCAGCTCTACTTCGACGAGCGCCTGCTCGACGGCGACGCCACGGCCGAGTTCGGCGACGGCGTCGAGGTCGTCGTCGACAAGATGAGCGTCCCGTACCTCGACGGCGCCTCGATCGACTTCGAGGACACCATCCAGAAGCAGGGCTTCACGATCGACAACCCCAACGCGCAGGGCAGCTGCGCGTGCGGTGACAGCTTCCACTGATCTCCGTCGACCCGACACGAGCGGGGAGTGACCGACACGGTCGCTCCCCGCTCGTTCGTTCCCGGGCGTGGCATCCCGCACGACCAGGGAAAACCCACCCGGACGGAGTGCGGATCGCGGCCCGAGGTGTGTCGCGTGTGCGCGAGCGGTCCCGAGCTGCGAGTAAGCTAGGAGTGTTCCAACCAAGCTGGGAGCGAGCCATGCGCGACCTTCACGTCGCGGCCTGCTCCGGTTTCACGTTCTTCCGAGAGGTAACAGTGCGTTCGAATCGCCGTATACGTTGGGCGGCCGTCCCGGTGGCCGTCGGTCTGGTCATCGCACTGGCTGGTTGCACGCAGCAGCAGCTGAACGGATGGCTCCCCGGCACGGAGGAGACGAAGGACGTCACCAACCACACGAGCCGCATCGTCGGCCTGTGGACCACCAGCTGGGTCGTGCTGCTCGCGGTCGGTCTGATCGTGTGGGGCCTCATCATCTGGGCAGCGATCGTCTACCGCCGCCGCAAGGGCCAGACCGGCCTGCCGGTGCAGATGCGCTACAACATGCCGCTCGAGATCTTCTACACGATCGTGCCGCTGATCCTCGTGCTCGGCTTCTTCGCCTTCACCGCCAAGGACCAGGCCGCGATCGAGCAGCCGTTCAAGAACGCCGACGCGACGATCCACGTCTACGGCAAGCGCTGGGCGTGGGACTTCAACTACATCAACGAGGACGACAAGTCCAAGAGCGTCTACTACCAGGGCATCCAGGCCCAGGAAGAAGAGAACGCCAACGGCGCGGTCGACGAGTCGCAGCTCCCGACCCTCTACCTGCCCAAGGGCAAGAAGGTCCACATCGAGCTCTCGTCCCGCGACGTCGACCACTCGTTCTGGATCATCGACTTCCTCTACAAGAAGGACATGCTCCCGGGCAAGACGAACGACGAGTACTTCATCCCGCAGAAGCTCGGTACCTACCAGGGCAAGTGCGCGGAGCTGTGCGGTGAGTACCACTCGCTCATGCTCTTCCAGGTGAAGGTCGTCACCCCGGCCGAGTACCAGAAGTACCTCGACTCGCTCGAGGAGCAGGGCAAGGTCGGTCTGCTCGGCAACGAGTACAACACCAACACGAACGAACCCAACGACAAGACGCCCGTCACGGCGTCGAGCGACAACAAGTAGGGGCTCCGTCAGATGACCACGTCACTCGTCGGCCAGCCGGCTGCAGGGACCACGACACTGGACTTCCAGGCGTCGAAGGTCGGCCGGAAGGGCAACATCATCGTCCGGTGGATCACCTCCACGGACCACAAGACCATCGGGTACATGTACCTGATCGCCTCGTTCATCTTCTTCCTGCTCGCGGGTGTGATGGCGCTCGTCATCCGTGCCCAGCTCTTCGAGCCCGGCCTGCACGTGGTCGCGACGAAGGAGCAGTACAACCAGCTCTTCACGATGCACGGCACGATCATGCTGCTGATGTTCGCGACCCCGCTCTTCTCGGGCTTCGCGAACGCGATCATGCCGCTGCAGATCGGTGCGCCGGACGTCGCCTTCCCGCGTCTGAACGGGTTCGCCTTCTGGCTCTACCTGTTCGGCTCGCTCATCGCCGTCGGTGGCTTCCTCACCCCGCAGGGCGCCGCGTCGTTCGGGTGGTTCGCCTACGCGCCACTGAGTGACACGACGTTCACACCAGGGCTCGGTGGCACCCTCTGGGTCTTCGGCCTCGGCATGACCGGTTTCTCGACGATCCTCGGTGCGGTGAACTTCATCACCACGATCATCACGATGCGTGCCCCGGGTCTGACCATGTTCCGCATGTCGATCTTCACGTGGAACACCCTCGTGACCGCGCTGCTCGTGCTGATGGCCTTCCCGGTCCTCGCCGCCGCGCTGTTCGGCCTCGGTCTCGACCGCGTGTTCAATGCGCAGATCTTCAACCCGGCGAACGGCGGAGCCCTGCTCTGGCAGCACCTCTTCTGGTTCTTCGGTCACCCCGAGGTGTACATCATCGCGCTGCCGTTCTTCGGCATCGTCTCCGAGGTCTTCCCGGTGTTCAGCCGCAAGCCGATCTTCGGGTACAAGACCCTCGTCTACGCGACCATCGCCATCGCGGCCCTCTCGGTCACGGTGTGGGCGCACCACATGTACGTCACCGGTGGCGTCCTGCTCCCGTGGTTCTCGCTCATGACGATGCTCATCGCGGTCCCGACCGGCGTGAAGATCTTCAACTGGGTCGGCACGATGTGGCGCGGTTCGGTCACGTTCGAGACGCCACTGCTCTGGGCCGTCGGCTTCCTCATCACCTTCACGTTCGGTGGTCTCACCGGTGTGATCCTGGCGTCGCCGCCGCTCGACTTCCACGTGTCCGACTCGTACTTCGTCGTCGCGCACTTCCACTACGTGGTCTTCGGAACCGTCGTGTTCGCGATGTTCTCCGGCTTCTACTTCTGGTGGCCGAAGTGGACGGGCAAGATGCTCAACGAGCGTCTCGGCAAGATCCACTTCTGGCTCCTGTTCATCGGCTTCCACACGACGTTCCTCATCCAGCACTGGCTGGGCGTCATCGGCATGCCGCGTCGCTACGCGACCTACCTGCCGAACGACGGGTTCACCTGGATGAACCAGCTGTCGACGATCGGCTCGATGATCCTCGCGATCTCGTTCCTCCCGTTCATCTTCAATGTCTACGTGACCGCCCGGAACGCGCCGAAGGTCGCCGTGAACGACCCGTGGGGCTACGGCCGCTCGCTCGAGTGGGCGACCAGCTGCCCGCCGCCGCGGCACAACTTCACGTCGATCCCGCGCATCCGTTCGGAGTCGCCGGCGTTCGACCTCAACCACCCCGAAGCGGGTGTGCCGATCGGTGTGGGTCCGGCCAAGGACGCCCCCGACGCTCCGACCTACGACGCCGCGAAGGGCGAGGTGAAGTAAGGCGATGCGCGCCAACACCAACCTGTTCTGGATCCTCTTCGGGTTCTTCATCCTCGCGGACGCCGCGTACACCATCTGGTCGCTGCTCTACTACGGTCACCCGGAGTGGGTCGGCACGGTGGCCATCGGCCTCACCGGGATCATGTCCGCGTTCATCGCGTTCTACCTCGGCAAGGTCATGTCCTCCCAGGGCGGGGTCCTCCCCGAGGACCGCCCCGACGCCAACATCGAGGACGGCGACGCCGAGCTCGGGCACTTCAGCCCGTGGTCGTGGTGGCCCATCCTGCTCGCGGGTGCCACGGCGCTCTGCTTCCTCGGTGTCGCAGCCGGGCTGTGGATCGTCCCGATCGGGCTCGCCTGCGTGGCGATCACCCTCGTCGGCTGGGTCTACGAGTACTACCGCGGCAACTTCGGTCACTGACCTGGACCTCCAGCGCACCTGACTTCGGGCGGCACCACACCGGTGCCGCCCGAAGTGCGTCCAGCACCACACCGGAACCGCAGCACGACCTCCGGAACGCAGGCACACCAACGAACCTGCTCGTCCGGGAATCAACCGGTCCGCCCACGGCTTGGCCTCAAGCGGACCACCCCCACCACAGCGAAAGGAGTCACCTCCGGTGACCGACAAGCGCACTCTCATCATCTTCGGCGCGACGGGCGACCTCGCCTCCCGCCTGCTGCTGCCGGGCCTCGGCACATTCCTGCAGAGCGGTCGAGCGGTGCCCGTCCAGCTCATCGGCACGGGCCGCAGCGCCCGCAGCGAGGAGCAGTGGAAGGACGTCGTCACGAAGTCCTTCGCGTCGCAGGACGTGAAGGGCCCGGAGGTCGACGCCACCCTCGCGTCGACGCAGTTCATCCAGGGTGACCCGACCGACCCCGAGCACCTCAAGGCGCTGTTCGCCGCGGCCGACGCCGACGCCGAGCCGATCCTCTACTTCGCGCTCCCGCCGCAGATCGCCTCCGACATCTGCGAGGCGCTCCAGCAGGTCGAGCTGCCCGAGGGCACGACCCTCGCGTTCGAGAAGCCCTTCGGCACGGACGTCGCCAGCGCGAAGGCCCTCAACGAGACGGTCCTCAAGCTCGTCCCCGAGGAGCGCGTGCACCGCACCGACCACTTCCTCGGTCGCACCACGGTCCTGAACATCATCGGTCTGCGCTTCGCGAACCGCCTGTTCGAGCCGATCTGGAACGCCGACAACATCGAGAAGGTCGACATCTTCTACGACGAGACCCTCGGTCTCGAGAACCGCGCCCAGTACTACGACGAGGCCGGTGCGATGGTCGACATGATCCAGTCGCACCTTCTGCAGATCCTCGGCATCGTGACGATGGACGCCCCGGCGGACATCGACGCGGTCGAGTTCCGCTCGTCCCTGGCCCGGGTGCTCCGTTCGACCGAGCTCAAGGGCGGCGACCCGAAGATCGCGTCGCGTCGTGCGGTCTACACGGCCGGCACCATCGACGGCAAGGAACTGCCGTCGTACCAGGACGAGGACGGCGTCGACAAGTCGCGCGGCACCGAGACGCTCGCCGAGATCTCGGTCGAGGTGGACACCGCCCGCTGGAAGGGGGTGCCGTTCACGCTCCGTTCCGGCAAGGCACTCGGCAACAGCCGCAAGGAGGTGCTGATCACCTTCAAGCCCGTGACGCGCCTGCCCTCCGGCCTGTCCGGTCGGCCGAAGACGGACACGCTCCGCATCGTGCTCAACCCCGACGAGATCGAGCTGACGGTGTCGGCCAACGGCGGCGGCAACCCGTTCGAGATGGGCCAGGTCACCCTGTCGTCCTCCTTCGCGGACGGCGAGCTCACCCCCTACGGCGAGGTCCTCAACGGGATCTTCCACGACGACCCGTTGCTGTCGATCCGCGGTGACGTGGCCGAGCGCTGCTGGGAGATCGTCGAGCCGGTCGTCGACGCCTGGAAGGCGGACGAGGTCCCGCTCGAGGAGTACCGCGCGGGGTCGCGCGGCCCGGCGGACTGGGAGTCCTCGTCCTGACGGACGTGACGGTGACGCCCTGATCGGGCGGTGACGACGGACGGGAGGCGCGGTGCCAGCTGGCACCGTGCCTCCCGTCCGTCTGCGGTCACGACCACCGCGTCAGGCGGGTGTGCCGGCCCGCTCGCCCTCTCCGGTCCACGACCGGGTGCCGCCGTCGTGCACGGCGAGCCGCGTCCGGTGGCCGGCCGCCGTGCCGCGCGCCCGCGCGATCGCGTCCGCGGCGGACACGAGCGTGAGGTGCGACAGCGCCTGCGGAGTGTTCCCGATGTGGTGGCCGGTCGCGACGTCGATCTCCTCGGAGAGCATGCCGACGTCGTTCGCGTAGCCGACGAGCACGTCCATCAGCCGCTCGGCGTCCTCGACGCGCCCGGAGGCGGCGTACTGCTCGACGAGCCAGAAGGAGCACGCGAGGAACGGGTGCTCGCTGCCGGAGAGCCCGTCGAAGCCGGACGAGGTGCGGTACCGGAGCACGAGGCCGTCGTCGCCGGTCCGGAGGTCCTGCTCGATCGCGGCGACGGTCCCGGTCATCCGCGGGTCACCGGGCTTCACGTAGCCGATCTGCGGCAGGACGAGCAGGCTGGCGTCGACCTCGTCGGTGTCGTAGTGCTGGCGGTAGCTGCCGCGCTCGGCGTTCCACCCGTGCTCCTCGATCTCGGCGCGCACCTCGGCGCGGAGGGTCCGCCAGCGGTCGACGGGGCCCTCGAGGCCGAACTCCTCGACGGCTGCGACGCCGCGGTCGAACGCCGCCCAGATCATCGCGCGCGAGTGCGTGAAGTGTCGACGGGGCCCGCGCATCTCCCAGATGCCGTTGTCGGGCTCCTGCCAGTGCTCCTCGACGTACCCGAGCAGGGCGCGCTGGAGTGCCCACGAGTCGGCGTTCTCCTCGACGCCGAGCTCGCGGGCGTCGTGGAGCGCGGCGAGGACCTCGCCGAAGACGTCCCCCTGGTACTGCGTGTAGGCGCCGTTGCCGATCCGGACCGGCGTGGAGCCCGCGTACCCGGGCAGGTTCGGCAGCTCGCGTTCGGGGAGTTCGCGCTCCCCGGCGATGCCGTACATGATCTGCACGTCGGCGGGGTCGCCGGCGATTGCGCGGAGGAGCCAGCCGCGCCAGTGCATCGCCTCGTCGCGGTACCCGTGCGCGATGAGGGACGCGAGGGCGAGCGAGGCGTCGCGGAGCCAGACGTAGCGGTAGTCCCAGTTGCGTTCGCCGCCGGGGTCCTCGGGCAGGCTGGTCGTCGCGGCCGCCACGACACCGCCGGTCTCGGCGTGGGTCATCGCACGGAGCAGGAGGAGCGACCGGCGGGCCGCCTCGGCGTACCGGCCCTCGGTCCGGGCGGTGGCCATCCAGTCCCGCCACCAGCGCACGGTGCGGTGCAGGGCCTCGTCGACGTCGAGGGGCTCCGGCGGCTCGCGGTGCGACGGGTACCAGGTGAGGACGGTGTCGAGCACGTCGCCGTCGTGCACGGTGGTGGTGGCGGTGTGCCGGTGGTCATCGGCGCGGAAGCGGACGCCGCGGACGATCACGGACCCGGGTCCCGCCGTGGCCAGCAGTGCCGGGTCCTCGTCGCCGCCGATCTGCCGGACCCAGGGGAGTGCGAGGGCGTAGTCGAACCGGATGCGCAGCGTCTGTCGGAGCTCCACGCTGCCGCGGAGCCCGCGCACCCGCCGGACGATCGTCGCCCGGTGCGCACCGATCGGCATGAACTCGGTGACCTCGACCACGCCGGTGCTCGTCGTCCACACGGTCGCGAGCACGAGCGTGTCGTGGTCGTACCGGCGGGTCGCGGTCGCGTCCGGGTCCGTGGGTCGGAGGGTCCAGTGCCCGTGGTCCTCGGTGCCGAGGATCGAGGCGAAGGTCGACGGGCTGTCGAAGCGGGGCAGGCACGCCCAGTCGACGGTGCCGTCGCGCCCGACGAGCGCGGCGGTGTAGGTGTCGCCGATCAGCGCGTGGTCCTCGATGCGGTTGGTCGGTGTGTCAGCCGGGCTCATGGGCCGATCCAACCACCGCCGCCTCGGGAGGCCGGGGTGGTTGCTGAGGGATGGCTCAGGCCGGGTCGTCCGGGTCGGCGCGGGTGATGCCGACCCGTGCCAGCTCGGACCACATGCCGGCGCCGTCCGGGGCGTAGACCCAGGGGGCCGAGGACTCGCGCGAGCGTTCCTGGGCGCGGGACCGCCCACCGGCGAGGACGGCCTCGCTCGTGGAGAGCTGGCGGATGGCGACGCCCGCGACGTTCTCGGGGTGGGCCCGAGCGAACTCGCCGTAGAGGGACTCGTCGTGCTGCCCGTCGTCGCCGACGAGGAGCCACTGCACGTGCGGGAAGTCCTGGGCGAGTCGTTCGAGGTTCTGCTGCTTGTGGAGTTGGCCGCTGCGGAAGAACCGGTCGTGCGTGGGACCCCAGTCGGTGAGCAGCAGGGTGCCGGAGGGGTAGAGGTTCCGGCTGAGGAAGCGCTGCAGCGTCGGCGCGACGTTCCAGGCGCCGGTGGAGAGGTAGACCGTCGGGGCGCCGGGGTGCTGCGCGAGGACGCGTTCGTACAGCACCGACATGCCCGGGACGGGTCGGCGCCCGTGCTCCGTGAGCACGAAGGAGTTCCAGGCCGCGAGCATCGGGCGGGGGAGCGAGGTCACCATGACGGTGTCGTCGATGTCCGACAGCAGTCCGAACCGCGTGTCCGGGTGCACGATGAAGACGTCGGCCTCGACGTCGCGCATGCCCCCGGCGGACAGCTTGATGGTGCGCCAGCCCGGCTCGAGGTCGATCGGCACGATGGTGTCGACCACGCCGCCGCGGTCGGACTGCACCACGTGCGAGGTCCCGCCGGCGGTGATCGTGACCTCGGCGTCGTCGACCGCGACGCTCGTGAAGCTCCGCCAGCCGCGCACGCCGTAGAAAGAGGCGTCGGATGCGAGACCCCGACGTGTGAGGAGCACCCGGCAGAGGACGCGGACCCACCCGGGTGCGCCGTAGCCGGTGTACGGGATGACGGTCGGCACCAGCCCCCGGCGGCGCGCCCGGTGCTCGCGGAACTCCTGGACGGCGTCCTCGATGCGGGCCGCCCGGTGGAGGATCGGCTCGGCCAACGACGGCTCGTGGGGCGTCGGGTCGGGCATCGCCCCATCATTCCACGTCCGACCTGGCACACGTACGACCTCACACGTGTACTGGGAGAGTCGCAGCGATATTCCAGCCGGTCTCTGCGACAGTTGTGACCGTCACACCCACATGAGTCGCGCTGTCGGCGCAAGAGGAGAACACGTGCTCGTCACCGAGGTATCGAACGCACTGCCGGGGGGATCATCACTGCTCAGGAACGAGCCGGTCCAAGCCCGCAGTTCGGCGCGCCTCGCCGGCCTCCTCGACGCCGCGGCCGCGGTGATCGACGAGATCGGGTTCGAGCGCCTGACCACCGCGATGGTGGCCGAGCGGGCGGGGGCGTCCATCGGCACCGTCTACCGCTACTTCCCGGACCGCATCGCCGTGGTCGAGGCACTCGCGATCCGGAGCACCCAGCGCCTGGCCGAGCGGTTCATCACCGCCCTCGACACCAGCGAGGCGACGACCTGGCAGGCCGCCTGCGACGCGCTCATCGACGTCACCGCCGAGATGTACCGCACCGAGCCGGGCTTCCGGGCGATCCGCTTCGGCGACGCGGCGGACACCGGCACGGGCGACGCCGAGGACCGGATGGCGGCACTGGGGAGCGCCGTCGCCCACATCATGCACGAGCGGTTCGGCGTGCCGACGGGGGAGCGCATCGAGCGGACCTGGGTGGTCCTCGCCGAGTCGTCGCACGCCGTCCTCGCGCGGGCGCACCGTGACCCGGCGAACCCCGAGACCGCACTGATCGAGGAGTACCGGGCGATGAGCCGCGGGCACCTCGAAGCGGTGATCGCCGCCTCCTGACACGCCGAGCGGCAATCCGACGACGCCCGTCCTCCGAACAGGAGAGACGGGCGTCGTCGCGTCCGGACGCTGCGCACGCGCTGTCCGGGACACGACACACGCCGTCACGGCTGAACGGGTGTCACACCCGACGGGTACTCTCACTCGGAGTCGGGCTACCTCCGAACAGAAGGGCACCCATGATCGAGTTCCGCTCGGTGCGCAAGACCTACCCGGACGGCACCAACGCGGTCGACGACTTCAGCCTCGTCATCCCCTCGAGGACCACGACGGTCTTCGTCGGGTCGAGCGGCTGCGGCAAGACCACGCTGCTCCGGATGATCAACCGCATGGTCGACCCCAGCGCAGGTGCCGTCGAGATCGACGGGGAGGACGTCGCGGGCGTCGACCCGGTCAAGCTCCGCCGCAGCATCGGCTACGTGATGCAGAACGCCGGGCTGCTGCCGCACCGCAAGGTCGTCGACAACATCGCCACGGTGCCGCTGCTGACCGGGGTCCCGAAGGCCGACGCGCGCCAGCGTGCCCTCGAACTCATGGACACGGTCGGGCTCGACCGTGCCTTCGCGAACCGGTATCCCTCGCAGCTCTCCGGCGGACAGCAGCAGCGCGTCGGCGTCGCCCGCGGACTCGCGGTCGACCCGAACATCCTGCTCATGGACGAGCCCTTCGGTGCCGTCGACCCGCTCGTGCGGAACGACCTGCAGGACGAGCTCATCCGGCTGCAGCGCGAGCTCGGCAAGACCGTGGTCTTCGTCACGCACGACATCGACGAGGCCTTCAAGCTCGGCGACCAGGTCGTCATCCTCAAGAAGGGCGGCGAGATCGCCCAGCTCGGCACCCCCGCCGAGATCCTCGCCGAGCCCGCCGACGACTTCGTCGCGAACTTCATCGGCGCCGGTCGCGGCCGCCGTGCGCTCCGCGTCGAGCAGACGCCGACGGGGCCGATCGTCGTCGACGGTGAAGGACGTGCCGCCGGTGTGCTCACCGGTCCGGTGCAGGTCGTGGACGCGGCCGAGGCAGTGCCGCAGGACCAGCGGGGCGACGCGTGAACTGGGTCCTCGGCAACACGGACACGATCAGCGACAACCTGATCGCGCACGTCTGGCTGGCGATCCCGCCGATCGTCATCAGCTTCCTGCTGTCCGTCCCGATCGGCCTGCTCGTATCGCGCCTGCGGAAGCGCAACGGCGTGGCCCGGGGGACGGCCTCGACGATCGTCGTCGTCGCGAGCCTCTTCTACACGATCCCGGCGCTGCCCCTCTTCCTGGTGCTGCCCGCGATCATCGGCACGAGCACCCTCGACCCGGTGAACGTCGTGATCGCGATGACCATCTTCGGCGTGGCCCTGATGGCCCGGTCCGCCGCCGACGCCATCGACGCGGTCGACCAGGACGTCGTGGGGGCGTCCGAGGCGCTCGGGTACTCGCCCGCACAGCGGTTCTTCAAGGTGGAGCTGCCGCTCGCCGGTCCGGTCCTCCTCGCGGGCATCCGGGTGGTGTCGGTGTCCACGATCAGCCTCATCACGGTCGGCGCGCTCATCGGTGTGCCGAACCTCGGGTTCCTGCTCACCGACGGCCTCAAGCGCGGCATCAGCGCCGAGATCCTCACGGGCATCGTCCTGACCATCGTGCTCGCGCTCGTGTTCGACGCGCTGCTCGTGGCCGTGGGTCGGCTCGCGATGCCGTGGACACGGGGGAGCGGCCGCAACGCCCGTGCCGTCCGACGCCGCGCCGCTGACGACGTCCGAGCGAACGAGGTCTCCGCATGAACCTCTTCGCCCAGGGCATCGCCTGGATCTTCGACCCGGCGAACAACGTCGGTTCCGACGCCGTCGGCGTCCGGCTCTGGGAGCACGTGTGGATCACGTTGCTCACGGTCGCCATCGCCGTCGCGATCGCCGTGCCGGTCGGCCTGCTGATCGGGCACACCGGCAAGGGACGCTCGATCGCAGTGGGCGTCTCCGGCGGCATCCGTGCGCTGCCGACCCTCGGCGTCCTGACGCTGCTCGCACTCTCGATCGGCCTCGGACTCGGGGCGCCGCTCATCGCACTCGTCATCCTCGCGATCCCGTCGGTGCTCGCCGGCGCGTACTCCGGCGTCGAGGCGATCGACCGCGTCGTGATCGACGCCGCCAAGGCGCAGGGCATGACCGGGTGGCAGATCCTCGGCAAGGTCGAGATCCCGC
This sequence comes from Curtobacterium sp. USHLN213, assembly GCF_037144815.1. Taxonomy (NCBI): domain Bacteria; kingdom Bacillati; phylum Actinomycetota; class Actinomycetes; order Micrococcales; family Microbacteriaceae; genus Curtobacterium; species Curtobacterium sp. USHLN213. Next base: position 204,218 of record NZ_JBBCYQ010000003.1, on the reverse strand, counting down.
TCGCCCTGCCGCTCATCGTCGGCGGCATCCGTGCCGCCGTGCTGCAGGTCGTCGCCACCGCGACCCTCGTCGGCTACATCAACGCCGGCGGACTCGGCGGCTACGCCTTCTCCGGCATCGCCAACTCGGACTACGCGGAGGTGCTCGGCGGTTCCCTCCTGGTGATCGCCCTCGCCATCGCGTTCGAGATCGTCTTCGCCGCGCTGCAGCGGCTCGCCGTCCCCGCGGGTGTCTCCGCCGGGTCGGCGCGTCTGTCGCGTCGGAGCACCCGCAGCTCAGCACCACGAGCATCAACCCCTGTGGAAGGAACCCACCCGTGATCACAGCAACGACCCGGCGTCTCGCCGCGACGATCGCCGTCGCGTCCGCGGCCGCCATCGCCCTCGCGGGCTGCTCGTCGAGCGACCCGCTCTCCTCCGGCTCCGGCGGTGGGGACTCCAAGACCATCGTCGTCGGCTCGCAGGCGTACCCGTCGAACGAGATCATCGCCGAGCTCTACGCGCAGGAGCTCGAGCACGAGGGCTTCACCGTCACCAAGAAGCTCAACATCGGTCAGCGCAAGGCGTACTGGCCCGAGGTCGCGAAGGGGAGCATCAACGTCTTCCCGGAGTACAACGGCAACCTGCTCAACTACCTCCTGCAGGAGGACGGCAAGTCCACCACGACCGAGACGACGACGGACGGCATCAACACCGCGCTGAAGTCGGCCCTGCCGTCGGACGTCAAGGCGCTGCCGTCGGCCGACGCCTCGGACGCCGACACCTACACGGTGACCCAGGCGACGGCGGACAAGTACGGCTTGAAGTCCATCGCCGACCTCTCGAAGATCGGCGGGACGATCTCGATCGCCGCCAACCCGGAGTTCGCCACCGCCGCCTACGGTCCGAAGGGCCTCAAGGAGAAGTACGGCATCACCGGCGAGGTCAACCAGCAGAACGACTCCGGTGGCCCGCTCACGATCAAGGCGATCCAGGACGGTGACTCGCAGGTCGCGGACATCTACTCCGCCAGCGCCTCGATCAAGACCGAGAAGCTCGTCACGCTCGAGGACCCGGAGCACCTCGTGCCGGCGAACAACGTGACCCCGATCGTGTCGAAGGACCTCGACTCGAAGGCCGCGGACGCCATCGAGAAGGTGAACAAGCTCCTCACGACCGACGCGCTCATCGAGCTCAACCGTCAGAACTCGGTCGACCAGAAGTCGGCGGCCTCGGTCGCCAAGGCGTTCCTGCAGGACAACGACCTGCTGTAGCACTCGATCAGTACAAAACGACAGGTGTCGGGCAACTGCCCGGCACCTGTCGTCGTTCCTGGATCAGGTACCCGCACCGTTGTTCCGCACGGTTGTGCCGTGCAATCCCGCTGCACATCCGTGCACTGAGGGTTCTACAACTTGTCGAACCATGTGTCCGCGAGGTAACGTGTTCGTGTCCCAACGGTTGTGACAGCAGAAGTTCCCCTCCACAGGAAGCAACTGACGTGCACCAACAGCGCGCGGCGAACCGGCTCGGAAACGCCGCATGAACGACATCCTCGATCCGCTCCTCCTGTCGCGGTGGCAGTTCGGTCTGACGACGATCTACCACTTCCTCTTCGTCCCGTTGACGATCGGCATGGCCGTCGTCGTGGCCGTGTTCCAGACGGCCTGGTACCGGACGGGGCGCGCGCACTACCTCCAGCTGACCCGGTTCTTCGGGCGCATCTTCCTCATCAACTTTGCGATGGGCGTCGTGACGGGGATCGTGCAGGAGTTCCAGTTCGGCATGAACTGGTCGAACTACTCCCGGTTCGTCGGTGACGTGTTCGGCGCCCCGCTCGCGCTCGAGGGCATCCTCGCGTTCTTCTTCGAGGCGGCGTTCATCGGCATCTGGATCTTCGGGTGGGACCGCCTGCCGAAGGGCCTGCACCTCGCGAGCATCTGGTGCGTCAGCGCCGGCACGATCATGTCGGCGTACTTCATCATCGCCGCGAACGCGTTCATGCAGCACCCGGTCGGCTTCTCCATGAACGAGGCCAAGGGTCGTGCGGAGCTCACGGACATCTGGGCCGTGCTCGGCAACAAGGTCGCGCTGGCCGCCTTCCCGCACACCCTCTTCGCGTGCTTCATGGTCGCCGCCGCGGTGATCATCTCGGTCGCTGCGTACCACCTGGCGCGCAACCAGAACCTCGAGACGATGATGCCGGCGCTGAAGTTCGGCATGTGGACGATGCTGGCCGCGGGGGCGCTCACGGTGCTCACCGGCGACCAGCTCGGCCTCACGATGGTCGACACCCAGCCGATGAAGATGGCCGCTGCCGAGGCGCTGTACAACACCGCCACCGGCAAGGACGCCTCGTTCTCGATCTTCACGCTCGGCACCCCGGACGGCGTGCACGAGCTGTTCTCGATCCGTGTGCCGTACCTGCTCTCGTTCCTGTCGACGCACACCTTCAACGGCACGGTCGAGGGCATCAACGACCTGCAGGCGCAGTACTCGCAGGTCTACGGCCCCGGCGACTACAAGCCGATCATCTGGGTGACCTACTGGTCGTTCCGCTGGATGATCGCGCTCGGTGTCGGCGCGGTGCTGGTCTCGCTCGTCGGGCTCTGGCTGACCCGCAAGGGACGGTTCCCGACCCAGCGGTGGGTCTGGCGCATCGCCACCTGGACCGTCCCGCTGCCGATGGCCGCGATGATCGTCGGCTGGATCTTCACCGAGATGGGCCGCCAGCCGTGGCTCGTGTTCGGGTTGCTCAAGACGAGTGACGGCGTCTCGCCGAACGTCACCGGGGTCGAGGTCCTCATCTCGCTCATCGTCTTCACGCTCATCTACGGCTCCCTGGCGGTGGTCGAGTTCCGGCTCATCAAGAAGGTCGCGCAAGAGGGCCCCGCCGCCCCGGCGGAGGTCGACGAGGAGACCGGCGAGGTCAAGCACGAAGTGACGGTCTACTGATGGATCTCCCCGTTCTCTGGTTCGCGATCGTCGGCGTCTTCTTCGTCGGCTACTTCGTCCTCGACGGCTTCGACTTCGGTGTCGGCATGTCCCTGCCGTTCCTCGGCAAGGACGACACCGACCGTCGGGTCCTGATCAACACGATCGGCCCGGTGTGGGACCTCAACGAGACCTGGGTCATCGTCGCGGGCGCCTGCCTGTTCGCGGCGTTCCCCGAGTGGTACGCCACGATGTTCTCCGGGTTCTACCTGGCGCTCCTGCTCATCCTCGCGGCGCTCATCGCCCGCGGCGTCTCGTTCGAGTACCGGCACCAGAACAAGCACCTCGAGTGGAAGCGCCGGTTCGACCTCATGATCATCGTCGGCAGCGCGGTGCCGTCGTTCCTCTGGGGCGTCGCGTTCGGCAACGTGGTCCGGGGCATCCCGATGGACGCCGGCCACAACTACACCGGCACGGTGTTCGACCTGCTCAACCCCTTCGCGCTGCTCACCGGCGTGGCGACGCTGCTGGTGTTCTTCACGCACGGCGTCGTCTTCGTCGCCCTGAAGACCGAGGGTGAGATCCGTGCGCGTGCGAAGCGCCTCGCGACCCGGGCGGGCGTGCTGACGATCGTCGTCGGCGCAGCGTTCCTGGTCTGGATGGCTTTCGTGCGGTCCACCCCGACGTCGATCGTCCTGTCCGTCGTCGCCGCGCTCGCCCTGGTCCTCGCGGTGCTCTGCAACGCCTGGGGCAAGGAGGGCCGGGCGTTCACGCTCATGGCGGTCACCATCGCCGCGATCGTCCTGGCGATGTTCACCGCGATCTTCCCGGACGTCATGCCCGCGACGAACGACCCGGCGAACAGCCTGAACGTCTACAACGCCTCGAGCGGCTCGTACACGCTCACGGTGATGAGCTGGGTGGCACTGATCTTCGTGCCCCTCGTGTTCGCCTACCAGGCGTGGACGTACTGGATCTTCCGCAAGCGCGTGTCCCGGGCCCACGTGACCCAGGCCGCGCACTAGGCGGCGACGGTGAAGCCGCTCGACCCGCGCCTGCTGCGGCTGTCGCGGACGGCCCGTGGCTTCATCGTCGCGGCCGCCGGTACCGGTGTCCTCCGCACGCTCGCGACCATCGCGATCGCGTGGGGGATCGCCGCGGCGGTGACCCTCGGCGTGGACGCCGTCCGTGACGGCAGCGTCCCGGACGCGTTCACCCCGGCGCTCGCGCTCCTCGGCGCGGCGTTCGTCGTCCGGGCCGTGGCCGCCTGGGCCACCGACGACCTCGCCGCACGTGCAGCGGCGAAGGTGAAGAGCGAGCTGCGCGCGACCGTCCTGGCCCGGGCGGCCGAGCGCGGACCGTCGTGGCTCGCCGAGCGCTCGAGTGCGGCCTTCGCGACCACGCTCGGCCCCGGGCTCGACGCCCTCGACGCCTACTTCGGCCGGTACCTGCCGCAGCTGGCCCTCACCGCGATCGCCACGCCGATGCTCGTCGTCGCGATCGGGCTCGGCGACCTGACCAGCGGCCTGATCGTGCTCTGCGCCCTTCCGGTGATCCCGGTGTTCATGATCCTCATCGGCCTCGCGACGCAGGCGCTCCAGCGGAAGCAGTCGGACGCGCTCGCGAAGCTCGGCGGTGCCTTCACCGAGGCGGTCGAGGGGCTGGCGACGCTCAAGGTCTTCGGCCGTGCGCGGCGCCAGGTCGGACGCATCGGCACCGTCACCGACGAGTACCGTCGTGGCACCGTCGGGGTCCTGCGGCTGTCGTTCGTGAGCGGGTTCGCGCTCGAGCTCGCCGCGAGCCTGTCCGTCGCGCTCGTCGCGGTGTCGATCGGCATCCGACTCGTCGACGGCTCGCTCGGGCTCGGCGCCGCGATGTTCGTGCTCGTCCTCGCTCCGGAGGCCTTCGCCCCGATCCGCCAGGTCGGCGCCGACTTCCACGCGGCACAGGACGGCGTCGAGGCCTCGACCGCCGTGCTCGACGTCCTCGACGACACCACGGCGCCCGCGGCACGTCCCGGAGCCGTCCCCGCCGCAGACCACCTGGCGCTGGACCGACTCGCCGTGCGCCGTCCCGACGTCGTGATCGGTCCGCTCGACCTCCGCGCCCGACCGGGCACGGTCGTCGTCCTGGCCGGACCGAGCGGCTCCGGCAAGTCCAGTCTCATCGCTGCGGTCCGCGGTGCCCTGCCCCACGACGGCACGGTCACAGTGCCGGGCCCCGACGGCAGCACGGTCGCCGAGCGCACGACCTGGACCGACCAGCGCCCACGACTCGTCCGCGGCACGATCGCCGAGAACGTCGCGCTCAGCGCGACCCCCGACGAGCCAGCGGTCCGCACCGCCCTGGGCGAGGCGGGGCTGGGACTCGACCCGCGCCTCCAGGTCGGTTCCGGCGGCAGCGGCCTGTCCGGCGGCCAGGCACAGCGCGTCGCGGTGGCGCGCGCCCTCTACCGCGCGCGGCGGACGGGGACGCAGCTCGTGCTGCTCGACGAGCCGACCTCCGCGCTGGACGCAGACGCCGAAGCACACGTCGTCCGCACGCTCCGCCGCCTCGCCGACGACGGGGCCGTCGTCGTGGTCGCGAGTCACCGGCCCGCGGTCGTCGCGGCGGCGGACGTCCGCGTCGACGTGCGGCCGGACGGCGCGGTCGCGGTCACCCGTGTCGACGGGCGACCGGGTGGCGCGGTCGCGGTCACCAGCACGGACGGGGTGCGGGCATGACCCGGGAGGCGCGGCCCGCCTCCGTCCTGCGGCTCGCGATGCCGCACGGGGCCGGTTGGGCGAAGGCGGTCACGGCCGGTGCGCTCAGCGCGGTCTGCGCCGTGGCGCTCCTCGCCGCGAGCGGGTACCTCATCACCCGTGCGGCCGAGCACCCGCCGATCCTCTACCTGACGCTCGTGATGGTGGGTGTCCGCGCGTTCGCGCTCGGCCGTGCGGCGCTCCGGTACGTGGACCGCCTCGCCGGACACGACGCCTCGTTCCGGCAGCTCGCGGTCGTGCGCACCGAGATGTACCGCCGACTGTCGTCGATCGCTCCGGCGGGACTCGGCTCCACCGGTCGCGGCGACCTCCTCACGCGGCTCGTCACCGACACCGACCGGCTGCAGGACCTGCCCATCCGCGTCGTCGGTCCGCTCGTGTCCGCCGGCGTGGCCGCGCTGCTCTCCGTCGTCGCGGTCGCGTTCGTGTCGGTGCCGGCGGCGCTCGTGCTGCTCGTCGCCCTCGCCGTGGCCGCGCTGCTCGGGTCGGTCGTCACCCTCTCGATCGCACGGCGCTCCGACGAGCAGACGGCCGCGGAACGCGGGCACGTCGCCGACCTCGTGCTCGACACCGTGCGGACGCTCGACGTCTTCGCCGCCTACGGAACGCTCGACGAACGGCTCGACCACATCGCCCGGCTCGACGCCCGGGTGACCGCGGCCGTGCGGCGCCGGGGGACGGTCGAGTCACTCGTCGGGGCCCTGGTCGGCCTCGTCGGCGGTGGCGCGGTCATCGGGATCCTGGCCGTCGGCGCCCCCGCGGTCGTCACCGGCGCGCTCGACGGACCGCTCTGGGCCCTCGCCGTGTTCGTGCCGCTCGCCCTGTTCGAGGTCGTCGGCGGGGTCCCGCTCGCGGTGCTGACGCTGCGCCGGGTCCGAGCCGCGGCCGACCGGGTGGAGCGGGTCGTCCCGGCGGAGGTGCCGGCCGGCATCGTCCCGGAGGCGGACGCGGACGCCGATCCCGCCTCGCTCGTGGTCGACGGTCCCGTCGCCGTCTCGCTCCGCGACGTGTCGGTGCGCTGGCCCGGTGCCGCGGCGGCCGCCGTCGACCGGGTGTCGTTGGACCTCCGACCCGGCGAGGTCGTCGTGCTCGAGGGACCGAGCGGCGCGGGCAAGTCGACGCTCGTGGACGCGCTCGTCCGGTTCGTCGACCACGAGGGCTCGTACACGCTCGACGGGGTCGAGGCGAAGGACATGCACCCCGACGCCGTCCGCGCCCGCGTCGGGCTGATCGAGCAGGACCCGTTCGTGTTCGACCAGTCCGTGCGGCAGAACCTGCTGTTCGCCCGCGACACCGCGACCGACGAGGACCTGCTCGCCGTGCTCGACCGGGTCGGGCTCGGGTCGTGGGTGCAGCGACGCGGTGGACTCGACGCGGGCGTGGGGGAGCGCGGTGCCTTGGTGTCCGGCGGGCAGGCGCACCGGCTCGCGCTCGCCCGGGCGCTCCTGCACGCGTTCCCGGTGCTCGTGCTCGACGAGCCGACGGCCGACATCGACCCCGACCTCGGCGACACCGTGCTGCGCGACCTCGTCGGGGCCGCGCGGCAGGACGGCAGGACGGTCGTCATCGTGTCGCACGTGCCGGTGGCGGCGGACCTCGTCGACCGGACGCTGCGGATGCGCGACGGGCGGCTCGCGGCGGTGTGAGCCGAGCACCTGCCGGCGGTGGGTCGACTCCGGTGCGGTGATCCGTTCCTCCAGGCTTATATCCTTGATGACCGGAGCGCGTCCGACGGACGTGATCCGTGCCTCCAGACTGAATGAGAGTTCCGTGACCACCGAGCCGTACCCCGAGGACCCGAACGCCTACGACTTCCGTCGTCTGCAGGAGAAGTGGCAGCCGCGCTGGGAGGAGCTCGGGCTCTTCACGACCGACCTCGACGACACGCGTCCGCGGAAGTACATCCTCGAGATGTTCCCGTACCCGTCCGGTGACCTGCACATGGGGCACGCCGAGAACTGGGCGCTCGGCGACTTCGTGGCGCGGTACTGGCGGCAGCAGGGTTTCAACGTGCTGCACCCGATCGGTTGGGACTCGTTCGGGCTGCCGGCCGAGAACGCGGCGATCAAGCGCGGGGTCGACCCGAAGGACTGGACCTACGCGAACATCGAGCAGCAGAAGGCGTCGTTCAAGCGCTACGCGCCGTCGTTCGACTGGACCACCGAGATCCACACCTCGGACCCCGAGTACTACAAGTGGAACCAGTGGCTGTTCCTGAAGATGTACGAGAAGGGGCTGGCCTACCGCAAGGACAGCTGGGTCAACTGGGACCCGGTGGACCAGACCGTCCTCGCGAATGAGCAGGTGCTGCCGGACGGCACCTCGGACCGCTCCGGTGCCGTCGTCGTCAAGAAGAAGCTGACGCAGTGGTACTTCAAGATCACCGAGTACGCGGACCGGCTGCTCGACGACCTCAACCAGCTCGAGGGCCGGTGGCCGGCGAAGGTCATCGCGCAGCAGCGGAACTGGATCGGCCGCTCGGTCGGCGCGGACGTCGACTTCGTGATCGAGGGCCGCGACGAGCCCGTCACGGTGTTCACCACGCGTCCGGACACGATCCACGGGGTGACGTTCCTCGTGGTGGCGCCGGATTCTGACCTGGCTGCTGCGCTGGTGGCTGACGCATCCGTGTCGGACGACGTCCGGGCTGCGTTCGACGCATACCTCGTCGCCACGCAGAAGACGTCGGAGATCGACCGGCAGAACGCCGACCGCCCGAAGACCGGTGTGCCGCTCGGTCGCTTCGCGATCCACCCGCTGACGGGGGAGCGCCTGCCGATCTGGGCCGCCGACTACGTGCTGGCCGACTACGGCCACGGCGCGGTCATGGCCGTCCCGGCGCACGACCAGCGCGACCTCGACTTCGCGCGGGCGTTCGACCTGCCGGTGAAGGTCGTCGTCGACACGAACGCCGCGGTGACCGGGGCGATCCCGGTGATCCCCGAGGGTGCCTCGCTCGAGGACCTGCCCGCGCTCGACCCGGTGTCGACGGGTGAGGCCCTGACCGGCACCGGTCGGATGATCAACTCCGGCCCGCTCGACGGCATGTCCAAGCAGCACGCGATCACCGCGGCGATCTCCCTGCTCGAGGAGCGCGGCACCGGCCGTGCAGCCAAGACCTACCGCCTGCGCGACTGGCTCATCTCGCGCCAGCGCTTCTGGGGCACCCCGATCCCGATCATCCACGGCGCCGACGGCACCGAGCACCCGGTGCCGATGGACCAGCTGCCCGTCCGGCTGCCCGACACCGAGGGGCTCGACCTCAAGCCGAAGGGCACCTCGCCGCTCGGTGGCGCGACCGACTGGGTGAACGTGCCGAACCCGGTGGACGGCACCCCCGCGCTCCGCGACACCGACACGATGGACACCTTCGTCGACTCGTCGTGGTACTTCCTGCGCTTCCTGGCGGCGAACGACGACACGCAGGCGTTCGACCCCGCCGTCGCACGCAAGTGGGCCCCGGTCGACCAGTACATCGGCGGCATCGAGCACGCGATCCTGCACCTGCTGTACGCGCGCTTCGTGACCAAGGTGCTGTTCGACCTCGGCTACCTCGACTTCACCGAGCCGTTCTCGGCGCTGCTCAACCAGGGCATGGTGCTGTCCGGCGGCTCGAAGATGTCGAAGTCGAAGGGTGGCGTCTCGCTCGGTGACGAGCTCGACGCGAACGGTGTCGACGCGATCCGCCTGGTGATGGGCTTCGCCGGGCCTCCAGAGGACGACATCAACTGGGAGGACGTCTCCCCGTCCGCCTCGGCTCGCTTCCTCGCCCGTGCCTACCGGCTGGCGCTCGACGTCACGTCGTCGCCGGACGTCGTGTGGGCGGACGGCGACCGGGCCCTGCGGCAGGTCACGCACCGGTTCCTGGCCGATGCGCCGGGCATGATGGAGTCGTTCAAGTTCAACGTCGTGATCGCGCGGCTCATGGACCTGGTGAACGTCACCCGCAAGGCGATCGACAACGGTCCGGGCGCGGCTGACCCCGCCGTCCGCGAGGCCGTCGAGACCATCGCGCTCGGCCTGAGCGTCTTCGCGCCGTACACCGGCGAGGAGATGTGGGAGAAGCTGGGCTACGAGGCCACCGTCGCCACGTACGGCTGGCGGAAGGCCGACCCGACGCTGCTCGTGCAGGAGTCGCTGACCGCGGTCGTGCAGGTCAACGGCAAGGTGCGGGACTCGTTCGAGGTGTCGAAGTCGATCGAGCCGTCGGAGCTGGAGGCGCTCGCTCGGGCGTCGGCGAACGTCCAGCGGTACATCGGGGACCGCGAGATCGTGAAGGTGATCGTGCGGGCGCCGAAGCTCGTGAACATCGCGATCAAGGGGTAGCGCGCCGTTCGTCCTCCACAGGTTGGGCGGGCGGACGGTCGTCCACCGATCGTCGTTGCGGGGTCCGGCCGGGTGGTCGGGCTCCGTAGCGTGCGGGCATGTCGTCTGGTGATGGTGGAGCCACGGGACCGTCCAGCGGGGCTGGGGCGGCGTCGGCGGGTGGGTCTGCGCGGTCGTGGGCCGCTGGGCTGGCGTTGTCGCCGCGGACGGCGGTCCTGCTGGCGGGGCTCGTCGTCCTGGTCGCCGGGGTCGTGGTGGCGGTCGGGTCGTGGTCGGGTTCGTCATCGTCTGCGAGCGGTGACGGCGACGGTCCGCTATCGGTGGCGGGTGCTCCGTCAGCGGTGCCGTCCCGTTCTCCGGGTGGGGGTCCTCCGTCTTCGTCGGCCGCCCCGCTCGTGGTCGTGCACGTCGTCGGGGCGGTGGCACGTCCGGGCATCGTGACGCTTCCCGGGGGCAGCCGTGTGTCCGACGCGGTCGAGCGGGCCGGGGGCGCTCGAGACGACGCGGACCTGGCTCGGCTGAACCTCGCGCGGGTGCCGGTGGACGGCGAGCGGTTGTACGTGCCGAAGGTGGGGGAGACGGACATCCCGGCAGCGCTCGACGGTTCGAGCGGGAGCGGCGGCGGCGGTGCTGGAGCCGGGTCGGATGGTGCCGGTGGTGGTGCCGGGTCTGCCGACGATGCCGTCGTCGACCTCAACACGGCCGATCAGACATTGCTCGAGACCCTGCCCGGGATCGGGCCGTCACTCGCGGGCCGGATCCTCGCGTGGCGCGACGAGCACGGACGGTTCGCCGCCGTCGAGGACCTGCTCGACGTCAGCGGCATCGGTGACGTCCGGTTCGCGGAGCTCCGCGACCGCGTGCGGGTCTGATCGGGGCCGGCGGTGGCGGTCGACCTCGCTCCCGGCGTGCGGGACCTGCGAGTGGCCGGTCCGGCGTCGGCCGCGTGGGTCTGCGCGGCGGTGCTGGTCGGGGTGCCCGGCAGCGCGGGGTGGTTCGGGCTCGTCGGCGCGGCCGTCGCGTGTGGCGGCATCGCATGGCTGGTGGTCGGCTGTCCGCGGCGGGCTCTCGGCGTCGTGGGGCTCGTGGTGGCGTCGGCCGCGTTCTGCACCACGGTGGCGGTCGCCGTGGTGGTCGGCGACGACCGGCGGAGCCCTGCCGTCCTCGACGGTGTCCGGACGGCCGCCGTCGAGGTCGTGCTCGACCGGGACCTCGCGGCTGGTGACCGGTCGGTCGTCGGCACCATGGTGCGCGCGGGGGACGTCGACGGACTGCGCGTGCCGGTGCGGGTCGTCCCCGCAGCGCAGGGCGCGCCCGAGACCGTCGCTGCAGGGAGTCGGGTGCACGGGGTGGCGACGCTCCAAGCGGACGAGCCGGGGAACACGACGTCGTTCGTGGCGTTCCTGCGCGGTGAGGTCCGGACCGAGCCGCCGACGGGACTCCTCGCGGCCACCGATCGGGCGCGCCGAGCGTTCGTGTCCGCGAGCGCGACCCTGCCGGAACCCGGCGCCTCGTTGTTGCGCGGTCTGGCGATCGGCGACCGGAGCGGACTCGACCCCGCGACCGAGGCAGCGATGGAGACCTCGGCGCTCACTCACCTGACCGCCGTGTCCGGCGCGAACTGCGCGGTGATCGTGGGACTCGTGGTCGTGCTGGGGCGGGTCGTCGGCCTCCCGCGAGCAGGTCGGGCGGTGGTGGCGATCGCGCTCCTGCTGGCGTTCGTGGTGCTGGTCCGTCCGGACCCCTCGATCGTGCGGGCGACGGTGATGGCGGTGGTCGTGCTCGTGGTGCACCTCGCGGGACGTCCGGTGCGCGGGGTCCCGCTGATCGCCCTCGCCGTGGTCGGGATGCTCGTCGTCGACCCCTGGTACGCCCGGTCGTTCGCATTCGCCCTGTCGGTGCTCGCGACGAGTGGGATCGTGGTCCTCGGTCCGCCGCTGACGGCGCTGTTCGCACGACGGATGTGGACGCCGGTGGCGGCAGCGCTCGCGATCCCCGTCGCGGCGCAGCTCGCCTGCTGGCCGGTCACGATCCCGTTGTCGGCCACGTTCCCGACCTACGCTGTCCCGGCGAACCTGCTGACCGAGCCGCTCGCGCCGATCGTCACGGTGGTCGGGCTCGCCGCGTGCCTGACCGCGCCGCTGTGGCCGTGGGGCGGTTCGGTGCTCGCCGCGGTGGCGTGGGCACCCGCCAGCGCGATCGGAGGCGTCGCGCACGGAGCGGCTGCGCTCCCGTACGCCGCCGCGCCCTGGCCAGCCGGCGTGCTCGGGGTGGTCGGCGCTGCCGTCGTGAGCGCCTCGGTCGCGGTGGCGGTCCTCGCGCCCCGAGCGGTCCGCTTCCGCCTGCTCCTCGCCGCGTGCACGGTCGCAGCGGTCGGGATCGTGGCCGTCGCCGTGCCACGACTCGTCGTGCGCGCGGGGCTGCCCGGCGACTGGGCCGTCGCCGCGTGCGACGTGGGACAGGGGGACGCGGTGCTCGTCCGCGGCGGGAGCGGCACCGCACTGGTGGACGTCGGCGACGATCCGGAGCGTCTCAGCGCCTGCCTGGACCTCCTCGGCGTCGATCGAGTCGACCTGCTCGTACTGACGCACTTCGACCGGGACCACGTCGGTGCGGTCGCGTCGGTCGCGGACCGTGTGACGACCGCGCTCGTCGGGCCGACGGGTCGGGCAGAGGACGAGCGCGTCCTCCGGTCGCTCGTCGACGCCGGCATCGACGTCCGCACGGCCGACGACACGACGTCGGGCACGCTCGGGCCGCTCCGGTGGCGGGTGGTGTGGCCGCGGTCGGGTGCGCGGGACGCCGGCAACGACGCGAGTCTGGTCCTCCGCACGGAACCCGGGCCGGGCTGCACGTCGTGTGTCGCCGGGCTGTTCCTCGGAGACCTGGGGGAGACCGCGCAGCGCCGGCTCCGCAGTGTCCTGGCGTCCCGGGCCGACACCGGAGCGCAGGCCCGGCCCGGGACCACGATCGAGGTCGTGAAGGTGGCGCACCACGGTTCGGCCGACCAGGACCCGGTGCTCTACCGCGAGACCGCGGCCGCGATGGGGCTCATCGGCGTCGGTGCGGACAACACGTACGGCCACCCGACCCGCTCGGCGCTGGACGTGCTTGAGGCCGCGGGCACCCGCGCGTACCGGACCGACCAGCAGGGGACCGTGGTCGTCGGACGGGACGGACCCGACGCCCTCCGGGTGTGGACGGAGCGTTCGGCGTCAGCGGTCGCCCGTAGGATCGAGGCATGGCCGCCAAGAAGCCCGTCCGCGCCGCAGCGAAGATCGACCAGGTGCCCTGGTCGGGCATCCGCCCTGCGCCGGTGGTGCTCGTCACGGGGCCCGAGACCTTCCTCGCCGAGCGAGCGAGCAGCGTCCTGCGTGACCTGCTCCTGGGCGAGGACCCCGCGCTCGAGGTGCACGACCTCGAAGCCGACCAGTACGCTCCCGGCCTCCTCGCCACCCTCGCGAGTCCGTCCCTGTTCGGCGAGCCCCGGTTGGTCCGGGTCACCAACGTCGAGAAGTGCACCGACGCGTTCATCACCGAGACCATCTCGTACCTCGGTGCCCCGGCGGACGACGTCACGCTCGTGCTGCGCCACGGTGGGGGAGTGCGCGGCAAGAAGCTGCTCGACACGATCCGCAGCGGTGTCGGCGGGGGCGTCGAGGTGCAGTGCGACGAGCTCAAGCGCGAGACCGACCGGATCGACTTCGTCACGGCGGAGTTCCGCGCTGCCCGACGGAAGATCGCGCCCTCGGCGGTGCGCACCCTCGTCGCGGCGTTCGCGGACGACCTGGCCGAGCTCGCGGCCGCGTGCCGGCAGCTCCTCGCGGACGAGGCAGCCGAGATCACGGACAAGGTGGTCGACAAGTACTACGGCGGCCGCGTCGAGACGAACGCGTTCAAGGTCGCCGACATCGCACTCGCCGGCCGTTCGGCTCCGGCGATCGTCGAGTTGCGGCACGCGCTCTCGACGGGCGAGGCTCCGGTGCCGATCGTGGCGGCGTTCGCGTCGAAGATCCGCACGATGGCGAAGGTCAGTGCCTTCCGCGGGCCGAGCGGTCAGGCCGCCTCGGCGCTCGGCATGGCGCCGTGGCAGGTGCAGCGGGCACAGCGTGACGTCGCGGGGTGGAGCGAGTCCGGGCTCGCGAACGCGATCATCAGCATCGCCGAGGCCGACACCGCGGTGAAGGGTGGCTCGCGCGACGCGCACTACGCGCTCGAGGTCATGGTCCGCACCATCGCCCGGCGCGGCGAGGCGCGCTGAGGCGAGCCGCGCCTCCTGAACTGCGCACGCGACGCGATTCGGACGGCACCGCACGCTCGTTGCGACGTACTGCGTGTCGATCGACACGCAGCATGTCGAAACGCGCGTGTCACGCCGCCAGGCGCCGCGCGCCGCCCGCCGCCCGCCGCGCGCCAGGCGCCCCGCGCCGCGCCCCGCGCCGCGCGCCGCGCCCCGCGCGCCCCGCGCACGCAAACAGGCCCCGCACCGAACGGTGCGGGGCCTGTTCGACCAGAAGGGTCAGTGCGTCAGAGCGACGCGACCTTCTTCGCGATGGCCGACTTGCGGTTCGCGGCCTGGTTCTTGTGGATGACGCCCTTGCTCACGGCCTTGTCGAGCTTCTTCGACGCGAGGGTCAGGGCCGCGACGGCCTTGTCCTTGTCGCCGGCGACGACGGCCTCGTTCGTGTGACGGATGACCGTCTTGAGCTCCGAACGGTAGGCCTTGTTGCGCTCCTGGGCCTTGAGGTTGGTCTTGATGCGCTTCATCTGCGACTTGATGTTCGCCATGCGTGTTGCTCCTTGATCGTCTCTACGGGTGGTCGCGACCGCTGGGTAGAGGGGCCCTTGGTCGCATCGCGTTCCACCCGTGGGCGGGGAACGCGGAAGCCAGCCACCAACATTACCAGGCCGGAGCGTCTGGACCAAAGCACCGAAACGCCGAAACCGTGCCGCAACAACCGTTCGCTACCGTGACGAGCATGCCATCGCTCGCGCCCCGCATCGAGACCGTCCCCGCCTCCGGCATCCGCCGGGTGTTCGAGCAAGCCGCCCGCATGCAGGCCGAGCAGACGGACCAGGCGACCGGCACGGACATCGCGATGCTCGTCATCGGCGAACCCGACGTGCCCGTCGCGGCGCACATCGGCGAGGCCGCCCGGCGCGCATGGACCGAGGACCGCACCGACTACACCCCGAACGGTGGCATCGCCCCGCTTCGGGAGGCCATCCGCGACAAGCTCCGCCGCGAGAACCGGATCGAGGTCGACGTCGAGCAGATCTGGATGACGATCGGCGCGACGCAGGCGCTCTTCCAGGCGATGACCCTCGTGCTGAGCCCCGGCGACGAGGTCCTCGTGCCGGACCCCGGCTACACGACCTTCACGATGAACGCCCACATCATCGGAGCGACGCCGGTGCCGTACCGGCTCGAGCCGCAGCACGGGTTCGAGCCCGACCTGCAGGCCCTCGAGGCGAGCATCACCGAGCGGACCCGCGCCCTCGTCGTGAACTCGCCGTCGAACCCGCTCGGCTCGGTGTTCGGCGAGCAGACCCTCCGCGACCTGCTCGCCCTGGCGAAGCGGCACGACCTCTGGGTGATCAGCGACGAGGTCTACGAGTACTTCACCTACGGCACGCGCCACGTCAGCCTGGCGAGCCTCGACGAGGACGACCGTGTCTTCACCGTCTTCTCGCTGAGCAAGACCTACGCGATGACGGGCGTCCGTGTCGGGTACCTCGTCACGCCGAAGGGGCTCGGCCCGACGATGCGGACGACCCAGGAGGCGATGATCAGCTGCGTCGCCGAACCCGACCAGTGGGCGGCCCTCGCGGCGATCGTGGGGGACCACTCCGCCGTGCAGGACGCCCGCGAGCACTACCGCGCCAACCTCGGCGTCGCGAAGGAGGTGCTCGACGCCGCTGGCATCCACTACCTCGACCCGCGGGGCGCCTTCTACCTGTGGATCGACATGTCCCACGCCTCGCAGGGCGACGTCGCGGAGTGGGCGCTCGGGTTCCTCCAGCGGGAGCGGGTCGCCGTGGCGCCCGGGAGCGCGTTCGGCCGGACCGGCGAGGGCTGGATCCGTGTCTGCCTCGCGGCGACGCCGGCGGACCTGCGCCGCGGACTGGGTGCGCTGCCGGCGCCGGAGCACGCCGTGGTCTGACCGGACGTGCGCGCCGCCGCCGCGCGGACGTGGGACAATCGTTCGACCGTCCGACCCACCCCGAGGAACCGTGAGCCCACAAGCATCCGCGCCGCTCGAGCCCGCCTCGACCCCGGCCGACGCGATCCGCAACTTCTGCATCATCGCGCACATCGACCACGGCAAGTCCACGCTGGCCGACCGCATGCTGCAGATCACCGGCATCGTCGAGGACCGCGCCATGCGTGCGCAGTACCTCGACCGCATGGACATCGAGCGCGAGCGCGGCATCACGATCAAGTCCCAGGCGGTGCGCATGCCGTGGGAGCTCGACGGGCAGACGTACGCCCTCAACATGATCGACACGCCCGGTCACGTGGACTTCTCGTACGAGGTGTCCCGGTCGCTCGCGGCGTGCGAGGGAGCGATCCTCCTGGTCGACGCGGCGCAGGGCATCGAGGCCCAGACGCTCGCCAACCTCTACCTGGCGCTCGAGAACGACCTCGAGATCATCCCGGTCCTCAACAAGATCGACCTGCCGGCGGCCGAGCCGGAGAAGTACGCGGCCGAGCTCGCCCAGCTCATCGGCGGCTCGCCGGACGACGTCCTGCGCGTGTCCG
Organism: Curtobacterium sp. USHLN213; assembly: GCF_037144815.1. Lineage (NCBI taxonomy): Bacteria > Bacillati > Actinomycetota > Actinomycetes > Micrococcales > Microbacteriaceae > Curtobacterium > Curtobacterium sp. USHLN213. Next base: position 187,455 of record NZ_JBBCYQ010000003.1, on the reverse strand, counting down.
GCAAGACCGGCGTGGGCGTGGCCGAACTGCTCGACCGGGTCGTCGGCTCCGTGCCGGCCCCCGTGGGCGACGTGGACGCTCCGCCCCGCGCGATGATCTTCGACTCGGTCTACGACAGCTACCGCGGCGTCGTGACCTACGTGCGGATGGTGGACGGCACGATCCACCCGCGCGAGAAGGTCCAGATGATGTCGACCAAGTCGACGCACGAGATCCTCGAGATCGGCGTGTCCGCGCCCGAGCCGAAGCCGACGAAGGGCCTCTCCGTCGGCGAGGTCGGCTACCTCATCACCGGGGTGAAGGACGTCCGCCAGTCGAAGGTCGGCGACACGGTCACGACGGCGCAGAAGCCCGCGACCGAGGCGCTGGCCGGGTACACCGACCCGAAGCCGATGGTTTTCTCGGGCCTGTACCCGATCGACGGCTCCGACTACCCCGACCTCCGCGAGGCGCTCGACAAGCTCAAGCTGTCCGACGCCGCCCTCGTGTACGAGCCGGAGACGTCGGTGGCGCTCGGCTTCGGCTTCCGCTGCGGCTTCCTCGGCCTGCTCCACCTCGAGATCATCACCGAGCGCCTCAGCCGCGAGTTCGGGCTCGACCTCATCACCACGGCTCCGAGCGTGATCTACGAGGTCACGAACGAGGACAACACCGTGACCGAGGTCACGAACCCGTCCGAGTTCCCCGGCGGTCGCATCGTCGAGGTCCGCGAGCCGATGGTCCGTGCGGCCATCCTCGCGCCGAAGGACTACGTGGGCGCGATCATGGAGCTGTGCCAGTCGCGCCGCGGATCGCTGCTCGGCATGGAGTACCTCGGCGAGGACCGCGTCGAGATCCGGTACGAGATGCCCCTCGGCGAGATCGTCTTCGACTTCTTCGACCAGCTGAAGAGCAAGACCCAGGGTTACGCATCGCTCGACTACGAGCCCACGGGGGACCAGGCGGCCGACCTCGTGAAGGTCGACATCCTGCTCCAGGGCGAGCAGGTCGACGCGTTCAGCGCGATCGTGCACCGCGACAAGGCGTACGCCTACGGCACGCTGATGACCGAGCGCCTGCGCAAGCTCATCCCGCGCCAGCAGTTCGAGGTCCCGATCCAGGCCGCCATCGGCGCCCGGATCATCGCCCGCGAGAGCATCCGGGCGATGCGCAAGGACGTCCTCGCGAAGTGCTACGGCGGTGACATCACCCGCAAGCGCAAGCTCCTCGAGAAGCAGAAGGAGGGCAAGAAGCGCATGAAGATGGTGGGTCGCGTCGAGGTCCCGCAGGAAGCCTTCATCGCGGCGCTCTCCGGCGACGTCGAAGAGAAGAAGAAGTAGCGGAGCGCGTCAGACGCGGCGGGCGCGAGCCCGCAACGCTGCCAGGCCCAGTGCCGGGAGGCTCGCCGCGGCCAGTCCCGCGAGTGCGGTCCGCAGGATGACGAGTCCGGCAGCCGTGTCGTAGTCGGCCTGCGCCGCCGCGGCGAACCCGGCCACGACCGACCCGACCACCATCGCCAGCGTGCAGAACCCGAGCACGTAGGGCAGCCGGCGTGCCGAGTGTCGGCGCACCGCGAGCACGAGCGTCACCCCGAACAGGAGCACTCCCGCTCCGGCGCTGCATGCCCCGAACGCGGCGATGGCGTTCGCGGTGTCGAACACGTCGACGTCCCCCGGCGGCGTCGTGACGTACCGGGAGGGAGCGCCGAGGCCGGCCGTCGCCCACTCGACCGCGGCCCGTGCCGTCGCCGCCAGTCCGAACGCCGCGAGCGTCAGGACGGCGAACGCGGCCGTCGTGCGGTCGACGGACCGCGCGCGAGCGAGGGGGGAGCGGGGCACGCACCCACGATAGGGGCGTGTCGGACGGGTGTCGGGCCTCCAGTTCGGGGCGCGCGGAAAGCGGACCGCCGGTTGCGCACCCGAGGGCGACTCGGTTCGATCCGGGGGACGAGTCCCCAGTACAGTGGGCCGCATGAGTACCCGCGGGAGCTACCGGACCGCCCTGACGTACGGAGCCGTGGGTGCGACCCAGGCGCCGGACCTCATGACGTACCCGCCGGAGGGGTTCGCCCCGTCCGAGTCGCGCTCCCGGATCGGCCACGGCGACCAGCGCTTCGAGACCGCGGTGACCCAGGCCCTGACCTGGCAGATCCAGGAGCGCAGCGGGATCCGCGTGCACGTCGAGGAACAGCCCGACGACGACGAGGTCCGCTACAACCCGGTGACCTTCGACGAGGACGGCGTGCCGATCGCCCCGGCCTCGATCGGGACGCCCCGGGTGGAGAAGTTCGCCCCGGACGGCACGCCGCTCGTGACGGCGGGGACGAGCGCGACGCTGACGATGCACGCGTTCGGCCAGACGGTGCAGGCGCCGGTCCGGGTCGTCTCGATCATCGACGAGACCGACCGCAAGGGCTTCGCGTACGGCACGCTCGAGGGGCACCCGCTCTCGGGTGAGGAGTCCTTCGTCGTCGAACGGACCCCGGACGGCTCGGTGTGGTTGCAGATCCGGCAGTTCTCGCAGCCGTCGAGCCGGAAGTGGCAGTTCGTGGCCCCGTTGCTCCGTCGGCAGCAGCGGGTGATGGCGCAGAGGTACCTCGAAGCGCTCCGCGGCGACTAGGTCCGCTCGGCTAGGAGTCCTCGCCGACCGGGCGGAGCGGCGGCAGCGCCGCGATGGCGTCCTCGATCAGCGACGCGTCGTCGACGCAGTTCCGGGCGATCGTCACGGCACCCGTGGCGCGGAGCGCTTCGACGTCGAACACTCCGGTCGCCACCGCGAGGAACGGGATCCCGACGGCCTCGGCCGCCTCGCCGTCCCGCGGGGTGTCCCCGACGATGACGGCCCGGCTGCCCGCGAGGGCCTCGGCGGCACGCGCGGTCACCCCGCTGCGCTCGACCTCGGCATCGCCGAAGTACGAGTGCTCCCAGTCGAACGCGTCCACGTCGAACCCGGCGCCCTGCAGCTTCACGCGGGCGCGGTAGGGGGAGTTGCCGGTCAGCAGTCCGTTGCGCCAGCCGAGCTCGGCGAACCGTTGGACGAGGGCGATCGCGCCCGGCGCCGGGCTCCGGTGGTCGCCGGACACGTGCCGTTCCTCGGTCAGGTCGTGCAGGTGGCGGCTCACGGTGGGGATGAGCGAGTCGTCCAGGTCGTGGGCCCGGACGTGCTCGGCGATGAGCCCGGCGTCGGTGCGGCCGTGCTGGTGCCCGACGCGGAGGACGAGGTCGCGACCCACCGCCCGCTCGAGCGCGAGGTGGTAGAGGTTGCCCGGCGAGGAGGCGTTCATCACGAGGGTGCCGTCGATGTCCCACAGCACCGTGGTGGGGACGGGGTGGTGCTCCATGCCTCCATCATGACGGACAATGGAGTCCATGCCGAGTGCTCTCCCGATCGCCGATCCCGCACCAGCGGACGGGCTGCTCTCGCCCGCGGCCGGAGCCGGTGACGTCCCGTTCGGCGTCTACGTGCACGTGCCGTTCTGCCGCGTGCGGTGCGGCTACTGCGACTTCAACACCTACACGGCGTCCGAGCTCCGCGGGGTCCGGCGCGACGACTACGCCGGGCACGCCGTGCAGGAGATCCGCTTCGCGGCGGACGTCCTCGACCGCTCCGGCGTCCCGCGGCGACCGGTGTCGACGGTGTTCTTCGGCGGGGGGACGCCGACGATGCTGCCGGCGTCCGACCTCGTGATGATCCTGCGGGCGATCGACGACACCTGGGGCATCCTGCCCGGGGCCGAGGTCACGACCGAGGCGAACCCGGACTCCGTCGACGAGTCGTCCCTGGCGACGCTGCGCGCCGGTGGGTTCACCCGTGTGAGCTACGGCATGCAGTCCGCGGTGCCGCACGTGCTCGCGACGCTCGACCGGACGCACGACCCCGAGCGCGTGCCGCTCGTCGTGGACGCCGCGAAGCAGCAGGGGCTCGACGTCTCGCTCGACCTCATCTACTCGACGCCGGGCGAGTCCCTCGACGACTGGCGCACCTCGCTGGACGCGGCCCTGGCGTGTGCGCCCGACCACGTCTCGGCGTACTCGCTCATCGTCGAGGACGGCACCGCGATGGGCCGGATGGTCGCACGCGGCGAGCTGCCGGCGCCGGACGACGACCTCGCGGCGGACATGTACGAGCTGGCCGACCAGGTCCTCGGCGACGCCGGGTACTCCTGGTACGAGGTCTCGAACTGGTCCCGCGGCGACCACCACGCGAGCCGGCACAACCTGTCCTACTGGAAGGGCCACGACTGGTGGGGCGTCGGCCCGGGCGCGCACTCCGCGGTCGCCGGCACCCGCTGGTGGAACGTGAAGCACCCGGCCGCGTACGCGAACCGGGTGCTGCAGGGCGAGTCGCCCGCGGCCGGCCGCGAGACCCTCGACGACGAGACCCGGTACGTCGAGCGCGTGCTGCTCGCCGCGCGGGTCCGCGGTGAGCTGGCGACGAGCGAGCTGGGCCAGGAGGCACGGGGCCGGGTCGCCGGCCTCATCGCACGTGGTCTCGTGGACGGGTCGGCCGCGGTGCGGGGACGGATCGAGTTGACCCTGCGGGGTCGCCTGCTCGCGGACGCGGTGGTCCGCGAGCTGCTCGACTGAGCTACTGCTTGATGAACTCGATCGAGAGCGGGTAGCGGTAGAACTGCCCGCGGTTGGCGGCGACGGCGGCCATGATCCCGAAGATGATCGTCAGGATCCCGATCACCGGCAGGAGCACCGCGCCGATCAGCACGATGGTCAAGAGGCCCGCGGCGACGTAGGCGATCGCCATCGTGATGTGGAAGTTCAGTGCCACGCGCGTGTGCTCGCGGATGAAGCCGCCGCGATCGCGCAGGACGAGGTAGGCCACGAGCGGCGCGACGAAGTTGAAGAAGATCCCGCCGATGTGCGTGAGCGTGGCCCAGAGGCGCTGGTCCTCGGGCGACATGGGCTGGGGCGGCTGGTACCCGCCCGGGAACTGGGGGCCACCGGGCTGCTGTCCGTAGGTCATGGCGGAAGCGTACTGGCAGGCGTGTGGAGAAGTCCCGGTCCGTCGGTGGTCGGGCGTAGGATCAGCAGTCGACACGTCCGAGTGCCAGATCGAGTGGAAGGGGTCCGGGTGGTCAGCGAACGCAGCCTCGAGGTCCTCAAGGCCATCGTGCGGGACTACGTCGCGTCGCGCGAGCCGGTCGGTTCGAAGACGATCGTCGAGCGGCACGCCTTCGGGGTCAGCGCCGCCACGATCCGGAACGACATGGCCCAGCTCGAGGACGAGCAGCTCATCGCGGCACCGCACACCTCGTCCGGTCGCGTCCCCACCGACAAGGGGTACCGCGTCTTCGTCGACCACCTCGCCGGCGCGCGGCCGCTGTCCAGCGCCCAGCGGCACGCGATCGAGACGTTCCTCGGGGCGCCGAACGACCTCGACGAGGTCCTCGGCCGCACGGTCCGGCTGCTCAGCCAGCTCACGAACCAGGTCGCCCTCGTGCAGTACCCCTCGATGGTGCGCGCGCGTGTCCAGCACATCGAGCTCGTCCGCCTCGGCGACAACCGCCTGATGGTCGTGCTCATCACCGACACCGCCCGGGTCGAGCAGCGCGTCGTCGAGACCGACGTGGCGCTCGACGAGGGCTCGCTCACCGAACTCCGCACGGTGGTGAACGGCGCCAGCGTCGGACTGCTGCTGCAGGACGTCTCGACGGCGCTCCGCGCGGTGCCGCAGCAGATCCGCCCCGACGCCCAACCGCTCGCCGGGGTCGTCGTCGCGACCCTCATCGAGCAGGTCGCCGCCAACCGGCAGGACCGCCTGGTGATGGCCGGTGCGGCGAACCTCGCCAAGAGCGAGCAGGACTTCTCGGGCGGGCTCTTCCCCGTGCTCGAGGCGATCGAGGAACAGGTGACCCTGCTCCGCCTGTTCGGTGAGATGCAGATCGACGACGGCGTCGCGGCGCGCATCGGCGTGGAGAACGCCGAGTACGGGCTCGACGCGACGAGCATCGTCGCCGGCGGGTACCTGGCCGGCGGCGAACTCGCCCGGCTCGGCGTGCTCGGGCCGACCCGGATGGACTACGGCACGAACATGGCCGCCGTGCGCGCCGTCGCACGGTACCTGTCCAAACTCCTGGGTGAACATTGACCAGGTGCCCACGCGACTGAGCGAGCCGGTCCCGACGGGGCGACCCGCGCCTCCAGGCCCACCGACGACCACCAGAACCGCGGCGACCGCCGCACCCGACCGACCGAACCGAACCGACTGAGGGATACGTGGCAGACCACTACGACGTCCTCGGCGTCCAGAAGGACGCCTCCGATGCCGACATCAAGAAGGCGTACCGCCGTCTGGCGCGCGAACTGCACCCGGACGTGAACCCGAGCCCCGACGCGGCCGAGCGCTTCAAGGACGTGACGCACGCGTACGACGTGCTGAGCGACCCCGAGCAGCGCCGCCGGTACGACGCCGGGCCCCAGGCCGACAGCCCCTTCGGTGGCGGAGCCCGCGGGTTCAGCGACATCTTCGACGCGTTCTTCGGTGGCGGTGGCGGCGGCGGTCGTGGCAACGGCCCGCGCAGCCGTGCCGAGCGCGGGCAGGACGCCCTGCTCCGCATCGACGTCGACCTCGACGAGGTCGTCTTCGGTACCCACAAGGACGTCGAGGTCGACACCGCGGTGCTGTGCGAGACGTGCGGCGGTTCCTGCTGCGCGCCGGGCACGAGCCCGCAGACGTGCGACATCTGCGGCGGCACCGGCCACATCCAGCGCCAGGTCCGCTCGCTCCTCGGCAACGTCGTGACGAGCGCGCCCTGCGGTACCTGCCGCGGGTACGGCACCGTCATCCCGAACCCGTGCCCGACGTGCCAGGGCCAGGGACGCGTCCGCGCCCGCCGCACGGTGCCGGTGGACGTCCCCGCCGGCGTCGACTCCGGGCTCCGCCTGCAGATGCCCGGCCAGGGCGAGGTCGGCCCGGCCGGCGGCCCCTCCGGTGACCTCTACCTCGAGATCCGGGTGCGCCACCACGACGTGTTCAGCCGCGACGGGGACGACCTGCTCGCCACGCTCGAGGTCGCGATGACCGACGCCGTGCTCGGGACGACCACGACGATCGACGGGCTCGACGGCCCGGTCGAGCTCGAGGTCCGGCCGGGTGTGCAGAGCGCCGACGTCCTCGTGATCAAGGACCGCGGCATCACGAAGCTCCGGGGCAACGGTCGCGGCGACCTCCGGGTCGGTGTGCAGGTCGTGACGCCGACGAAGCTCTCGCACAAGGAACGGCAGCTCGTCGAGCAGCTCGCGAAGTCGCACAAGGCCGCGAAGCCGCAGCTCGCCCGCTTCCAGCAGGGCATGTTCGGCAAGCTCCGCGACCGGTTCTTCAACTTCTGATGGCATCGCTCTACCTCGTCGGGTCGCTCGACGGCGTCACGGTCGGCGACACCGTCCCGCTCGACGGGGCGGAGGGACGCCACGCCGTCACGGTCGCCCGGGTCCGGGTGGGGGAGACGCTGCGCCTGTCCGACGGTCGTGGCACCGTCGTGACCGGGGCCGTGACCGCGCTCGGGCGGGACACGCTCTCGTTGGCGGTGTCCACGGTCGCCGTCGACGGCGCACCCACACCGACGCTCACGCTCGTGCAGGCGCTCGCGAAGGGCGGCCGCGACGAGATGGCGGTGCAGGCGGCGACCGAGATCGGTGTCGACCGGATCGTGCCGTGGTCGGCGGCCCGCAGCGTTTCCCGCTGGGACGGCGCGAAGGTCGAGAAGGGCCGCGCACGCTGGACGGCGATCGCGCACGAGGCGTCGAAGCAGGCGATCCGTTCCCGGGTGCCCGTCGTCGACGCGCCGGTGACGACCGGGCAGCTCGCGGCTCCGGCTCCCGGAGCGGCCGACGGTGCTCGCGCCGTCCTCGTGCTGGACCCGGTCGGCGACGTCCGGCTCTCCGAGTGGGAACCGCCGAGCGACGTCGCCGAGATCGTGCTCGTCGTCGGACCCGAGGGCGGCATCGACGGCTCCGAGTTCGACCGGCTGGTGGCCGCGGGCGCCGTCCGGGTCCGCCTCGGCGACACGGTGCTCCGGACGTCCACCGCCGGCCCGGCCGCGCTCGCGGTCCTCCAGACGCGGCTCGGTCGCTGGTAGCGCCCGGATCGGGAAGGCGTGGCGTCGGTACCGCGTTCTACGATGGAGCCATGAGCACCAGCACGCCCAGCATCTTCTCCCGGATCATCGCGCGCGAGATCCCGGCGACCGTCGTCGCCGAGGACGACCGCGTGATCGCCATCGAGGACATCGCGCCGAAGGCACCCGTCCACGTGCTCGTCATCCCCAAGACCGAGCAGTACCGGAACGTCACCGAGCTCGCTGCCGGTGACCCGGACCTCCTCGCCCACCTGGTCGCCACCGCGCAGCGCATCGCCGACGAGCGCGCCGGCGGCCAGTACCGACTCGTCTTCAACACCGGCGAAGCCGCCGGTCAGACCGTGTTCCACGTGCACGCGCACGTACTCGCAGGTGAACTGCAGGAAGGCACCCTTGCCGGCTAACGAACCAGCACCCACCCCGGCCGACCCGACGGACGTCTCGGCCTCGATCCAGGTCGACGGCATCGCCATGGTGCAGCTGCTCGGCCCCCAGGACCGACTGCTCAAGACCGTCGAACGCCAGTACCCGGGCGTCCGCGTGCTCGTGCGTGGCAACGAGGTCACGCTGACCGGGCCCGAACGCGACGTCGCGCGCGCGCACGCCCTCGTCGACGAGCTCGTCGGCATGGTGAAGCGTGGACAGGACATCGGGCCGTCCGACATCCCCGTCTCCGCGAAGCTCCTCGACGAGGACCGCAAGCCGTCCGACACCTTCGGCACGCCGATCGTGTCGAGCCGCGGCAAGTCCGTGCGGCCGAAGACCGACGGGCAGCGGGCCTACGTCGACGCCATCGACGAGCACACGATCACCTTCGGCATCGGCCCCGCCGGTACCGGCAAGACGTACCTGGCGATGGCGAAGGCCGTCCAGGCGCTGCAGCGGCGCGAGGTCACCCGGATCATCCTGACGCGCCCCGCGGTCGAGGCCGGCGAGCGGCTCGGCTTCCTGCCGGGCACCCTCACCGACAAGATCGACCCGTACCTGCGCCCGCTCTACGACGCGCTCAACGAGATGATGGACCCCGAGCTGGTCCCGAAGCTCCTGGCCGCCGGCACGGTCGAGGTGGCCCCGCTGGCGTACATGCGCGGACGCACGCTGAACGACTCGTTCGTTGTCCTCGACGAGGCGCAGAACACGACGCCCGAGCAGATGAAGATGTTCCTGACGCGGCTCGGGTTCGGCTCGAAGATGGTCGTCACGGGTGACATCACCCAGGTCGACCTGCCGGGCAACCTGTCCGGGCTCCGGCTCGTCACGCGCATCCTCGGCGAGGTCGACGACATCCACTTCGCTCGCCTCGGCAGCGAGGACGTCGTCCGCCACACGCTCGTCGGGCGGATCGTGGACGCCTACACCGTCTACGACGAGGAACGCCTCGCCGAGCAGTCCGGGTACCGCCCGGGCGGCCGGGGCAGCGCCGCCACGCCGAACCCCGCCGGTGCGAACCGCGCCGAGCGACGGGGGCGTCCGCCGCAGGACCGCCAGCGCTCCCCGTACCCCCAGAACGACTCCCGAGGAGGGAACCGGTGAGCATCGAGCTCAACAACGAGTCCGGCGTCGAGGTCGACGAGGCAGCCATCCAGCGCCTCGCCGCCTTCGCGCTCGACGCGCTCCACGTCCACGCCGATGCGGAGCTCGCGATCGTGCTCGTCGACGAGGGCGCGATGGAGCAGCTGCACGTCCGGTGGATGGACGAACCCGGGCCGACCGACGTCCTGAGCTTCCCGATGGACGAACTCCGTCCGGGCACCGAGGACGAACCGACGCCCGCCGGGCTGCTCGGCGACATCGTGCTCTGCCCGCAGGTGGCCGAGGAACAGGCGAAGACCGCCGGGCACTCGAGCACCGACGAGATGCTCCTGCTGACCTGCCACGGCATCCTGCACCTGCTCGGGTTCGACCACGCCGAGCCGGACGAGAAGGCGGAGATGTTCGGGCTGCAGGGCGAGATCCTCACGGCCTTCGCCGCCCAGCGCCGCGGGCGGTGAGCTGATGCTGCTCGTCGTCGGCCTGCTGGCGGTGGCGTTCGTGCTGGTCGTCGTCGGTGGCCTGCTCGCCGCGTCCGACGCCGCGCTCTCCGTCCTGTCCCGCGCCGACCTCGACGAGATCGCGCGGGAGAGCAAGCACCGCCGCGCCATCGAGGCGGTCGGCGACGACGTCGGGGCGCACGTCAACGCGCTCAACTTCTTCCGGGTGCTCGCCGAGACCGCCGCCGCCGTGCTCGTCACGATCGCACTCGTGATGGTCTTCGACACGTGGTGGGTCGCGCTCATCGTGGCCGCCGCGATCATGACCGCGGTGTCGTTCGTCCTCGTCGGGTCCAGCCCGCGCAGCGTCGGTCGCGCGCACGCCGAACGGCTCATCGCGACCACGGGCGGGCTCGTCCGGGCCGTGCGCATCGTGCTCGGTCCGCTCGCCGGCCTGCTCGTGGCGATCGGCGACCGCGTCACGCCCGGGCGCGGGGGCAGTGCCTCGACGGTGTCGAGCGAGGAGCAGCTGCTGTCGCTCGTCGACGAGGCCACCGAGAGCAACGTCCTCGAGCAGGACGACCGCGAGCTCATCCACTCGGTCTTCGAGTTCAGCGACACCCTCGTGCGCGAGGTGATGGTGCCGCGCACCGACATGCTCACCGTCGACGGTTCGGACACCCTCGCGAGCGGCATGGAGCAGTTCCTCGCCGCGGGCGTCTCCCGCATGCCCGTCACCGGCAAGGGCAGCGACGACGTACTCGGGGTCCTCTACCTGCGCGACGTCGCCCGGGCCCTGTACGAGCGCCCGGGGTCCGGTACCAAGCGGGTCACGACGCTCCTGCGCCCGGCGGAGTTCGTGCCGGAGTCGAAGGCCGCCGACGACACCCTGCGCCACATGCAGGTCGCGAAGAACCACCTCGTGCTCGTCGTCGACGAGTACGGCGGCGTCGCCGGGCTCGTCACGATGGAAGACCTCATCGAGGAGCTCGTCGGCGACATCTCGGACGAGTACGACCGCGCCGTGGTCGACCGGGTCGAGGTCGAGCCGGGCGTCTGGCGGATCTCCGCCCGACTGCCGATCGACGACCTCGGCGACCTGTTCGGCATCGAGCTCGAGGACGACGACGTCGACACCGCCGGCGGGCTGCTCACCAAGGAGCTCGGCCACCTGGCGATCAGCGGTGACAGCGTCACCGTGTCCGGCGTCGTGCTCACGGCCGACCGGGTCGAGGGCAAGCGCCGCCACCTCATCACCGTGCTCGCCGAGCGCACGCCCGGACTCGCGGACGTCGAGGACGCCTTCGACGACGCAGAATCCACCACGACGGGAACCACGCACGCATGACCGACACCACGCCAGCCACCGCCGGACCGACCGAGCCGTACCGCGCCGGGTTCGTCTCGTTCGTGGGGCGCCCGAACGTCGGGAAGTCCACGCTGACGAACGCGCTCGTCGGCCAGAAGGTCGCGATCACCTCGTCGAAGCCGCAGACCACCCGCCGCGCCATCCGCGGGATCGTGCACCGACCGAACGGCCAGGTCATCATCGTCGACACCCCCGGCGTGCACCGACCGCGCACCCTGCTCGGCGAGCGGCTGAACGACCTCGTGCAGTCCACCCTCGGGGACGTCGACGTCATCGGGCTCTGCGTCCCGGCGAACGAGCCGATCGGCCCCGGCGACCGGTTCATCAACGACACGCTGGACCAGTACCCGCGTGCGAAGAAGGTCGCCATCGTCACGAAGATCGACCGGGCCGCCAAGGACAAGGTCGGGGAGCAACTGCTCGCGGTGTCGAAGCTGCGTGAGTGGGACGCCATCGTGCCGACCTCGGGCACGAGGGGACTGCAGCTCGAGGACCTGCTCGGCGTGATCACGTCGCTGCTGCCCGAGTCACCCCAGCTCTACGACGACGCCGCGGTGACCGAGGAGACCGACGAGGAGCGGATCGGCGAACTCATCCGCGAAGCCGCGCTCGAGGGCGTGCGCGACGAGCTGCCGCACTCGCTCGCCGTCGTGATCGAGGACGTCGTCGAGCCAGACGAGGACGACGAACCGGACGGCCCGCTGCGTATCTTCGCGAACCTCTTCGTCGAGCGGGACAGCCAGAAGGCGATCGTCATCGGCCGCAAGGGGGAGCGCCTCAAGGACGTCGGGTCGCGGGCCCGCACCGAGATCGAGGCGCTGCTCGGCGGCCGCCACGTGTACCTCAACATCCGGGTGAAGGTCGCGAAGGAGTGGCAGCGCGACCCGAAGCAGCTCGGGCGACTGGGCTTCTGACCCGACCGTCTGCTGACGTCAACCTGGAGGCGGACGCGCACCGCGCCTCCTGGACGTACCGTGGTGTGGTGTTCCGTCCCATGCTGCGCGCGCAGGTGATCACCGACGTCGTGATCGCGGTCCTGCTCGGCGCGCTCGTGCTCGTCGTGACCGCACGGGGGCTGGACTCGCCGTTCGCGCTCCTGACGGTCCTCGGCATGACGGCCGCGCTGGCGCTCCGGCGTCTGTCGCCGGGGCTCGCGCTCGGTGTGGCGTGGGTGTTCGCCGTCCTCGAGATGGTCACCCTGCAGATGCCCGACCTGTCGAACGCGTTCATCGCCGGGGTGGTCTACTCGACGAGCCGCTACGGCAGCCGGCGCGTCCGGCTGGCGGGCCTGGTGTCGTCGATCGTCGGTCCGGTGACGGCGGCCGTCTACCTCGGTCTCGACGACTACCGGCAGCGGCAGGGCATCGTGACGGCGACGACGCCCGAGCAGGAGTCGCTCAAGGTCGCGATCGCCTACTTCGCGATCGTGCTGCTGCTGCTCCTCCTGCCGTGGCTCGCCGGTCTCGTGCTCCGCACCCGGCGGTCGGCGAGCATGAGCCGAGAGGCCCAGCTCCTCGCCGAGCGCGACGCCGCACGGGCCGATCGGGCCGTCGCCGTGGAGCAGGAACGCGTCCGGATCGCCCGGGACATGCACGACATCGTCGCGCACTCGCTGGCGGTCGTGATCGCTCAGGCGGACGGCGCCCGGTACGCGCTGAAGGCGGATCCGGCGATCGCCGACGAAGCGCTCGGGACCATCTCGAGCACCGCGCGCCGTGCCCTCGGCGACGTGCGCGAACTGCTCGGTGCGTTGCGGCACGAGCAGGGCACCGCACCGACCCCGGAGATCGACGACATCGACCGGCTGATCGGCGAGATGCGTGGTGTCGGCCTCGACGTGCAGGTCGAGCGCGAGGGCGATTCGTCGGGCTTGCCGACCACGACACAGCTCGCCGTCTACCGGATCGTCCAGGAGAGCCTGACGAACGCGTGGAAGCACGGCGAGCCGAACACCCCGGTGCGCGCGAGCCTCACGTACCGCCCGGACACCGTCGAGATCACGGTCGTCAACCGGCGCGCCGACGACGGCACGCGCGGGCCCGGCACCGGACACGGGCTGGTCGGCATGCGCGAACGTGCCACCATGACCGGGGGGACGATGACCGCGGGACCGCGGGGCGACGACTTCGCGGTCGCGGTCCGGATGCCGTCCGTCCCCGCGAGCGGCCAGATGCCGCGCGGGCTCGTCCCGACCACACCCTCGACCCTCCAGGAGCGCACCGGCCGATGAACGACACCCCGATCCGCGTCGCGCTCGTCGACGACCAGGCCCTGTTCCGCACCGGCATCCGGATGCTCATCGACTCGCAGGCCGACCTGCAGTTCGTCGGCGAGGCCGGCGACGGTGCCGAGGGCGTGGAGCTCGTGCGGCGCGGGCGTCCCGACGTCGTGCTCATGGACGTCCGCATGCCGGTGATGGACGGCATCACCGCCACCGCCCGCATCGTCGAGGACAGCGGGACCGACGGCGCCAAGGTGCTCGTGCTCACCACGTTCGACTTCGACGAGGCCGCGGCGAAGGCCATCCGAGCCGGTGCCAGCGGCTTCGTGCTGAAGGACGCCGACCCGGAGTTCCTGCTCGCGGCGATCCGCACGGTGCACGCCGGGACCGCGGTGTTCGCGGCGTCGGCGACACGTGAGCTCCTCCGCCGCTACGAGGACACGAGCGAGCAGGCGGCCTCGGTGCCGGCCGCGTTCGCCGACCTGACGCCGCGCGAACGGGAGATCTTCGACCTGGCGGCGCGGGGCTTCAGCAACAGCGAGATCGCGCAGCACGAGTACGTGAGCGAGGCGACGGTGAAGACGCACATCTCGCGCGTCCTGACGAAGCTCGAGCTGCGGGACCGGGTGCGGCTCGTGGTGTTCGCGCACGAGCACGGTCTGGTCGCGAAGGCCGACTGACCGCGGCTGCGCGCTGCGGCTGCGCGCTGCGCGCTGACGGTCCGTCATCCGTCAGGATGACTTCTCCCCAGGCAGTGGAGCCGAGCGGACGATCCACAGGAGCCGATGGGCCGACGCGGGGCGTGCCTCCTGGCCGTCATCGTGGAGTCATGACCACGAGCAGCAGACCGATCATCCGTCTCGACCGCGTTTCGAAGCACTACGGCGATGCCGTGCGGCGGGTGACGGCGTTGGACGATGTGAGTGTCGACATCGGTGCGGGGGAGTTCACGGCGGTGATGGGGCCGTCGGGTTCGGGGAAGTCGACGTTGATGCACGTCGCGGCGGGGCTCGACCAGGTGTCGTCGGGTCGGATCTGGATCGACGGGGTGGACGTCACGGGGTTGGGTGACAGGGAGTTGACGGAGTTGCGGCGTCGTCGGTTGGGGTTCGTGTTCCAGTCGTTCAACCTGGTGCCGACGTTGGATGTGGCGGAGAACATCCGGTTGCCGTTCCTGTTGGGTGGGCACAAGGTGACTCGTGAGGAGTCGGCGTGGATCGATCGTCTCGTGGAGATGCTGGGGTTGGGGGATCGGTTGTCGCATCGTCCGCACCAGTTGTCGGGTGGGCAGCAGCAGCGGGTGGCGATCGCGCGGGCGTTGGCGTCGCGGCCGGCGGTGGTGGTCGCGGACGAGCCGACGGGGGCGTTGGATTCGCGGACGGGTCGTGATGTGTTGCAGATCTTGCGGGGTGCGGTGTCGGAGTGGGGGCAGAGCGTGGTGATGGTGACGCATGATCCGGTGGCTGCGGCGAATGCTGATCGGATCCTGTTCTTGGCGGATGGTCGTGTGGTGGGGGATCGTCCGGCGATGGATGCTGCGGCGATCTCGACCACGATGCTCGGGATGGAGACCGCAGCGTGAACGGCGTCCGCGCGTTCGCCCCGACCGTCCTCGTCGCGGCGCTCGGCACCACCTTCGGGTCGGCACTGGTCATCGCGCCGGGGATCGTCACCGAGGCCCTGGCGGCCTCCGGTCTCTCCGAGCTCGGCCCGGTGAAGGCGATCCTCTCGGTCGTCGGGTGGCTCTTCCTCGGCATCGCCCTCTACGTCGGTGCGATCGTCACGGCGAACACCTGCGCCACGCTCATCGCCGGGCAGACCCGCATCATCGCGCTGCAGCGGCTCGTCGGGGCGACCGGCGCCTCGTTGCGTGCACGGATCACCCGGACCGGCCTCGTCGTCGGGGTCCTCGGCGGTCTGATCGGGGCGGTCGTCGGCACGGGGCTCAGTGCGCTCTTCGTCGTCGTGCTGCGGGGCAACGGGTTCCTGCCGGACACCGCGTACACGATCGTGCCGTGGGAGCTCGTGCTCCCGGTCGTGGCGGTCGTCCTCGCGACCTGGGGTGCGTTCGCGGCCGGTTCGCGGCGGGTGCTCACCGTGACGCCGCTCGAGGCGCTCTCGTCGAGCGTCGAACCGAGTCACGACGACGTCCGCTCCGGGACCGCTCGGAAGGTCTGGGCGATCGTGCTCATGGCTGCGGGCGGCCTGCTCCTGCTCGTCGGGCTGCTCGCCAGCGGGCTCTCGCCCATCGCGGTCCTGCCGGCAGCGCTCGGGGGCTTCGTCTCCTTCGCCGGGGTGGCCGTCGGTGCGACGATCGTGATGCCGCCCGTGCTGCAGCTCATCGGACGCATCGGGGCCCGTGACCCCGTCGTCCTGCTCGCCGGCCGCAACGCCATGCGCGCACCCGGCCGGTCCGCACGGGCGACCATCGGGCTCGTCATCGGCGTCACCCTGCTCGTCACGTTCGCCGTGGCGCTCGGCATCATGCAGCACGTGCTCGGTGCCCAGCTGCAGGCCATGGACCAGGGGCAGATGACGAAGGAGATGCTCGAGGGGCAGCGTGACTTCTTCGTCCAGCTGAACGCCGTGGTGAGCGTCATCGTCGGGTTCTCCGCCGTGATCGCCGCGGTGGGGGTCGTGAACGCGCTCGCCCTCGGGGTGCTGCAGCGCCGGCGGGAGCTCGGGCTGCTGCGGGTGCTCGGGCTGACCGGGGCGCAGGTCCGACGGATGATCGTCACCGAGGCCGTCCAGATGGTCGTCGCAGCCGTCGTCACCGGGCTCGTGCTCGGCACCTTCTACGGGTGGGTCGGTGGGCAGACGTTGCTCGGTTCGCTCGGCTTCGCGACGACGCCGGTGCTGCCGCCGTTGACGGTGGGGATCGTGGTCGTGGGGGCGTTGGTCCTCGCGGTGGTCGCGACGATCGCGCCGGTGCGGCGTGCGATGCGGGTTCCGCCGACGGAGGCGCTGGCGGTCGACTGACCCGTCGCCCGCGGTCGCTCGGGTCGCCGGGTCGCCGAGATCGCACGATCCGCCGCTCGGGTCGGCCGAGGTCGCACGATCCGTCGCTCGGGTCGGCCGAGGTCGCACGAAGTGTCGCTCGCGGCGCCGGCAGGCGACGGTTCGTGCGACCTCGACGCCGCGGCCGCGGCACGTCGTGCGACCTCGACGCCCCGGCCGCCGGGTGCGGGTCGTGCGACCTCGGCGCCCCGCGACGGCTCGGTCTGTCACACGGACCGCCGCCGGTGCTACCGTGGACCCGATGTACTCGGCGCTCCTCCTCCTTCGCTGCCGCGACGAGGCCTGACACAACGGCCCACCTCGTCGCGGAGTCCGTCGTGGCCTGACCCACACCTGACGACGAAAGCGACGAAACGATGCAGAACACCCAGCGCCCCTCCGGGATGCCGATCCACAAGTACGTCCCGTTCCACGACCAGATCCGTGTCGACCTCCCGGACCGCACCTGGCCGACGAAGCGCATCGACAAGGCACCGCGGTGGTGCGCGGTCGACCTGCGCGACGGCAACCAGGCCCTGATCGACCCGATGGACTCCGAGCGCAAGCGCGCCATGTTCGACCTGCTCGTCCGCATGGGCTACAAGGAGATCGAGGTCGGGTTCCCGAGCGCCTCGCAGACCGACTTCGACTTCGTCCGCTCGCTCATCGACGAGGGCGCGATCCCCGACGACGTCACGATCCAGGTGCTGACCCAGGCGCGCGAGCACCTCATCAACCGCACGTACGAGGCGATCGACGGCGCGAAGCAGGCCATCGTGCACCTGTACAACTCGACGTCGATCGTCCAGCGCGAGGTCGTGTTCCGCACCGACGTGCAGGGCGTCGTCGACATCGCGGTGTCCGGCGCGAAGCTGTGCCGTGCGGCCGAGGCGACCCTGCAGCACGACACGAAGGTGTTCTACGAGTACTCGCCCGAGTCGTACACCGGCACCGAGCTCGAGGTCGCGGTCCAGATCTGCAACGCCGTGCTCGAGGTCTTCGAGCCGACGCCCGACCGCAAGGTGATCATCAACCTGCCGGCGACCGTCGAGATGGCGACGCCGAACGTCTACGCCGACTCGATCGAGTGGATGTCCCGCAACCTGGCCCACCGCGAGGACGTCATCCTCTCCCTGCACCCCCACAACGACCGCGGCACCGCCGTCGCGGCCGCAGAGCTCGGCTACATGGCCGGCGCCGACCGCATCGAAGGCTGCCTGTTCGGCAACGGTGAGCGCACCGGCAACGTCGACCTGGTCGCACTCGGCATGAACCTGTTCACGCAGGGGATCGACCCCGAGATCGACTTCTCGGACATCGACCAGATCAAGCGCACGGTCGAGTACTGCAACCAGCTGCCGGTGCCGGAGCGCCAGCCGTGGGCGGGCGACCTCGTCTACACGGCGTTCAGCGGCTCGCACCAGGACGCCATCAACAAGGGCTTCGAGGCCATGAAGGCCAAGGCCGCGGCCGCCGGCAAGGACATCGACGAGATCGCGTGGGCGGTGCCGTACCTGCCCGTCGACCCGAAGGACATCGGCCGCTCGTACGAGGCCGTGATCCGCGTCAACTCCCAGTCCGGCAAGGGCGGCGTCGCCTACCTGCTCAAGACGGACCACTCGATCGACCTGCCCCGCAAGCTGCAGATCGAGTTCTCCGGGGTCGTGCAGCAGCGCACCGACGCCGAGGGCGGCGAGTTCTCGTCCGAGCGCATCTGGGACCTCTTCCGCGACGAGTACCTGCCCGCGGCAGACGAGTCCGACAAGTGGGGCCGCTACGAGATCACGAAGACGGCGACGTCGAGCGACTTCGACGGCACGACGAAGCTCTCGGTCGCACTGCGCGTCGACGACGGCTCGATCACGTCCGACGCCGTCGGGACGGGCCCGATCGACGCGTTCCTCACGGTCATGCGGGAGCAGGGCGTCGACGTGACGCTCTACGACTACTCGGAGCACACGATGAGCGCCTCGGGTGACGCACAGGCCGCGTCCTACGTCGAGCTCGACGTCGACGGCGTCCGACTGTGGGGCGTCGGGATCGACGCCGACATCGCCACCGCGTCGCTCAAGGCGATCGTCTCGGCGGTCAACCGCGCGGTGCGTGCGGGGGCTGCGTCCGGCGCGTCCGAGCTGGTCTCGGCGTAACGCGTTCCGTCCAGGAGGCGCGGTGCGGGTCCGTCCCGCACCGCGCCTCCTGTGCGTGGTCGCGCTGGTGCGTGCGTGCGTGCGTGCGTGCGTGCGCGCCGCGAGCGGGACGTTTCTGTCCCGCTCGGCGGTGGCGAGCGGCGCCTTCCGCCCGCTCGGCGGACGTGAGCGGCGTGTCGCGCCCGCTCGGCGGCCGGCCGCTCGGCGGACGTGGGCGGCGTGTCGCGCCCGCTCGACGCCCGCCCGCTCGACGGATGCGAGCGGCGCGGCGCGGCGCGTCGGTGGCGCGGGGGATACTGGACCAATGCCGCTGTACCGGGACGAGTGCGTCGTGTTGCGTACCCACAAGCTCGGTGAAGCCGACCGCATCGTCACGATGCTGAGCCGGCAGCACGGCAAGATCCGGGCGGTGGCGAAGGGCGTCCGGCGGACCGCGTCGAAGTTCGGGTCCCGGCTCGAGCCGTTCATGGTCGTCGACGCCCAGTTCTACGAGGGCCGCTCGCTCGACATCGTCACGCAGGCCGAGTCGCTCGGTTCGTACGGCGCGCAGATCGTCGCCGACTACGGGGCCTACACCGCCGCCAGCGCGATGGTCGAGACCGCCGACCGTCTGAGCGAGGCGGACGCCGGACTGCAGCAGTACCTGCTCCTCGTCGGGGCGCTCCGGTCGCTGGCGCGCGGCGAGCACGTGACGAGTGCGACGCTCGACTCGTACCTGTTGCGCGCGATGAGCATCGCGGGCTGGGCGCCGTCGTTCCGCGACTGCGCGGTCACCGGCGAGCCCGGGCCGCACTCGGCGTTCGTCGTGCAGCTCGGCGGCGTGGTGGCGGACCACGCGGCGCCTCCGGGGACACCGCGGCTCGACCCGGACACCCTGCACCTCCTGGGCTCCCTGCTCGCCGGCGACTGGAGCACGGTGGACGCGTCGGACGAGCGCACGCGCTCCCGGGCGTCCGGCGTGGTGGCGGCGTACGCCCAGTGGCACCTGGAACGATCGCTCCGGTCGCTGCCGCACGTCGACCGCACCGAGCACCCGTCCCCGGTCCATCCGACACCGGGTGGTGTGCCCGCCGCGGTCGCCGCGACCCCGGCACCCACGCTGCCGGAGCCGCCGGACCCGTCCGGCAACGCGACCGGCAACGCGACCGGCAACGCAACCGACCACGCGCCCGGCAACACGCCCGGCAACATGCCCCGCAACGCGACCGGCAACGTGCCGGGCAACGCGCCCGACCAGCCGTCCGACCACGGAGGAACCCCTGCATGAGCCCTCGCCGGTACGCCGAGTCCGAGCCGCTGAAGCCCGTCGACTGGACGGGTGAGCACCCTCCGGCGATCCCGCTGCAGTTCGTCCCCGAGCACGTCGCGATCGTGATGGACGGCAACGGCCGCTGGGCGAACCAGCGCGGCCTCACCCGGGTCGAGGGGCACCGCGCGGGTGAGGCCTCGCTCCTCGACGTGGTCGCCGGCGCCGTGCAGATCGGCGTCAAGCACGTCTCGGCGTACGCGTTCTCGACCGAGAACTGGAAGCGCTCACCCGACGAGGTCCGCTTCCTGATGGGCTTCAACCGCGAGGTCCTGCACCGCCGCCGCGACCAACTGAACGCGTGGGGTGTCCGGATCCGGTGGGCGGGACGGCGGCCGCGGCTCTGGCGCAGCGTGATCGACGAGCTGCAGACCGCCGAGCGCATGACGGCCGACAACGACGTGTGCACGCTGACGATGTGCGTCAACTACGGCGGTCGGAACGAGATCGTCGACGCGGTCCGGGGCATGGCCGAGGACGTCGCGGCCGGGCGCCTCAAGCCGAGCCAGGTCACCGAGAAGGCCCTCGCGAAGCGGCTGTACGTGCCGGAGCTGCCGGACGTCGACCTCTTCCTGCGGAGCTCCGGGGAGCAGCGGACGTCGAACTTCATGCTGTGGCAGTCGGCGTACGCCGAGATGGTGTTCCTCGACCGGCTGTGGCCGGACTTCCGTCGCACCGACCTGTGGGGAGCGATCGAGCAGTACGCGCGCCGCGATCGACGGTTCGGCGGGGCGGTGGACGCACCGACGGCCTGACAGGAGGCGCGGGGCGGCGCCGACCCGCGCCTCCCGTCCGACGGTTCCCGGCTCGACCGAGCGCCCGCCTTCGGCTCAGCCGAGCAGGTGCGCCGCGCCGCGGACCGCGTCGAGCGCGGCGCGGACGCTCGGCACCCGGTCCGCGCCCCGTGCCACCACCACCTCGACGCGCCGCGCGAGCTCGTCGCTCGCCGCCGTGACCGAGACGCCGGGCGGCACCACGGTGGTCGTGAGCGCGAGGCGGGGGAGCAGGGCCACGCCGAGGCCCGCCGCGACCAACCCGACGACCGCCGCGGCGTTGTCCGTCTCGAGGACGATGTCCGGGGTGAAGCCGGAAGCGGCGCACGACGCGAGCAGGTGCCCTCGGCACCGCGGGCACCCGCCGATCCATCGCGCCTCGCAGAAGGCGGCGAGGTCCGCGACCGCGTCGGCACCGTGCGCGGACCCGCTCAGTGCCGGGGCAGGCGTCACGAGGGCGAGCGGGTCGCGACCGAGCACCCGGGTCGTGAGCGTCGGGTCGGCGACGACGTCGTCGCCCTGCAACGCGTGCGAGAACGTCAGCGCCACGTCGACCTCGCCGCGGCGGAGGAGCTCGACGGCCTCCGGCGGTTCGGCCTCGACGTACGAGGTCACCACGCCCGGACTTGTGGCCGACATCGCGGCCAGCACCGGCGGCACGAGGGTCGACGACGCGCTCGGGAACCCGGCGATCCGCACCCGTCCGCGGGCGAGCCCGCCGACGGCATCGAGGTCCTCCCGCGCTGCCGCGAGGGCTGCCTGCACGGCGAGGGCGTGGTCGGCGAGGACCCGTCCCGACTCGGTGAGCGTGACGCCGCGCGCTCCGCGGAGCACGAGCTCGTGGCCCGTCCGGCGTTCGGCGCGGGCGAGCAGCTGGCTCACCGCGGGCTGGCTGTACCCGAGGGCGGCGGCCGCGCGGCTGATCGAGCCGGCGTCACGGACGGCGCGCAGCACGCGGAGGAGTTGGGGATCGAGGTCGTCCACAACGTCATGTTATGAGGGATCGAAGAAGCCTGCCCTGGTGTGATGGGCGACCCCGCGCCACCGTGGAGGCATGGACTCATTCGTCGACGGCTCCGGCTACCTGGCGGCCTGCACCGCCGGACTCCCCACGCGCGGCACGCTCGCCGCCATGCGCGCCGACCTCGACGAGTGGGAGCACGCCGCGTCCACGCCGGTCGCGTACGGCGCGCTCGTCGAGGAGGGCCGCTCGCTCTTCGCGCGCATCGTCGGCGTCGACCGGGCCCGGGTCGCCACGGGGTCGCAGACCTCCGCCATGGTCGCGGTCGTCGCCGCTGCGCTGCCGGACGGCGCCGAGGTGGTCGTCCCCGACGGCGACTTCAGTTCGCTCGTGTTCCCGCTCCTCGCCCAGGCGCACCGCGGGGTCCGGGTCCGGAGCGTCCCGCTCGCCTCCCTCGCCGACGCGGTGCGGCCCGGGACGTCCCTCGTCGCCTGGTCCGCGGTGCAGTCGTCGAGCGGCGTCGTCACCGATCCGGAGCCGGTGCTCGAGGCGGCTCGGACCGTCGGTGCGCTCACGCTGTGCGACCTCACGCAGGCCGCCGGCGTGCTCCCGGTGGACGCTGCCCCGTTCGACGTGACGGTCACGCACGCGTACAAGTGGCTGTGCGCGCCGCGCGGGGTCGCCTTCTCGACGTTCTCGGACGCGGCGGTCGAACGGCTCCGCCCCGTGCAGGCCGGGTGGTACGCGGGCGCCGACGTGTGGGCGTCCTGCTACGGCCCAGCGATGCGGCTCGCCGACGACGCGCGTCGGTTCGACGTCTCGCCGGCGTGGCAGGCATGGCCGGGCGCGGTGGCTGCGCTCCGGCACGTCGCCGCGCTCGATGCGACGTCGTCCTGGAGGCACGCCACGCGTCTCACGGACCGGCTCGCCGACACGCTCGGGTCACCGCGGAGCGGTCAGGCGATCACGACGTTCGCGGACGCCGACGGCGCGGCCCTCCGGGCCCTCGCGGCAGCCGGGATCACCGCGAGCGGGCGGGCCGGTCGGCTCCGGCTGGCGTTCCACCTCTGGAACGACGAGGACGACGTGACGCGCGTGGCGGACGCGCTGGGCGCCGTGGACGGCTTCAGACCGGAGGGGTGAGGCGCGTTCTCCACAGGCACCGCGCCTCCCGTCCGCCGAGGCCCGTGGGGCCGGTACGCTTGCCCGGTACGTTTCCGAACCGGGCACCCAGCTCGGCGACCTCTGGAGCATCCCGTGGCACAGTCCTCCCGTCTCGACAGCGTCATCGCCCTGGCCAAGGGCCGTGGCTTCGTCTTCCAGTCGGGGGAGATCTACGGCGGATCGCGCTCCGCGTGGGACTACGGGCCCCTCGGCGTCGAGCTGAAGGAGAACATCAAGCGGCAGTGGTGGCAGCGGTTCGTCCGCGGCCGCGGTGACATGGTCGGCCTCGACTCGGCCGTGATCCTGCCGCGCAAGGTGTGGGAGGCGTCGGGGCACGTCGCGACCTTCACCGACCCGCTCGTCGAGTGCCTGCACTGCCACCACCGGTTCCGCGAAGACCACCTCATCGAGGCGTTCGTGGCGAAGAAGGACCGGCAGCCCGAGGGCGGCATGGCCGAGATCGCGTGCCCGAACTGCGGCACCCGCGGCCAGTGGACCGAGCCGCGCGAGTTCTCCGGCATGCTCAAGACCTACCTCGGCCCGGTCGAGTCGGAAGAGGGCCTGAACTTCCTCCGCCCCGAGACCGCGCAGGGCATCTTCGTGGACTTCGCGCAGGTCGTGACGACCAGCCGCATGAAGCCCCCGTTCGGCATCGGCCAGGTCGGCAAGGCCTTCCGCAACGAGATCACGCCCGGCAACTTCATCTTCCGGACGCGCGAGTTCGAGCAGATGGAGATCGAGTACTTCGTGCCGCCGGCCTCCGCGCAGGAGCACTACGAGCAATGGATCGCCGACTCGGTCGCGTTCTTCACCGACCTCGGCATCGACCCGGAGAACCTGCGGCGCTTCGACGTCCCGGACGGGGAACGCGCGCACTACTCCGACGCCACCGCCGACATCGAGTACCGCTTCGGGTTCGCGGGCACGGAGTGGGGCGAGCTCATGGGTGTCGCGAACCGCACGGACTTCGACCTGAACAACCACATCGAGTCCTCCGGCAAGGACCTCCGGTACTTCGACCAGGCCGCGAACGAGAAGTACGTGCCGTACGTCATCGAGCCGTCGTTTGGTCTGACCCGTGCGCTCATGGCGTTCCTGCTCGACGCCTACCACGAGGACGAGGCGCCGAACGCGAAGGGCGGCGTCGACAAGCGCACGGTCCTGCGGCTCGACCCGCGGCTCGCTCCGGTCAAGGCCGCCGTCCTGCCGCTGTCCCGCAACGAGCAGCTGTCGCCGGTGGCGCGTGGCCTCGCGGACGACCTGCGCAAGTACTGGAACGTGGACTTCGACGACGCGGGGGCGATCGGCCGTCGCTACCGTCGCCACGACGAGATCGGCACGCCGTTCTGCATCACGGTGGACTTCGACACGCTCGAGGACAAGGCCGTGACGGTGCGCGAGCGCGACACGATGTCGCAGGAGCGGGTGGCGCTCGACCAGCTACAGGGGTACCTCGCGGCGCGGTTGCTCGGCGCGTAGGCGCGGTGCGTCCGGCGCGGCCGTTCGCACAACCAAAGGCACCCCGAACCACGCTGATGCGCGGCGCGGGGTGCTTTTGGTTGTGCGGCGGGCGCAGGCCGGGGCAGCGCGGGAATGCGGCTGCGGCGGCCCCGGTTGCGACCAGCATGAACGACTCTGTGAAGGTCGATGTCTGGTCGGACATCGCCTGCCCCTGGTGCTACATCGGCAAGCGGAAGTTCGAGGCCGGCGTCGCCGCCTTCGCCTCGACCCCGAACGGCGCCCCGGTCGAGGTCGAGTACCACTCCTTCGAGCTCAGCCCCGACACCCCCGTGGACTTCGAGGGCACCGAGGCCGAGTTCCTCTCCGGCCACAAGGGCATGCCCGTCGAGCAGGCGCAGCAGATGCTCGACCAGGTCTCCGGCATCGCCGCGAGCGTGGGCCTCGACTACGACTTCGAGTCGATGCACCACACCAACACGGTGAAGGCGCACCAGGTCATCCACCTGGCGAAGGAGCAGGGCAAGCAGCTCGAGATGGTCGAGCGCCTCTTCGCCGCCTACTTCGAGCGCGGTGAGCACGTCGGTCAGGACGAGTCGCTGGCGTCCCTCGCGGCCGAGGTCGGCCTCGACCCGGACGAGGTCCGCGCCACGCTCCGCGACGACTCGCAGCTCGCGGCC
This sequence comes from Curtobacterium sp. USHLN213, assembly GCF_037144815.1. Lineage (NCBI taxonomy): Bacteria > Bacillati > Actinomycetota > Actinomycetes > Micrococcales > Microbacteriaceae > Curtobacterium > Curtobacterium sp. USHLN213. The sequence continues at coordinate 162,338 of NZ_JBBCYQ010000003.1, read as the reverse complement.
GTCCGCGCCGACCAGGCGCAGGCGCAGGCGTACGGCATCAACGGCGTCCCGTTCTTCGTCATCGACGGCAAGTACGGCGTCTCCGGCGCGCAGGACCCGGCTGCGTTCGAGCAGGTGCTGACGCAGGTCGTCGCCCTCCGTGGGACGACCCCGTCGGACGTCGCCGAGGCCGAGCAGCGGTCCGCCGAGGACGCGGCAGCAGACGCGGAGGCGACCCGATGACGGACGTCCGCGTCGACGGCTCGGCCGAGCCGCGCCTCCAGTCCGACGGCCAGGAGGCGCGACCCGCCCTGCTCACGCTCGTCACGCCCGGCGGTGCGCCGGTCTGCGAGGGCGACTCGTGCTTCGTGCCCGGCGCCGAGGGCGTCTGGACCGAGGTCCCCGACTGAGCGGGTGCTAGCGGACGGGTTCCTCGTCGGTGATGTCGGCGACCGTGGCGCCGTACGCCGCGACCAGGTCGTCGGCGTCGACGAAGGCGCTCGCGCCGTGCCGACCGGCGCCGAGGGCGACCCGGCGTCCGACGATCCGCTCGTCGGCGTAGACCGGCAGGTCGCCCGTCGCGCCGATGGGCGTGATGGTGCCGCGCTCGTAGCCCGAGGCCTCGAGCGCGGTGGCGGCGTCGGGCATCGAGAGCTTGTTGACGCCGACGACGGTGCGGAGCTTCTTCCAGGCGATGGCACGGCCACCGGGCACGAGGGCGAGCAGGAAGCCGCCGTCGTGCCGCTTCACGACGAGGGTCTTCACGATGTCGCCGGGCTCGATGCCGAGCAGTGCGGCTGCCCCGTGCAGGGAGTCCGCGGCGGGTCGCTCGACCACGTCGACCCGGAGCCCTCGGGCCCGTGCGTCGGCGTCGAACCTGGTGATGGCGTCGGTCGTCATGTGGAGAACGCTACCGGCGCGCACCGACGTGGGAAGATGGGAGACGTATGACGATCACTGACGCACTCGGGACGGCGACCCGTCCGGCGAAGCCCCTGCGCATCGGCCCCATCGAGGTCGACGTGCCGGTCGTGCTCGCGCCGATGGCGGGCATCACGAACATGGCCTACCGCCGGCTCTGCCGCGAGTACGGCGCCGGCTTGTACGTGTGCGAGATGATCACCTCCCGCGCGCTCGTCGAACGCACTCCCGTGTCGATGCAGCTCATCCAGCACCACGAGTCCGAGACCCCGCGGTCGATCCAGCTGTACGGCGTCGAGCCGAACACGGTGGCCGAGGCGGCGACGATCCTCGTGGGCGAGGACCGCGCCGACCACATCGACCTCAACTTCGGGTGCCCCGTGCCGAAGGTCACGCGCAAGGGCGGGGGAGCGGCCCTGCCCTGGAAGCTCGACCTCTTCAAGGAACTCGTCACGAAGACCGTCCGTGCCGCCGGGGACGTCCCCGTCACCGTGAAGATGCGCAAGGGCATCGACGGAGACCACCTCACGTACCTCGACGCCGCCCGCATCGCGCGGGACGCCGGCGTCGCGGCGGTCTCCCTGCACGCCCGCACCGCCAACGAGCACTACTCGGGCCACGCGGACTGGTCGGCGATCGCGACGCTGAAGGAGACCATCACCGACATCCCGGTGCTCGGCAACGGCGACATCTGGTCCGCTGCCGACGCACTCCGCATGGTCGACGAGACCGGGGCGGACGGCGTCGTCGTCGGGCGCGGGTGCCTCGGTCGGCCGTGGCTGTTCGGCGACCTCGCGGCGGCGTTCCGCGGCGAGGGGTTGCGGTACATGCCGTCCCTCGGCGAGGTGGCGGTGGCGTTCAAGCGGCACGCCGAACTGCTCGTCGAGTTCTTCGGCAGCGAGGAGCACGGCTGCCGCGACGTCCGGAAGCACGTCGCCTGGTACTTCAAGGGGTACCCGATCGGCGGCGACGTCCGGTCCGGGCTCGCGATGGCGTCCAGCCTGCAGGAGATCGACGACCTGCTCGGGCAGCTCGACCACGACGCTCCGTACCCCGGTGCCGACGCCGAGGGGCCCCGAGGTCGTGCGGGCCACCCGAAGCGCACCGCCCTGCCCGACCGCTGGCTCGAGTCGCGCGACGTCGACAGCGAGTTCCGCAAGGTCCTCGCCGCCGCCGAGCTGCACCACAGCGGCGGATGAGCGCCACGAGTTCGTACGGGCCGGCCGACGCCGAACGCTGGCTGCCCGAGACCCACGGCAACCGTCGGTCCGACTTCGCCCGTGACCGCGCCCGGCTCCTGCACTCGAGCGCGCTCCGACGGCTCGCCGCGAAGACCCAGGTGCTCAGTCCGACGACCGGGCTCGACTTCGCCCGGAACCGTCTGACGCACTCGCTCGAGGTCGCCCAGGTCGGCCGCGAGCTCGCCGACTCGCTCGGCCTCGACCCCGACGTCGTGGACACCGCCTGCCTCGCGCACGACATCGGGCACCCGCCGTTCGGCCACAACGGCGAGACGGCCGTGAACGCGTGGGCGGCGGGCATCGGCGGGTTCGAGGGGAACGCGCAGACGCTGCGGCTCCTCACCCGGCTCGAGCCGAAGGTGTACGGCGCCGAGCCCGAAGACCACCGTCCGTACGGGCTGAACCTCACGCGGGCATCGCTCGACGCCAGCTGCAAGTACCCGTGGCCGGCAGCCCAGGGCGTGTCCGAGGCGTCGTCCGGCCGCACCAAGTTCGGCTTCTACGACGACGACCACGACGCGTTCGAGTGGCTCCGTGCCGGTGCTCCCCGTCGGCAGCGCTGCATCGAGGCGCAGGTCATGGACCTGTCGGACGACATCGCGTACTCGGTGCACGACTTCGAGGACGCCGTCGTCGCGGGCTTCATCGACGTCGCTGCACTGGGCGACCGCGTCGGCGAGAACGACATCGTGTCGGCGATGCACGCCTGGGTCGGCTCGGACCTCAGCCGCGACGAGCTGCTCGAGGCGTTCGACCGGCTCCGCTCGCTGCCGCTGTGGATGACCTCCTACGACGGGTCGCGACGAGACCTGGCGCGGCTGAAGAACCTCACCTCGCAGCTGATCGGTCGGTTCGCGCGGACGGCGACCGCGGCGACGCGGGAGTCCTACGCCTCGGGCTCCCTCGTGCGCTTCGCGGCGTCGGTCGTGACCCCGCCCGAGATCATCGGCGAGATCGCCGTGCTGAAGGGCATCGTCGCGGCGTTCGTGATGACGCAGGGCGATCGGCAGCCCGTGTACGAGGACCAGCGGCGGATCCTGACCGAGCTCCTCGACGCCCTGGCGGCGAGCGGCAGCGCCGACCTCGAGCCGGGCTTCGCGGCGGACTGGCGTGCTGCGTCCGACGACGCCGGGCGGTTGCGGGCCGTGGTCGACCAGGTGGCGAGCCTGACCGACCAGGGTGCGCTGGCGTGGCACAAGCGGCTCGTGGTGGGGGACCGCGAGACGGTGCACATCCCGGTCTGACGGTCGCGCGCACGGCCACGTGCGCCGCGCCCTGGATGCGACCCGTGGCGGGGCGGCGCCGGCGGGGCGGGGCCGAGCCGCGCCTCCTGGCCGTTGTCCACAGGTCTCGTGACGGTCGGCCGACGTCGGTCGCACGAACTAGGATCGAGGGGTGGCTGGGAGGATCGCGCGGAACGACATCGACGAGGTCCGCTCGCGTGTCAACATCGCCGACGTCGTCGGCGACTACGTGACCCTGAAGTCCGCCGGGGTGGGGTCGCTGAAGGGCCTCTGCCCTTTCCACGACGAACGCTCCCCGTCGTTCCACGTCCGTCCGCAGGTCGGGCGGTACCACTGCTTCGGCTGCGGCGAGGACGGCGACGTCTTCGACTTCGTCATCAAGCAGGACCACACGACCTTCCAGGAAGCCGTCGAGCGGATGGCCGCGAAGATCGGCTTCACGCTCCACTACGAAGAGGGCGACGGCCCCCGCACCGACTACAACGCCCGTGCGCGGCTCATCGCCGCGAACGAAGCGGCGCAGCAGTTCTACACCGCGCAGCTCACGACGGCGGCGGCCGAGCCGGCCCGGCAGTTCCTCGGTGAGCGCGGGTTCGACCCCGCGGCGGCGCAGCACTTCGGCGTCGGCTTCGCTCCGAAGTCGTACGACGCGCTGCGGGACCACCTGCGCGGTCGTGGGTTCTCGCTCGAGGAGATCGTCTCCGCCGGACTCGTCAGCCAGGGCGACCGGTCGCCGTACGACCGGTTCCGCGGGCGCCTCATGTGGCCGATCCGCGACGTCACCGGGGCGACGATCGGCTTCGGTGCGCGGCGGCTGCTCGATGACGACAAGGGCCCCAAGTACCTCAACACGCCCGAGACCCCGATCTACCACAAGAGCCAGGTGCTCTACGGGCTCGACCTCGCCCGGCGGGACATCTCGAAGCAGAAGCAGGTCGTGATCGTCGAGGGGTACACCGACGTCATGGCGTGCCACCTCGCCGGCATCACCACCGCGGTCGCCACCTGTGGCACGTCGTTCGGCGTCGACCACATCAAGGTGCTCCGGCCGATGCTCGGCGACTCGGCCAGCCGCGACCTCTCGCAGCTCGGCAACATCGTCTTCACGTTCGACCCGGACGAGGCCGGGCAGCGCGCTGCCTCGCGGGCGTTCGCGGAAGAGAGCCGCTTCGCCTCGCAGACCTACGTCGCGGTCGCGCCGGGCGGGCTCGACCCGTGCGACCTCCGGCTGGCGCGGGGTGATGCCGCGGTCACGCGCCTCATCGAGACGAAGCGCCCGATGTTCGAGTTCATCATCCGTCGCCGGCTCGCCGCGCACGACATCGAGACGGCCGAGGGGCGCGTCGCCGGCCTCCGCGACGCCGCACCGGTCGTCGCGGGCATCCGCGACCGGACGCTCGCGACGGCGTACACGCGCGAGACCGCCAAGTGGCTCGGCCTCGACATCCCCGAGGTGCGTCGCGCGGTCGAGAACGCCCGGCAGCGCGCGGGCGCGTCGACGACCGACCACCGCTCAGGAGGCGCGGCTCCAGCCACGCACCCCGGCTCCGGTGGCGACGCGGTCGCCGTCCCGGACGAGCCCGTGGCCGGGCTCCGACTCCTGCCGAGCGACCCGATCACCCGCATGGAGCGCGACGCCGTGATGGCGATGGTGCAGCAGCCCGGGCACGTCGGAGCGCCGCTCCTCGGGTTGGCGGCGGCCGCGACCTTCTCGGCACCGATGCTGTCCGTCGTGCGGGACGCCGTCGTGGCGAACGTCGACGCGATCGGCGCGGGGGACTGGCTCGAACGGTTGCTGCAGGACGTGCCGGGGCCGTTCCGCGGCCTCGTGCAGGAGCTCGCGCTCGCACCGATCCCGGCCCGCACCGACGAGGACCTGGCCATCTACGCGCGGAGCATCGTCGTCGCGCTGGTGGAGCGGGACCTGCTCGCCCGGAAGGCATCGCTGCTCGGGCAGTTGCAGCGGGCGGACCCGACGGAGCAGGCCGATCGGCGGGCGGAGATCCAGCGGCAGCTCGTGGACATCGACGCGCAGCGGATGCGGTTGCGCGCGGACGCCGAGGCGGCGGCGAACTCGTAGGCGGGTCGCGGCGCCCACCTGGCTGCCGTGCGGTCGTTCGCCCGTGGTCGCCCGTGGTCGCCCGCGCGGGGTCGCTCGCGCGGGGTCGTTCGTCCCGGGGTCGTTCGCCCGGGGTCGCTCGCCGAGGTCCCTCGACACGCCGTGTGCGTGTCGCCGAGGTCGCACGAACGGCCGTTCGGTAGCGCTCGGAGCGGCACTTCGTGCGACCTCGGCCCAGGGGACGGCCACGCGCACGAGGTGGGCCCGCGTGCGGTGGACGTGACCGGAGCGTCACCGGGGGACGCGGTGCGGACGGGCGCTGCGCCTCCAGGGTGCCGAGGTCGCAGGACACGCCGCGTGCATGTCGCCGAGGTCGCACGAACGGCCGGCCGGTAGCGCTGGGAGCGGCACTTGGTGCGACCTCGGCGCTGCCGGCTGGCGCCGGCGGCAGGCCGGGATGCCGAGCGGGCGGGACGCGCCGCGTGCGGCTCGGCGAGCGGGCGGAACATGCCGCATGCCGGGCGTGAGGGGTGTGTACATCGCCCGCTCGCGACCCGGCGAGCCCGGCGAGCCCGCCGAGCCGCCGAGCCGGCGAGCCGCCGAGCCGGCGAACCCGTCGAACCGCCGAACCGCCGCCGGCGACCTCGAGCGGGCGGAATGCGCCGGTGGTCGGGCGCGAGCGGTGCGGACATCGCCCGCTCGGCCGCCGGGGCCGGCAGAGCCCCGCGTTGCACCGCGCAACAATCCTGCGCGACGCGCCGCCCGGACACGCACGGATGATGCAACACGCGACGCGACCGTGCATTACAGCGGTGTAAACAAATCTCCCTCGGTTCGTGCAGTTCCGTGACAGGGTGATAGCAATGAGCGTTCCTGGCCGGGCACACAGTCGATCCACCTCCGGCCCAGGACCCTTGCATTCATCACCAAGAGAGGCATCGGACATGGCATCCGTGACCAAGTGGGGCAAGCGCGGCATCGCGCTCGGCGCCGGAGTGGCAGCGACGGCGCTGGTGCTCAGCGGCTGCGCGAGCAGCAGCGTGAGCGACACCGCCCTGAACGGCATCAGCATCGGGACGACCGACAAGATCACGTCGCTCGACCCGGCGGGCTCGTACGACAACGGCTCGTTCGCCGTGCAGAACCAGGTCTTCCCGTTCCTGATGAACACGCCGGTGGGCAGCCCCGACGTCGAGCCGGACATCGCGACCAAGGGCGAGTTCACGAACGACACCACGTACACGGTGACGCTCAAGAAGGGCCTGAAGTTCGCGAACGGGAACGACCTCACGTCGAGCGACGTGAAGTTCTCGTTCGAGCGCGAGCTGAAGATCAACAACGAGAACGGCCCGCAGTCCCTGCTCGCCAACCTCAAGAGCATCGACACGCCGGACGACACGACGGTCGTGTTCCACCTCGACCACGCCGACCAGACCTGGCCGCAGGTGCTCTCCAGCCCCGCCGGCCCGATCGTCGACGAGCAGGTCTTCTCGGCCGACAAGCTCACGCCGGCTGCGGACATCGTCAAGGGCAAGGCGTTCGCCGGGCAGTACTCGATCAGCTCCTACAAGGAGAACGACACGATCCAGTACAAGGCGAACAAGAACTACGACGGCCTCCTGGGCAAGCCGAAGACCGACGAGGTCACGGCGAGCTACTACACCAAGGAGACCGACCTCAAGCTCGCCGTCCAGAAGGGCGACGTCGACGTCGCCTACCGTTCGCTGACGCCGACCGACATCGCCGACCTCCGCAAGGACGACAAGGTGAAGGTCACCGACGGCCCCGGCGGTGAGATCCGCTACCTGGTCTTCAACTTCAACACGCAGCCGTTCGGCGCGAAGCAGTCGGACGCCGACGAGACGAAGGCCCTGGCCGTGCGCCAGGCCGTGGCGGACGTCGTCGACCGCGAGAAGCTCGCCAAGGACGTCTACAACGACACCTACTCGCCGCTCTACTCGATGGTGCCGGACGGCCTCACCGGTGCCGCGAAGCCCTTCGAGGAGCTCTACGGCGACGGCGACGGCGGCGCGGACGTCGACAAGGCGAAGGAGACCCTGTCGAAGGCGGGCGTCACCGGCAAGGTGCAGCTCGACATCCAGTACGCACCGGACCACTACGGTTCGACGTCGGACGACGAGTACGCCGAGCTCAAGACCCAGCTCGAGAACTCCGGCCTGTTCACCGTGAACATCCAGTCGACGGTCTACACGACCTACGCACAGGAGCGCACGAAGGACGCCTACCCGGTGTACCAGCTCGGCTGGTTCCCGGACTTCTCGGACGCCGACAACTACCTGTCGCCGTTCTTCACGAAGGACAACTTCGTGCAGAACCACTACGACGACCCGACGATCCAGCAGCTCATCTCCGAGGAGCAGCAGGAGTCCGACAAGGACAAGCGCGCGGACCTCATCGAGCAGGCGCAGGAGCGTGAGGCGACGCAGATCTCGACGCTGCCGCTGCTGCAGGGCAAGTCGGTCGCCGTCGCGGCCAAGGACGTCAAGGGCCTGACCCTCGACTCCTCGTACAAGTTCCGGTACGCGACCCTCTCCAAGTAAGCCCGGTTCCGGTCCACGGGGGCGTTCCCACGAGGAGCGCCCCCGTGACCGCGTCCCCAACGGCACCGAAAGGCACCCGTCCCCGTGACCCTCAGCACCCCAGAGGCGAGCTCGGAACTGGCCACCGACCCCACCAAGCCCGAGGCACAGCGCAGTGCCAAGAGCAGCGGCGGCGGACTCGGCCGGTACGTCCTCGTCCGGTTCCTCCTCATCTTCCCGACCGTCTTCATCCTGGTGACGCTCGTGTTCTTCCTGATGCGCGTCATCGGGAACCCGATCACCGCATCGGTCGGCGGCCGACTCACGCCGTCCCAGCTGCAGGAACGCCTGCACGCCGCGGGCTACGACCGCCCGGTCTTCGTCCAGTACATCGAGTACCTCGGCAACATCGTCCGCGGCGACTTCGGCACGACGGCCACCGACAACCGGCCGATCACCGAGATCATCGTCACGTACGGCGGCGCGACCGCCGAGCTCGTCTTCTACGCGCTCATCGTCGCGCTGCTGCTCGGCATCCCGCTCGGCATGCTCGCCGCGTACATGCGCGACAAGTGGCCGGACGTCCTGTTCCGCGCGCTCGCGATCCTCACCTACGCGACGCCGGTGTTCTTCGGCGGCCTGCTGCTCAAGCTCGTCTTCTCGGTGTGGCTCGGCTGGCTCCCGCTCGGCGACCGCGCGTCCACGCGGGTGTCGCTCGTCCTCGACAACATCCAGGGCGCGACGGGCATCTACCTCATCGACGCCCTGCGCACCGGCAACGCCCAGATCATCGGGGACGTGCTGGCGCACGCCGTCCTGCCGGCACTGACCCTGGGGCTCCTCACCGCCGGCATCTTCCTGCGCCTGGTGCGCGCGAACATGATCGGGACGCTCGGTTCCGAGTACGTCGACGCGGCCCGCTCGCGCGGCGTTCGGGAGGCGCGGCTCGTCCGCACGCACGCGTTCCGTCCCGCCCTCGTGCCGATCATCACGGTGATGGGACTCCAGATCGCCATGCTCCTGGGCGGTTCCGTCCTCACCGAGACCACCTTCGGGTGGCGCGGGCTCGGCTTCGAGCTCAACCAGTACCTGTCGGCCCGCGACTTCGTCGCGGTCCAGGGCATCGTCGCGATGCTCGCGGTGATCGTCGCGGTGACGAACTTCATCGTGGACGTCGTCGCGGCCCTCATCGACCCGAGAGTGAGGTTCTAGAGATGGCTGACACCTCCCTCGTCGACCGCCACGAGCCGCTCTGGAAGCGGCTGCCCGTCGTGCTGCAGCTCCGTCGGAGCACTGGCTGGCAGCGCGCCATGCTCATCACCGGCGTGGTCATCTGCGCGCTGTACCTCCTCGTCGCGATCGCCGCGCCCCTCATCGCCCCGTACGGCTTCGGCCAGCTGCAGGGCGCCGACGGGCAGAGCTTCCCGCGCACGGGTGCACCGAGCGCCACGCACATCTGGGGCACGACCGTCGGCGGCTTCGACGTCTTCAGCCGCGTCGTCTACGGCGCCCGGACCGCGGTGCTCGTGGTCATCGTGGCCGTCGTCGTGTCGATCATCATCGGCGTCCTGCTCGGCATGGTCTCCGGCTACATCGGCGGCTGGCTCGACCGGGTCCTCGTCGTCGTGGCGGACGCGATCTACGCGTTCCCCTCGCTGCTCCTCGCCATCGTGGTGTCCATCGTCATCTCGGGCGGCAACTCGAGCTACTCGGGCGGCATCATCGCCGCGGCGATCTCGATCACGGTCGTGTACGTCCCGCAGTACTTCCGGGTCGTCCGCGCCGAGGCCGTGCGGCTCAAGAACGAGGCGTTCGTCGAGTCCGCGCGGGTGATGGGCACCAACCCGTGGCGCATCATGACCCGGCACGTGCTGCGGAACTCGACGCGCTCCCTCCCGCTGATCCTCACGCTGAACGCGAGCGACGCGATCCTGACACTCGCGGGCCTCGGCTTCCTGGGCTTCGGCATCGGCCCGACCAGCGGCGCGGAGTGGGGCTACGACCTCAGCCGTGCGCTGTCCGACGTCGCGAGCGGCGTCTGGTGGACCGGCGTCTTCCCGGGTGTCGCGATCGTGGTGCTCGTCCTCGGCGTGACGTTCATCGGCGAGAGCCTCAACGACATCTCCGACCCGCGTCTGCGTGCGCGACGCCGGCTCAAGCAGCTGGTGTCCCGCAAGCAGACGGCCAGCACGGAAGGGGCGACCGCATGACGGACGCGACCAACCAGTCCCGCGCGACCGACCAGTCGCGCGCGACGGACCTGCCCGTCGCCTCCACGCGCCTCCAGGCCGGCGACACCACGACGGAACCGGTCGTCGTCGTCGACGACCTGACCGTCACCTTCGCGACCGACGGCGGTGCCGTCGACGCGGTCAAGGGCGTCAGCATCGACGTCCGCCCCGGCGAGGTCCTCGCCCTGGTCGGCGAGTCCGGCTCGGGCAAGTCCGTCACGGCGCGGAGCATCCTGCGCCTCATGCCGGAGACGGCGACGCTCGGCGGTGCGGTGTTCCTCGACGGCACGGACGTCGTGACGGTCGGTGCGCAGAAGCTCCGGAGCCTGCGCGGCACCGCGGGCGCGATGGTGTTCCAGGAACCCTCCACGGCGCTCAACCCGGTCTTCACGGTCGGGTGGCAGATCGCCGAGGGGCTCCGGGCCCACGGCGGCGTCTCCGCGAAGGAGGCCCGCGCGAAGGCGATCGACTACCTCCGCCGCGTCGGCATCCCCGATCCCGAGACCCGGGTCGACCACTACCCGCACCAGTTCTCCGGCGGCCAGAAGCAGCGCGTCGTCATCGCGAGCGCGCTCGCCCTCGAACCGTCGGTGATCATCGCCGACGAGCCGACCACCGCCCTCGACGTGACGGTCCAGGCGGAGATCCTCGACCTGCTCCGCCGGTGCCGCGACGAGTTCGGCGCGGCGATCGTCATCATCACGCACAACATGGGCGTCGTCGCCGACCTGGCCGACCGCGTCGCCGTGATGTACCAGGGCGAGGTCGTCGAAGAGGCCCCGGTCGCTGAGCTGTTCGCGGCGCCGCAGGCCGACTACACGAAGCGCCTGCTCGCCGCCGTGCCCCGGCTCGAGGCCTCCACCGGGGTCGCCCGCCGTGCCGCGATCAGTGACGACGTCGAGCCGCTCGTCCGCGCACGCGGGCTCGAGATCGAGTACCCGGGCCGGCTCGGGTCGCACGCGTTCAAGGCGGTCAAGGGCGTCGACCTCGACATCCGTCCCGGCGAGGTCCTCGGCCTCGTGGGGGAGTCCGGCTCCGGCAAGACGACCATCGGCCGCGCGATCGCCGGCCTGACGAAGATCACCGGCGGCTCGCTCGAGGTGCTCGGCACCGAGATGCTCGGGTACCGCGAACGCGACTTCAAGCGGCACCGCAAGGACATCGGGTTCGTCTTCCAGGACCCGGCGACCTCGTTCAACCCGCTGCTCACGATCTCGGAGTGCGTCGCCGAACCGCTCGTCGTGCACGGCGAGGTGTCGAGCCCGCGTGCCGCCCGGAAACGTGTCGGCGAACTGCTCGAGGCCGTGCAGCTCCCGGCGGCCTACGGCGACCGGTACCCGCACGAGCTGTCCGGCGGGCAGCGGCAGCGTGCGTCGCTCGCGCGGTCGCTCGCGCTCCGGCCGAAGCTCCTCATCGCCGACGAGCCGACGAGTGCGCTCGACGTGTCCGTCCAGGCGCGCGTGCTCGAGCTGTTCCTCGAGCTGCAGCAGGACCTCGGGTTCGCATCGCTGTTCATCAGCCACGACCTCGCCGTGGTCGGCGCGCTCTCCGACCGGATCGCCGTGCTCTACCGCGGCGACCTGGTCGAGACGGGCACCACGGCCGAGGTCCTCAGCTCGCCGCAGCACCCGTACACGCAGCGTCTCCTGGCGTCACTCCCGGTGCCGGATCCGGCGGAACAGGCGGAGCGACGGCGTACGCTTGTGGAACTGGAGAACGCCGGGTCCTGACCCGACGCGACCATCCCCGGAGGCGCGGCTGACGTCGACGACGCACGCCGCGCCTCCTGGGCGGTCACCTCCACCGCAACACGCACGACGGTCGGTGCAGCCCGGTCCGTCGCGAACCGCCGCCAGGGGGCGGCGTGGAAGGGGACCCATGATCGCGGTCAACGGACCGGCGGTCGTCGCGGACGACGTGTCGATCGAGTACCGGAGCGGACGGGGGACGGATGCGATCCGGGCCGTCGACGGCGTGAGCCTCACGGTCCGTCAGGGGGAGATCCTGGCCGTGCTCGGCGAGTCCGGGTCCGGCAAGTCGACGTTCGCCGCGGCGATCGCCGGCCAGCTCGGCACCACCGGCGAGGGCGACGGTGCCCACCGTCGGCACATCGTCGGGGGCGAACTCACGGTGCTCGGGCAGAAGACGCGTGGGCTCCGACCGACGTCCCGCAAGCTCGAGCGGCTCAGCGGCCGCATAGGCTACCTGCCGCAGGACGGCGCGGACCGGCTCAGCCCGGACCTCACCGTCGGCGAGGCCATCGCGGAACCGATCTACGCCCGAGACCGCCGGTTCGACCGGAAAGAGGCCGGCCTGATCGTCGCCCGCCTGGTCGACGCCGTGCACCTGCCGCTCGGGGTGATGCGGCTCAACACGTGGGAGCTCTCGAGCGGGCAGCGGCAGCGCGTCGCCCTCGCGAAGGCGCTCGTGCTCGAGCCCCAGCTGCTCGTCGCCGACGAACCCGCCCGCGGCGTCGACGTGCTCGTGCGGCAGTCGGTGCTCGAGGCGCTGGCGACCCTGCAGCGGAACCGGCAGTTCTCGGCGGTCGTGGTGTCGAGCGACCTGCGCGAGGCCCGGGCACTCGCCGACCGGGTGGCGATCATGGCCGAGAGCCGGCTCGTCGGTCTCGGCACCTTCGACGAGGTCCTCGACAACCCCGTCGACCCCTACGTCAAGACGCTCGCGTCGACGGCGGCCCGTCCGGTGAAGCGTCGGCAGCCGGCGTCGGCCGCACCCCGTCGGTCCTCGGTGCCGCGTCGGCCGGTCGCCGCCGGCACCGGTCCGCGCGCGGAGCGGCAGGAGAACGCATGAGCGCGGGTACGTCGCCGTCGTCGGGGGTGCGCGGGCACCGGGCCGTGGTGACCGACGCGGGTGCCGAACTGCCGGTCGCCCCGCCGTCCGCGGGCCCGATCGCGATCCTGCCCGCCGGGGACGGCACCGCCCTCCACGAGGACGCCGTCGCCGCAGCCGGTGGGACCGTCGCTCCGCTCGGGGCGGACACCGCCGGACTCGTGTGGCTCGACCCTCGCGATCCCGCGGGACTCGCCGACGCGCTCGACGGCGCACCGTCCATCGGCTGGGTCCAGTTGCCGTTCGCCGGCGTCGACGCCTTCGCCTCGCTGATCGCCGAGCACGGCGACCGGGTGTTGTTCACCTCGGCCAAGGGCGCGTACGCCGAACCCGTCGCCGAGCACGCCCTCGCGCTGACGCTCGGGACGCTGCGGGTGCTGCAGAAGCGTGCCCGGGCGCGGTCGTGGGCGACCGAGCCCGAGGGTGTCTCGCTCTACGGCCGGAACGTGGTCGTCATCGGCGCCGGTGGCATCGCGCTGGAGTACATCCGCCTGCTCGCGCCGTTCGAGGTCTCGGTCACCGTGGTGCGCCGGTCGTCCTCGCCGGTTCCCGGGGCGGACCGGACCGTCACGACCGACCAGCTGGACGACGTCCTGCCCGATGCCGATGTGGTCATGATCGCCGCGGCGATGACCTCGGGGACCGCGAAGCTGTTCGGGCCCGCGCAGTTCGCGATCATGAAGCCGTCGGCACGGCTCGTGAACATCGCCCGCGGGGGACTGGTCGACACCGCCGCGCTCGTGGACGCCCTGCGCAGCGGTGCGATCGCTGCGGCCGGACTCGACGTCACCGACCCGGAGCCGTTGCCGGACGGACACCCGCTCTGGGACGAGCCGGGCGCGATCATCACGCCGCACCAGGCCGACACGCCGGAGATGGTGGCGCCGCTGCTGGCCGAGCGCGTGCGGGTGAACACCGTGGCGTTCCTCGGCGGAGTCGGCGAGGGCTTCGTCGGCGTGGTCGACCCGGTCGCGGGGTACTGAGCGCGGCACGCCCGGGATGCGTGGCGGATGCGCGGGGTCGCTCCCGGGTACTGCTATGCTGTTACCCGTTGTTCGCACGACATTCGCCAGCGGACAGTGATCCTCGATAGCTCAATTGGCAGAGCAGCCGGCTGTTAACCGGCAGGTTGTTGGTTCGAGTCCAACTCGGGGAGCAGCACGGCCCTCACCTTCGGGTGGGGGCCTTTTGCGTGGCGTCGGAGCTCGCAGCGGACGCATGGCCGGAAGCTGTTAGCGTTCACAGGTGATCACCGTGCGCCGAGCCCTCGCCGCGGGCGTCGTCGCGGCCGCGGCGATCGGCCTCGTGGGGTGCACGACCGGCGCGGAGTCCGAGCCGGGCGACTCGCTCGACACCACCGCCACCTCGGGCGTCGCGGTGTCCGGCACGGCACCGATCGTCTTCGCGTTCGTCTGCGACGTGGGGACGTCGGACCGCTCCGAGACGTACACGACCTACTCCGCCGTGTGGGACGACGAGCGCACCGACTGCCGGGCGCAGCGGATCACCGGCACCGAGATGTCGACGCAGCAGCGCTCCGCGGTCGACGCCGCCGAGGGGGACGCCACGCTCGAGGAACTCGCGACCACCTGCGCGGTGCGGGGGACCGGGCCGTGGGCGGCCTCCGTCGACTCATCGGCCGAGGCGCACGTCGCGGCCGGTCTGCTCGAGTACTGCCCGGGGCATCCGGAGACCGAGCACCTGCGGGACGCGATCGCTGCCTGGCGGGGGTGAGCCGCGCCTCCTGGGCCCTGCTGATCAGCGCCGGGCCGACGCGGTTGGCCGTCGACCGGACCCGGGCAGACGGGACGAGCGCCGTCAGCCCTCGGGGTGGTCGCGCCCCGGCAGCCAGGACTTGCCCGGGCCGCCCCAGCTGTTCTTCCTGATGGCCTTCGCGACCTGCTTGCCGTACGGGTGCACGAGCCGGTCCGCGTAGAGGTACCCGTCGAGGTGGTCGTACTCGTGCTGGAAGATGCGGGCGAGCCAGCCGTGGGCCTCGACCTCGAACGGCGTGCCGTGCTCGTCGACGGCACGGAGCAGCGCGCCCTCGGAGCGGCGGAGCGGGAACCGTTCGCCCGGGACCGAGAGGCAGCCCTCGGACTCCTCGTCCTCGTCGAGTTCCTCCACAGCCTCGGGAACGGCGGGGGTCGTCCACAGGACGGGGTTCACCGCGACGCCGCGGTGCAGGACCTCGTCATCATCGGTCCATGAGTACACGAACAGCCGCTTGCCGACGCCGACCTGCGGGCCGGCCAGTCCGACCCCGGGTGCGAGGTCCATCGTCTCGAACATGTCGGCGACCAGCGATCGCAGGTCGTCGTCGAAGTCGGTGACCTCGGCTGCACGCTCGTGCAGGACGGGTTCGCCGGTGATGCGGATCGGGAGAACGGCCATTCACCCAGGTTATCCGGCGGGGAACGGTAGCCTCGACGCGTGACGACGGACCTCCAGCTGCCCGACGCGGTGAACCTCACGCCGTTCCAGGCGCTCATGATCCCCGTCGCGCTCATCGGGGCGGTCTTCCTCTCACTGGGGGCGCAGTTCCAGAGCCGCGGGGTGCAGCGGGTGGAAGCGCGGCTCGGTCGGCAGTCGAAGGGACTCAGCGTCCGGCACGTCGTCGGGCTGGTCTCGAGCGGCTACTGGGTGCTCGGCACGCTCATGCTCGGCATCGCCGTGGTCCTGCAGCTGGTGAGCATCACGTACGCGCCGCTCATCGTCGTGCAGCCGCTCGGCGCCGTGGCCCTCGTGATCACGACCTGGTTCTCGTCGCGGTCCTCCGGGGTCCCGCTCGGCCGTCGGGCACGGCGAGCTGTCTGGACGTGCATCGTCGGCGTCGGCATCTTCGTCGGCATCGCGGCCTTCGTCGGGCACGAGAGCGCGATCACGAGCCGACAGCTCGTCACCGTGCTCGTGATCCTGGCCGTCGTGCTGGTGCTCGTGCTGGTGTCGTTCCGCCTCGTCGCGAAGCACAAGAACGCGCTGTACTACATCGTCGGCGCCGGCGTCCTCTACGGGTTCGTCGCGACGCTGGCCAAGGTCGTGCTCAACCGGTTCGTGAACGGCACGTTCGACTGGCTGACGGTGCTCGCGATCGTCGGGGTGGTCGTCGCCGCCTCGCTGGGCGGGTACTTCGTGCAGAACGCGTACTCGAGCGGGTCGGCCGACCTCGTGATCGCCGGGCTGACGGTCATCGACCCGATCGTCGCCGTCGGCATCGGGGTGATCGTCCTCGGCGAGGCCGCCGGCGCCCCGGTCTTCGCCGTCTTCGGCTTCGTCGTCGCCGCCGCGATCGCGATCACCGGGGTGTTCCTCCTCGCCAAGCACCACCCGCAGACCCGCTCCTGAGCCGTCGTCCCGTGGGGTGACGGAGTCCACCGCGAGGCGGACGCGCTGCCCGAGCGGCGTGCGGTAGCGTCGTCGAACGACCAGCAATCGCCCACGAGAGGACGACGCCAGCCGTGTCAGACGACGCCACCACCGCCACCGCCGGACCGACGGGTGCGACGGGCGGTCGACGACCGCTGCGCGTCCTCATCGCAGCGGACACCTTCGCACCTGACGTCAACGGAGCCGCGACCTTCGCCGAGCAGCTCGCCGTCGGCCTCGCCGAACGCGGGCACGAGGTCCAGATCGTCGCCCCGGCGGCGAGCCGCCACTACGGCACCTTCGACGAGGAGCTCCACGGTGTGACCCTCGTCGTGCACCGCCTGAAGTCCTACAAGTGGCCGCTGCACGCGTGGCTGCGCTTCGTGTGGCCGTGGAGCGTGAAGAAGTGGACCGCCCCGATCCTCGACGCGTTCCAGCCCGACGTCCTGCACATCCAGTCGCACGTCGTCGTCGGCCGGGGCATGGTGCCCGAAGCGCACGCGCGCGGCATCCGGGTGATCGCCACGAACCACTTCATGCCCGAGAACCTCCTCGAGTACACGCCGTTCGGCAAGCGCACGGTGCCGATCGCCGTGAAGATCGCCTGGAACGACGCCGCCAAGACCTACCGGCTCGCCGACGCGATCACGACCCCGACGAACCTCGCCGCCGACTACCTGCGCCGGGCCATCGCCGGGCAGCGGGTCCTGGCGATCTCGTGCGGGATCGACGCCACCCGGTACGTCGCACGCGAGGGGCGGCCTGCGGGCAACGACATCGTCTTCGTCGGTCGGGTCGCACCCGAGAAGAACCTCGACGTCCTCGTGAAGGCCCTCGCGCTGCTGCCGTCCGAGCTCGGAGCCACGCTGACGATCGTCGGCGACGGCGAGATGATCCCCAAGCTCCGGCAGCAGGCGAAGGAGCTCGGGCTCGAGGACCGCGTCCGCTTCCTCGGCTTCGTCTCGGACGAGGTCAAGCAGCAGGCGCTCACCAACTCGACCGTGTTCGCGATGCCCTCCACCGCCGAGCTGCAGAGCATCGCCTCGCTCGAGGGCATGGCCTCCGGCCTCCCCGTCGTCGCGGCGGACTCGATGGCGCTCCCGCACCTCATCGACGGCAACGGGTACCTCTTCACCCCCGGTGACGAGCACGACCTCGCGGCGAAGCTCACGGCGGTGCTGACCGCGTCGGACGAGGACTACGTCACGATGCGCGACCGCAGCCTGGCGATGATCGAGGCGCACGACATCAACCGCACGCTCTCGACGTTCGAGTCGCTGTATCGTGGGGAACCGGTGGCCTGACGGTCCCCGGCACGGGGCGGTAGCCAAGCTGGTCAAGGCAGTCGGCTCATAACCGAACGATTCGCGGGTTCAAGTCCCGCCCGCCCTACATGTCAAAAGCCGACGCGGGTTCGAGCAACAGCAAGCGACCGCACCCGCCCCGCGTGCACCTCCCGAGGAAGCGCGACACGCAGCAGCAACAGGACGACCACAGCCCGACGCCCAACGTGACGTTCGAGGTGACCCGTGGTGGCACCGGCGTGCGCGTGAACGCCTTCCGGATCGGCTTCATGGGTGCGCTCGGCGTGCTCGTCGCCGTCGTCGCGGGGGCGATCGTCAACGAGCTCTCCACCGTGCTCGTCTACGTCGGCGTCGCGCTGTTCCTGGCGCTCGGCATCGACCCGTTGGTGTCCTTCCTCGAACGGTTCGTGCCGCGCTGGGTGGCCATCACCGTCGTGGTCGTCGGGGTCCTCGCCGCGTTCGCCGGGGTGGTGTTCGCGGTCGTGCCGATCCTCGTGCAGCAGGCGACGAACCTCATCCAGAACTTCCCCGACATCGTGCAGGACATCTCGAGGCAGGAGTGGGTGCAGAACCTCTCCGACCAGCTGTCCGGGTCGTTCGACATCGACCACGCGTTGCAGTCCGTGCAGTCCTTCGTCGAGAACCCCGGCAACCTGCTGAGCCTCGGCGGCGGGATCCTCGCGGTCGGCAGCGGGATCCTGACCGGTCTCACGGGCGCCGTCATCGTCATCATCCTGATGCTCTACTTCCTCGCGTCGATGCGCGGCATGAAGTCGATGACCTACCGATTCGTCCCGGCGTCCCGCCGCGAGAACTTCATCGACGTCAGCGAGCAGATCACCCAGGCGGTCGGTCGCTACGTCGTCGGGCAGATCTCCCAGGCGCTCATCAACGGCATCCTCAGCCTGGTGTTCCTGCTCATCATCGGTGCTCCGCTGCCCGTGCTGCTGGCCTCGTTCGCCTTCCTCGGGTCGCTCATCCCGCTCGTGGGCACGCTCGCGTCGGCCATCGTCATCTCGCTGCTGTGCCTGTTCGCTTCGCCCGCGACGGCCCTCGCCGCCGCGATCTACTACCTCGTGTACATGCAGGTCGAGGCGTACGTGATCTCGCCGCGGATCATGTCGCGTGCCGTGCAGGTCCCCGGCGCCCTCGTCGTCATCGCAGCGGTCGCGGGCGGGACCATCGGCGGGGTGCTCGGCGCACTCGTGGC
This sequence comes from Curtobacterium sp. USHLN213, assembly GCF_037144815.1. Lineage (NCBI taxonomy): Bacteria > Bacillati > Actinomycetota > Actinomycetes > Micrococcales > Microbacteriaceae > Curtobacterium > Curtobacterium sp. USHLN213. Next base: position 143,393 of record NZ_JBBCYQ010000003.1, on the reverse strand, counting down.
CCTGCCGGTCGCCGCGTCGGTGATCATCATCGTCCAGAAGGTCATCTACCCCCGCCAAGAGCAGTCGTGACCGCCTTCGACGAGCACGTCGCCGACCGTGACCGCTGGGCGACCAGCCCTCGGGGTCCGCTCGCGCTCGTGAACGCCCAGCGCGTCGACCACGCCCAGCCCGTGTGGCCGGTCCCGGGGCAGTGGGCACCGGCACCCGGCGGCCTCACGGTCACCGCCGACGCAGGTGACGGGGTGCTCGTCGACGGCGACCCGGTGGACGGCACCGTGCTCGTCGCCGGCGACGAGGCGGTCGTCCCGTCGGTGGTCGCCTTCCCGGACGGCCTCGCCGGGTCCGTCTCCCGTGGCACGCTGCGCGTGTGGGACCCGGCGTCCGACGCGATCGCCCGCTTCGCACGCATCGCCCGGTTCGACCACTCCGCCGCGTGGGTCACGTCCGGCAGGTACACGCCGGGTGTCCCAGGAGGCGCGGCGAGCGTCGTCGACGCAGCCGGCGATCCGCTCGAGGTCGCCGGACACGTCGAGACCACCCTGGGCGGATCGGCCGTCCGGTTGGTGGCGGTCCGCTCCGCGGCCTTCCGAGGCGCCGCGCGGCTGCAGCTCATCGTGCAGGACGCCACGAGCGCCCTGCCCGAGGACGATCCCGGCAGCACCTACTCGATGGGCCGGTTCCTGTACCTCGACGACCCCGGTGTCGCTGCCGACGTCGAGCTGGACTGGAACTTCCTCGTCCTGCCGCCGTGCGCGTTCTCGTACCAGTTCGCCTGCCCGATCCCGCCCGGCGAGAACCGGATCCCGGTGCCGCTCACCGCGGGGGAGCGGCACCCGCTCGACGCGTCGGGGCACGTCTTCCACTGACTCTGTCGCGGTGCCTGGTGTTCCCAGCGCGCAGCCTGCATAATGGGCGTGTCCGCAAGGACATCACAATCGGATATCGATGGTTCCGAAACGAGAACCTCCAGTTCAGGTCGATGGGGAAGTCGCACCTGACGAATCGGAGGAATCGTGAACGGAACGACCACCGGGGTGCTCTACGTGCACTCCTCACCACGCGCGCTCTGCCCGCACGTCGAATGGGCAGCAGGTCGCGCCATGAGCCGCGCCGTGAACTTCTCGTGGCTCGACCAGCCCGCTCAGGACGGCGCGCGTCGGACCGAGTTCACCTGGACCGGTTCCGTCGGCACGGGTGCGGCGATCGCCTCGGCCCTGCGCGGCTGGGAGCACCTCCGGTACGAGGTCACCGAGGAACCCACCTCCGAGTCGGACGGCGGCCGCTGGATGCACACGCCCGACCTCGGGGTGTTCTACGCGCAGACCGACGTCACCGGCAACATGGTCGTCCCCGAGGACCGCGTCCGCTACGCGATGGAGGTGGCGGGGAGCAACGCCCTCGAACTCCACCGCGAGCTCCGACTCGCCCTGGGTCAGGCGTGGGACGACGAACTCGAACCGTTCCGCCACGCCGCCGAGGGCAACCCGGTCGTCTGGCTGCACCGCGTCGGCTGAGTCGCGCCCGATCCTCCGTCACGGACGCCGCCCCTCGGGGCGGCGTTCGTGCGTCCGCGGCCGCCCGCCCGCGCCGAGTCTCGCCTCGGCGGACAGTTTCGCGCCTCCGGAGCCGCGAAACTGTCCGCGGGGCCGAGTCTCGGCGCACCGACGCGGCCACACGCCACGGGCCGCGGCCGCGGGGAGCGCGCCCCGCCCAGACCGACCAGGGACGGACGGAGGCCCGCCCCGACGACGCGGGACGGGCCTCCAGGACCGACGGACGGACCCGACGGGCCCGACGGACCGGACTCAGACGCTCCGGAACGCGACCACGGCGTTGTGCCCACCGAACCCGAACGAGTTGCTCACCGCGAGCAGGTCGCCCTGCGGGAGCTCGCGCGGCGCCGTGGCGACGTCCATCACGATCTCCGGGTCCTGCTGGGTGAGGTTGATCGTCGGCGGCGCGACGCGGTTGTGCAGCGCGAGGGCCGTGAACGCGGCCTCGATCGCACCGGCACCACCGAGGAGGTGCCCCGTCGACGCCTTCGTGGCGGACACCACGACGTTGTCGAGGTGGTCGCCGAACACGCGGCGCATGGCGTGGTACTCGGCGACGTCGCCCACCGGGGTCGAGGTGGCGTGCGCGTTGACGTGCACGACGTCCTCGCGCGCAGCACCGGCGTGCTCGAGCGCCTGCAGGACGGCACGGGCGGCAGCACTGCCCTCGGGGTCCGGCGCGGTGATGTGGAACGCGTCCGAGGTGATGCCGGCGCCGGCGACCTCGGCGTAGATCGTCGCGCCGCGGGCCTCGGCGTGCTCCTTGGTCTCGAGGATGAGCGCCGCGGCGCCGTCCGCGAGCACGAAGCCGTCGCGCGTGACGTCGTACGGACGCGAGGCGGTCTGGGGGGAGTCGTTGCGGCGGGAGAGCGCCTGCATCGACGCGAACGCCGCGAGGGGCAGCGGGTGCAGGGCGGCCTCGGCGCCGCCGGTGATGACGATGTCGGCCTCGCCGGTGGCGACGTGGCGGTAGGCCTCGGCGAGGGACTCGGTCGAGGACGCGCACGCCGAGAGGTAGGTGCGGGCGCCGCCGCGGGCGCCGAACTCCATCTCGATGGCGGCGGCCGGGCCGTTCGCCATGAGCATCGGGACCGTCATCGGCAGGACGCGACGGGGGCCCTTCTCGCGCAGGGTGTCCCACGCGTCGAGCAGGGTGTTGACGCCGCCGATGCCGGTGGCCCAGTCGACGATGAGGCGCTCGGGGACGACGGTCTCGGCGTCGATGCCGGCGTCGGCCCAGGCTTCGCGCGCGGCGACGAGCGACAGCTGCGACGAGGGGTCGAGGCGCTTCGACTCGGGGCGGGTGAGCTGGTCGGTGAGGAACCGGCGCGCCTGGCCGGCGAACTCGACGGGGAGCTCGAGCTCGGCGTAGCGCGGGTCCTCGATGCGGGTGATGCCGGACGTGCCGGCGAGCAGCGCGTCCCACGTTTCCGGGGCGGTCGCGGCGAGGGGCGTGATCGCACCGATCCCGGTGACGACGACGGTCTTGTTGGTCATGGAACGACGTGTTCTTTCGTGAGGACGTCCGACCGCTCGTGGCGGTGCCGGACGGAGCCGGGGCGGCCCGACGAACGCCGGACCGGGGCGGCCCGACGATCGCCGGACCTGTGTGGACCGACGAAGGTCGGTCCGGTGGACGAGATGAGCGCCGCGGCCCGCGGTCGGTCCGCCGGGGCCGCGGCGCTCAGGAAGCTCGCGTCAGGCCTGGGCCTTGACGATGTAGTCGACGGCGTCGCCGACGGTCTTGAGGTTCTTGACCTCTTCGTCGGGGATCTTGACGTCGAACTTCTCTTCGGCGTTGACGACGATGGTCATCATCGAGATCGAGTCGATGTCGAGGTCGTCGGTGAACGACTTGTCGGCCGCGACGGTGTCGGTCGCGATGCCGGTCTCGTCGTTGATCAGCTCGGCCAGGCCGGCGAGGACTTCTTCGTTGGACAGGGCCATGGGGATTCTCCTTGAGGGGGTGTCGTTTGACCGTGGACCAGCCTAGGGCACGCAGCGGTCGCGTGCCCGGAGGCTCGTCGGAGGGTGGCCGCGCGGGTGCGTGGCCGGGATGGGCTAGGGGAGGACGACGACCTGGGCGCCGAAGACGAGGCCGGCGCCGAAGCCGATCTGCAGGGCGAGGCCGCCGGAGAGCTCGGGGTTCTCCTCGAGCAGGCGGTGCGTGGCGAGCGGGATGCTCGCGGCGGAGGTGTTGCCGGTGGTGGTGATGTCGCGCGCGATCACGACGGACTCGGGCAGGCCGAGCTGCTTGGCGAACTCGTCGATGATGCGGATGTTCGCCTGGTGCGGCACGAACGCGGCGAGGTCGGACGGCTGGATGCCGGCGGACTCGAGCGCCTCACGGGCGACCTTGACCATCTCCCAGACGGCCCAGCGGAACACGGTCTGACCGGCCTGCCGTATCGTCGGCCGCGCGGCCCCCGCTTCCCACTCGTTGTAGGTCGAGGTCATGCCGATCGCGTCCCACTTCGACCCGTCGGAGCCCCAGATCGTCGGGGCGATCCCGGGGAAGTCGCTCGGGCCGACGATCGCCGCTCCGGCACCGTCGCCGAGCAGGAACGAGATCGAGCGGTCGGTCGGGTCGACGATGTCGCTGAGCTTCTCGGCACCGACGACCAGCACGTGGTCGGCGATGCCGGACTTCACGAACGAGTCCGCCTGGGCGATGCCGTACGCGTACCCGGCGCACGCGGCGCTGATGTCGTAGGCCGCGGCGGGGGCGGCACCGATGCGCTCGGCGAGCAGCGACGCCATCGACGGCGTGGCGACGGTGTGGGTCACGGTGCTCACGAGCACGACGCCGATCTGGTCGGGCGTCAGGCCGGCCTTGGCGATCGCGTCGAGCGCGGCGGCCTCGGCGAGGTCGACCGCCTCGACGTCCTTGCCGGCGCGCATGCGGGTGATGATCCCGGTGCGCTGGCGGATCCACTCGTCGGAGGAGTCGATCGGCCCGACGAGGTCGTCGTTCGGCACGGCGTTCTCACCGCGGGCGGCGCCGAAGGCCAGGATGCGGGTGAACTCGTGGCCGCGACGCTGCTGCAGCAGCGGACGGGAGGCGCGGGTCGGCTCCGTCCCCTCGGTCGCGGTGGTCGGGATGGGGGCGTCGGTCATGCGGTTGCGTCTGCTTCCTGGCCCGCGCTCTGCAGCAGGTCGATCGCTGCGGGCAGGTCGTCGGGGGTCTTGATCGCGACGGTCGGCGTCCCGCGCAGACCGCGCTTCGCCAGGCCGACGAGGGCACCGGCGGGTGCGAGTTCGATGATGCCCGTGACACCGGCGGCCGCGAAGGACTCCATCACGGCGTCCCAGTGCACGGGGCTCTGGATCTGCTGGACCATGAGGTCGACGAAGCGACGACCGTCGTCGACACGGGAACCGTCGGCGTTCGTCCAGATCGGCAGCGACGGGTCCTGCACGGTCGCGGCGGCGGCGACCGGGGCGACACGCTCGACGGCGGACGCCATGTACCGGGTGTGGAACGCACCGGCCACGGCGAGGGGGATCACGCGGGCCTTCGCGGGTGGGTCAGCGGCGAGGGCGGCGATCGCGTCGGCGGGACCGGCGACGACGGTCTGACCGCCGCCGTTGTGGTTCGCGGGGACGAGGCCGTTCGCCTCGAGCGCGGCGGCGACGGCATCGGCGTCCCCACCGAGGACGGCGGCCATCGACGTGGGCTCGAGCGCGGCGGCGTCCGCCATCGCCCGGCCGCGTTCGGCGACGAGGGCGACGGCGTCGGTCGGCTCGAGGATCCCGGCGACCCCGGCGGCGGTGAACTCGCCGACCGAGTGGCCGGCGACCCCGCCCACGAGAGCACGGCGGCCGTCGGCGAGCAGGGCGTCGGCCGTGATGAGACCGGCGGCGACGATGAGCGGCTGCGCGAGCGCCGTGTCCTTGATGGTCTCGGCGTCGGACTCGGTGCCGTGGGCGGCGAGGTCGACGCCGATGGCCTCGGACCACGCCCCCACGCGGTCACGGACGGTGGCGTCCTCGAGCCAGGGGGCGAGGAAGCCGGGGGCCTGGGAGCCCTGTCCGGGCGCGACGACGACGATCACCGGACAATCCTGCCCGTCGGCCCGCGCCGCACCCGTGTGGGCTTCCCACAGCGATGACCGCTCGACATTGTGCATTTCCTAGCGACGATGCGGCATACGACGTCGCTCACCGGCGGTGCGGGATGCGACGCCGCCCGGCGGTCGACTCGGACATGGCACCGAGGATGAGCGCCGACTGCACGATGAGGGCGTCCCGCGCGTGCGTGGCGTCCCACCCGATGATGTCCGCCACGCGGCGGAGCCGGTAGCGCACCGTGTTCGGGTGCACGAACAGCTCGCGCGCCGTGGCCTCGAGCGACCGGCCGGTGTCGAGGTAGCACCAGAGCGTCTGCAGGAGCTCCGTCGACTGGTCCTTGAGCGGCACGTAGATGCGCTGCACGAGGGCGGACCGGGCGAGCGGGTCGCCGGCGAGGGCCCGCTCCGGGAGCAGGTCGTCGGCCAGGGCCGGACGAGGAGCACCGCGCCAGGCCCGCGCGACCGCGAAGCCGGCGAGGGCGCCCTTGGCACTGGTGGACGCGTCGACCACGCCGGGCACCTCGTTGCCGAGGACGAGGTGTCCCTCGCCGAACGAGGGCTCGAGCGCCTGGGCGATGGCGGTGAAGGACACCGGCTCCTCGCCCTCGGGGACGTCGTCGCGCGGCGTGGCACGGCCGATCACCACGACGAGGCGGGAGCCCTGCACGCCGATGAGCACGTCGGCGTCCATGTGCCGCGCGGTGCGACGGATCTGGTCGACCTCGAGCTGCTTCGGCGCGTTGCCGACCAGGACCGCGACCTCGCCGTGACCGTGCCAGCCGAGGGCCGCGATGCGCGACGGGAGTTCGTCGTCGTACTCGCCCGACAGGATGGAGTCGACCACGAGGGCCTCGAGCCGGGCGTCCCACAGCCCACGGGCCTCGGCCGCGCGGGCGTAGACGTCGGCGGCCGCGAAGGCGATGTCCCGCGAGTACTTGAGGATCGCCTCCTGCAGCATCTCGTCGTCCTTGGCGCGTTCCTCGACCACGGTGACGACCACGCGGATGAGCTGGAGCGTCTGCTGCAGGCTCACCGAGCGCAGGAGTTCCCGCGGCGCGGAGCCGAAGACGTCCGCCGCGGCGATCCACGGCGTCGACGCGGTGCCCTCGAGCCAGCTGATGAACGAGGTGATTCCCGCCTGGGCCACGAGCCCCACGGCGGAGCGTCGGCCCGGAGGCATCTCGCTGTACCAGGGGAGGGTGTCCTCGAGCCGCTTGATGGTGGCGGTGGAGAGTTCCCCGGACACCTGACGGAGCCAGGAGAGCGCCCGCTCGCGCGCGCTCTCCTGGCTCTCGGAGTCCGGTCGGACCGACGTCACTCGCTGATCAGCTCTCGCCGCCCGCGCTGCCCGTGGTGCCGGCGGTCACGTCGTGCAGGCGGTACTTGTCGATCGCCTGCTGGACGAGCGCACCGTCGACCTTGCCCTGCTTCGCGAGCTGCTGCAGCGTCCGCACGACGACCGAGGGGCCGTCGATGTGGAAGAAGCGGCGCGCTGCCGGACGGGTGTCCGAGAAGCCGAAGCCGTCGGCGCCGAGGGTGGCGTAGTCGGTCGGGACGAACGGGCGGATCTGCTCCTGCACGGCGTGCATGAAGTCGCTCACCGCGACGACCGGGCCCTCGGTGCCGAGCAGCCGCTCGGTCACGTACGGGGTGCGCGGTGCCTCGTTCGGGTTGAGGAAGGCGTGCTGCTCCGCGTCGAGACCGTCGCGGTACAGCTCGCCCCAGCTCGTGACGCTCCAGACGTCGGCCGACACGCCCCAGTCCTCGGCGAGGAGCTGCTGCGCCTCGAGGATCCACGGGACGGCGACACCCGACGCGAGCAGCTGGGCCTTCGGGCCGTCGTGCTCGCTGCGGTTGAGCAGGTACATGCCCTTGACGATGCCGTCGACGTCGATGCCCTCGGGCTCGGCCGGCTGGACGATCGGCTCGTTGTAGACCGTCAGGTAGTACATGACGTTCGGGTCGGCGTGCTTGGCGCTGCCGTCCTCGTTCGTGCCGTACATCCGGTCGAGGCCGGCCTGGACGATGTGCCCGATCTCGTAGCCGTACGCGGGGTCGTAGGACACCACGGCCGGGTTCGTCGTCGCGAGGAGCAGCGAGTGGCCGTCGGCGTGCTGCAGCCCCTCGCCCGTGAGCGTCGTGCGACCGGCGGTGGCGCCGATCATGAAGCCACGGGTCATCTGGTCGCCGGCGGCCCAGATGGCGTCGCCGGTGCGCTGGAACCCGAACATCGAGTAGAAGACGTAGACCGGGATGAGCGGCTCGCCCTGCGTCGAGTACGAGGTGCCGACCGCGGTGAACGCCGCGAGGGCGCCCGCCTCGTTGATGCCGACGTGGATGATCTGTCCCTGCGGGCTCTCCTTGTAGGCGAGGAGGAGCTCACGGTCGACCGACGTGTAGTGCTGGCCGTTCGGGTTGTAGATCTTCGCCGTCGGGAAGTACGCGTCCATGCCGAACGTGCGTGCCTCGTCGGGGATGATCGGCACCACGCGGTCGCCGAAGTCGGGGGAGCGGAGCAGGTCCTTCAGCAGTCGGGCGAACGCCATGGTGGTGGCGATCTCCTGCTTGCCGGAGCCCTTCTTGACGACCTGGTACTTCGAGTCCTCGGGGAGGGTGATCGACGTGTACTTGGTGCGACGCTCCGGCACGTACCCGCCGAGCTCACGCCGGCGCTCGTGCATGTACTGGATCGCCTCGTCGTCGTTCCCGGGGTGGTAGTACGGCGGCGTGTAGGGGTTCTCCTCGAGCTGTGCGTCCGTGATCGGGATGCGCATCTCGTCGCGGAACTGCTTGAGGTTGTCGAGCGTGAGCTTCTTCATCTGGTGCGTCGCGTTGCGCCCCTCGAAGCTCGGGCCGAGGCCGTAGCCCTTGACCGTCTTCGCGAGGATGACGGTCGGCTGGCCCTTGTGCTCGGTCGCGGCCTTGAACGCGGCGTAGACCTTGCGGTAGTCGTGCCCACCGCGCTTGAGGTTCCAGATCTGGTCGTCCGTGTAGTCCTTGACCAGCTCGAGCGCCTTCGGGTCGCGCCCGAAGAAGTTCTCGCGGACGTACGCGCCGTTCTCGGCCTTGTACGTCTGGTAGTCGCCGTCCGGCGTCTGGTTCATCAGGTTGAGGAGCGCGCCCTCGGTGTCGCGGGCGAGCAGGTCGTCCCACTCGCGGCCCCAGACGACCTTGATGACGTTCCAGCCCGCACCGCGGAAGAACGCCTCGAGCTCCTGGATGATCTTGCCGTTGCCGCGGACCGGACCGTCGAGACGCTGCAGGTTGCAGTTGATCACGAAGTTCAGGTTGTCGAGGCCGTCGTTCGCGGCGACCTGGAGCTGTCCACGCGACTCGACCTCGTCCATCTCGCCGTCGCCGAGGAACGCCCAGACCTGCTGGTCGGAGGCGTCCTTGATGCCGCGGTTGGAGAGGTACTTCGCCTGCTGCGCCTGGTAGATCGCGTTGATCGGGCCGATGCCCATCGACACGGTCGGGAACTGCCAGAAGTGCGGCATGAGGCGCGGGTGCGGGTAGGACGAGAGTCCGCCGCCGGCGTGGGACTTCTCCTGACGGAAGCCGTCGAGCTGGTCCTCGCCGAGGCGCCCTTCCATGTAGGCGCGGGCGTACATGCCGGGGGACGCGTGCCCCTGGAAGAACACCTGGTCGCCGCCGGACGGGTGGTCCTGCGCGCGGAAGAAGTGGTTGTAGCCGACCTCGTACATGGCGGCGCTCGACGCGTAGGTCGAGATGTGGCCGCCGACCGCGATCCCGGGGCGCTGCGCGCGGTGCACGGTGATCGCGGCGTTCCACCGGATCCACCGGCGGTAGCGGCGCTCGAGCTCCTCGTCGCCCGGGAACTCGGGCTCGTTCTCCGGCGCGATGGTGTTCACGTAGTCCGTGGTCGGGACCATCGGCACACCGAGGTGCAGTTCCTTGGACCGCTTGAGCAGGCTCAGCATGATCTCGCGGCCACGCTGGTGGCCGTGGGTCTGCACCAGCCCGTCGAGGGACTCACGCCATTCGGCGGTCTCCTCCGGGTCCTGGTCGCTGCTGCCGTGGCTGTACGGGTCCTGGTCGTTCACCGTCACCCTTGACCTCGTTCGTTCTCGTGGTGGTGGACATGGCGGGCCACCGGTTGGTCGGGTCACGACCGGATGGGGCCCCGACCACTCTAGGCCCCCGCACCGACCCAGAGGCTGATGGTGACGTGTGGGTGGACAGGTGCTTGCATTCGGGTGACGTCGGCGTACGATTGCCGATCGTGCACACGCGACCCGTGCGTGCGCGAGGACACCGGGCACACCCCACGCCCGAGGAAGAAGCAACGCACTGATGGCACTGGAGATCGGCTCGCTCGCGCCGGACTTCGAACTCCCGAACCAGTTCGGGGAGCACGTCCGCCTCAGCGACTTCCGTGGCGTCCGCCCGGTCGCGCTGGTCTTCTTCCCGCTCGCGTTCTCGTCGACCTGCACGAACGAGCTCTGCGCCCTTCAGGACAACATCGCGATGTTCCAGGACCAGCGCGTCGAGCTCGTCGGCATCTCGGTCGACTCGAAGGCGACGCTCCGATCCTTCGCCGAGTCGAACGGCTACGACTTCGAGCTCCTCGCGGACTTCTGGCCGCACGGCGCCGTCTCGAAGGAGTACGGCGTCTTCCTCGAGCACAAGGGCTTCGCCACCCGCGCGACCTTCGTCATCGATGTGCAGGGTCGCATCAAGGCCTCGATCATCTCCGAGCCGGGCGTCGCCCGTGACGTGACGGAGTACAAGGCCGCGCTCGACCGCCTGGCGGCCTGCGCCGCACCAGTCCCCGTCGGCTAGCGTTCCGAACACCTCCTGAGGCGACGTACGACGCGTCGCAGACTGGAGGCACGGTGCACGCCGTCGACGACCGCCCACCCACGCGGGTGGTCACCACCGAGCCGTACGCGCCGTTCCCGGTCACCGCCGACGCCGACCGGTGGGGCCTGCAGCGCACCGTCGTCCCGACCGACGTCGGCCCGGTCGTCGTGCACCACCGACCCGGCCCCGCCGCGCTGCTCCTGCTGCACGGGGTCGCCGGGTCGTGGACCACGTGGACCCCGCTCCTGGCGGCGGCGGACGGCATCGACGACCGCGGCCTCGTGCTCGTCGACCTGCCGGGCTGGGGCGCGTCACCCGCACCGGTCGAGCCGCTCGGGGTCGACCGGGCGGCGTCGGTGCTGACCACGGTGCTCGACGCCCTCGCCGTGCCGGACGTCGACGTCGTCGGGCACTCGATGGGCGCCTTCGTCGGCATGCACCTGGCCGTCGCGGCACCCGGACGCGTGCGTTCCGTCGCGCTCGTCTCCGGCACGACCGTGGCGACCGCCGGAGCGTCCCGGCACCCCGTGCGCGGGATCCTGACGCTCCCCGCGTTCACGCTGCTGCGCGCGGGCCTCGCGATCACCGGGGAGACGGCACGGCCGCTCCTGCGCGGACTCCGGGCGATCGGCCTCCTGCCCGTCCTCGCCGCTCCCGTCTTCTCGCACGTGCGCCGGCTCGACCCGAGCGTGCTCGAGGCGTTCGTCGACGAGCTCCGTCCGGCCGGCTTCACCGGAGCCGCTCGTGCCGCGGCCGCCTACGACCTGGACCGCTGGCGCGGCGTGACGTGCCCGGTCACGGCGATCGCCGGGCGGGACGACGTGTTCGCCCGGGTGTCCGACCTCGCGGCGCTCCGTGGCCTCCTGCCCGACGTCCGGACGGTGCTGCTCGACGACTGCGGGCACTTCGCCCACGTCGAGCACCCGACCGCGGTGGCGCGCGCGCTCGACCTCGTCCGGTCCGCACGTCCGTCGTAGGCTCCGGGGGTGCACCCGCCCATCGACCCCCACGACCACGGCTGGCTCGACCGCCCCGACGGCGCCCGGATCCACTGGGAGGAGTCCGGCAACCCGACCGGCCGCCCGGCGCTGTACCTGCACGGCGGCCCGGGATCCGGTCTCGGCGCCGGGGGCTACCGACAGCGGTTCGACCCCGAGGTGTACCGGATCGTCGGGCTCGACCAGCGCGGGTGCGGGCGGAGCACCCCGTGGGCGATCGACGACCTCGGGTCGCTCGACCGCAACACGACGGCGGCCCTGATCGAGGACGTCGAGGCGTTGCGGCGACACCTCGGCGTCGAGCGTTGGTTGCTGCACGGTGTCTCGTGGGGCAGCACCCTCGCGCTCGCCTACGCCCTGAAGCACCCCGAGCGCGTCACCGAGGTCGTGCTCGTCGCGGTGACCACCGGTTCCCGTCGCGAGGTCGACTGGATCACCGAGGGGGTCGGGTCGGTGTTCCCGGAGGCCTGGGCGCGGTTCACCGCCGACGTCCCGGCGGGCGTGCGGCCGGTCGAGCACCACGCCCGACTGCTGCGTTCGTCCGACCCCGCCGTCCGGGACGCCGCAGCCGACAGCTGGGACACGTGGGAGTCGACCCACGTCTCGCTCGACCCGGCGTGGCGCCCGGGGCAGCTGCACGCCGATCCCCGGGACCGGCGCAACTTCGCCACGCTGGTCACCCACTACTGGGCGAACGACTGCTTCCTCGATCCGGACGAGGTCCTCCGGCGCGCCGGCGAGCTCGCCGGGATCCCCGGCGTGCTCGTGCACGGGCGACGGGACGTCAGCGGGCCGGTCATCACGCCGTGGCTGCTGCACCGGGCGTGGCCGGGCAGCCGTCTCGAGGTCGTCGAGGACGAGGGACACGGCGGCCCCACCGAGGTCGCGATCGCGCAGCGCGCCATCGACGGGTTCGCCCGCGGGTCAGGCGTGCACGGGGAACGTCGCCGCGACGCGTGACCGCACCTCGGTGAGCACGGCCTGCCGCATCACCGGGGAGAACAGCGAGTGGTCGCCGTCCGGCACCCGCACGAGTTCCACCCTGCCGGTCCGGCCCCGGGTGCCCCACCGCCGGAGGGCACGCGGACCACCGAGCCGCTCGAACAGCTCGACGTCCACGGGCGACGCGATGAGCACGACGTCGGTGCCGTGCTCGACGAGCGGACGGACGTGTCCGACGACCCCGCCGACCCGGTCGCGACGGGCGACCCGGTCGCGCACCCACTCGGGTACGACGGCGTTCCACCAGCGCCGGAGCACCAGCCGCAGCGGCGACGGTTCGTCGATCGCGCGGAGGGCATCGGCGTACGCGCCCACCGCGGCCGGCTGGCGGCGGTAGTCGTTCGGGCTGATCTCGAGGACCATGCGCGGTGCGGCGTCCGCGGAGCGCCCCGCGAGCCACGCGCCGGCGCACATGCCGACGAGCACGAGCCGCCGGGAGTCCACGGCGAGGGCGTCGACCACCGCCTGCTGGTCGTCGATCCACTCCTGCGCGAACATCGCGGACCGCTCGTCCTCGTGGACCGCGGAGCTCTCACCGGTGCCGCTGCGGTCGACCCGGACCACCCGGGCACCGTCGCGGGCGAGGGTCCGTGCGAGGGCGACCTGGTAGTCGGACGCGCCGACGTGGTGCTCGGCGGCGCCGTTGTGCAGCACGACGACCGGGGCGTCCTCGTGCTGGCCGGAGGTGACGGTCTCGATGGCGAAGAGCCGTTCCGGGCCCATCCGGACGATGCGCTCCGACGTGCGGGCGTCCACGTCGAGGACCTCGTCGAGTGTCGGCGGCAGGACCGGCAGGGCCACCGTCGGCGCCCACGCGTCCGTCCACGCCACGACGGTGTCGACGGCGGAGCCCGGGATCCGGGCGACCATGCTCGTGCCGTCGAGGAGCTCGGCGCTCCCGGTGACCTCGGTCGTCGACACGTCGCCGAGCGCTGCGGGGGCGCTGCTGCCCGGGCGCACGAGGGCGATGGTCGGGCCGGTCCGCGCCCGGTAGGTGAGCGCGCCGAGGGCCGCAGCTTCGGTGGGGTCGACGTCCATGCCGACAAGGCTCTCGACGCCGTCGACCACGCGGTCGGCGCCGATCGTGATCGTCGCCAGTGCTCGCTGCTTCCGGAGCCAGGCGCGGCCGGAGGCGGGCGCGTCCCAGAGGACCAGGCCGTCCGTGTCGGAGGCCGCGGCGGCGGCGATCGGCGCGGCGGAGGCCAGGCCGACGTACGCGATCCGCTCGACCCCGGCGTCACGCAGCACCGCTGCGGCGCGACGTGCCGACCGGACCTGCGCGTCGGGATCGCCGTCGGGTGCGGAGTCCCCACGTCCGGACGGGTCGTACCGCACCGAGGCCACGCCACGCGCCTCCAGTCGGTCCGCCAGCAGGCGGAGGGTCCGGTACGCGATGACGCCCTCCTGCCCGAGCGGCGGACAGATCACGACGCCGGCGCGCGCCGCGACGGGGAGCTGCACGGCGACGCGGAGGGCCGGGCGACCCGTCCAGCCGTGGTGGGTGCTCACAGGGCCAGGGCCGCGCGGACCGGAGCCGGCCACGCGTCGGGGTCGGTGCCGTGGGCGGCGAAGAGGGCGATCGTGATGCGCTCCAGGCCGAACGCGACGCAGGCGCTGTGCGCGACCTCGCCGTCGGCCGTGCGGATGCCGAACGAGGTGCCGAAGTGGTCCTCGTGCAGGTTCGCCGAGCCGATCGCGGTCGCCGGGTGCTCCGGGCCGTAGACGGGCGTGACGAACTCGAACTTGAGCGCCTGCTCGACCTGGTTCCGGGCGAGCATCTGCCCGACGCGTCCGAAGAACGGGTCGTTCGCGGGGACGACGTCGATCTCGAGGCCGAACGACTCGAGCAGCGCGCGCATGACCGGGATGCGGTCGTCGCGGTGGTGCTGGGCCGAGGCGGGCGTGCCGATGTGCACGAACTCGTGCATGTGGAACGCCTGCAGCCGCATCGGGTCGAGCGAGGGCTCGCGCCGGAACGAGTCGCCGACGATGTCGAAGGTGCGGCCGTCCTGCGGGACGCGGCCACCGACGAGCCCGTAGACCGGGTGGCAGACCGCCGGGGTCAGCATCAGGTCGGCCGGCTCGAGGAAGCCCTCCCACCGCTCTCCGCGCTCGCGGGCGGCGAGCAGGGCACGGTGCGTGCGGTCGTCACCGGTGAAGCCGGAGATCGACGCGGCGAGGTCCGGGAAGGACGCGATGTAGTCGGTGCGCTCGAACGCCGCGAGCGGCTCCACGGGCGGGAAGCGCAGCACCTCGGCGTCGAGGTCCTGCTGGCTGGCCACGGCCGCGGTGTCGACCGCTGTGTACACGCGCTCGAACACTCCGGTGCGGCCGTAGAGCCCCGGCGACCCGAGGTCGATGAGCACGCCGTCGGCGAGCAGCCGTGCACGCAGCGCGGCGCGGGCGGCGTCGAGGTCGGACGCGGGTGCGGACGGCGTCGTGGTCGTCGGTTCGGTGATGGTCACAGGATGGCTCCGGTCATGAGTGCCAGTGCGGCGTCGTTCTGCAGGAGACGGTCGTTGCTCACCATCACGGCGGCACCGTGCGCGTCTCGGAGGTGCCGGGCGATGCTGAGCTCCCCGGTGGCCGCGAACCCGGCGATGCCGACGATCCGCAGCGCCTGGGTGACGAGGTCGGTGACCCGCTCGGAGGAGCCGATCTTCAGCGCGTTCGCGGCCAGCGCGTACGCCGTCGACTCGAGCACCTCGGGGTCGTCGGCCACCTGGTCGAACCGGGCCGCGGCGTGCCGGACGGCGTCGGCCATGGTCTGCAGGTCGACCAGGAGCTCGGCGAGCCGGAGGGCTCCAGGAGGGGTCTGGCCGACGGCGGCACGCGCCTGCTTGCGGACGGCTCGACGGGCACGGTCCGCAGCGTCCGCCGCGATGCCGAGCCACACCGACGCCCAGAGCACGTGCGACACGGGGAGGACCGTGCGGGCGGAGATCGTCGCGTAGTCGTCGCGGAGGACGCGGTCTTCGTGGGTCTCGGTGTCGAGCAGCCAGCCGTTGCTGCACGTGCCGCGGAGCCCGAGCGTGTCCCAGGTCGAGGTCTGCGTGAGCGTGGTCTCCGCCGGCAGCGCGATGACGAGCCGCTGGTCGGACGCCGGCGCGTCGAGGTCGCGCCGGGCGGTGACGAGGATCGCGTCGGCCTCGGTCGCGTACGAGATGACCGGGGCGTCCTTGCGGAGCCGGATGCGTCCGGCCTGGTCGGGCTCGATGGCGCAGGTGCTCCGACGGGCATCGCCGCCGATGCCGCGCTCGGTGGTCGACGACGCGACGAGGGCGCCGTCCCGCACGGCCTCGATCATCGCGGTGACGCCGAGGGCCACGCCGCCGTGCCGCCAGAGCGCCATGGCCTGGCCGTGGTGCATCGCGAACACCATCGCCGTCGCGGCGCACGCACGTCCGAGTTCGGTCGCGATGACGGAGAGCTCGGCGAGGGTCGCCCCCTCGCCGCCGTGCTCCACCGGGACCGCCGCGGCGAGGAGACCGTGCTCCTTCATCGCGGCGATCGCCTCGCGCGGGGGGCGGGCGTCACGGTCGACCTCGTCGGCGTACCGGGCGGCGATGTCGACCACGAGGGCGGTTCGCTCGGCGAACCGGTCGACGGCGGAGACGGTCGTCCCGGCGCTCGCCGGACGCTCCTCGGTGATCACGCCGCCGTCTCCGCTGCCGTGGCGATGGACTCGATGGTGGCGAAGGTCGACCGGTGCAGCGCGGCGTCGGGGAACTCCACGTCGAGTTCGTTCTCGACCGCGAGCATCACGTTCACGGTGGCGTGCGAGGTCAGCCCGAGGGCGTAGAGGTCGGCGATCGACGCCACGTCCATGGCGTCGACGACGAGCCGTCCGTGGTCGGCGAGGGCTCGCCGGACGGCCAGTTCGGTCGTCGGGGCGACGAGTGCGACGGCGGTCGCTGCGGAGGTCGGGTCCTGGTGCATGCTGGCAACGATAAGGAGGACGGCGGCCCGGAAAGCCGCCGTGCGGGTGCGTGAAACCGCACGCGCCGCGCCGGACCTGAGTGCCTTGACAGGGAGCGACCCAGGGGGCTGCGTCAGCGCTCGGAGAGGGCGACGGCGGTGGCGATCGCCAGTCCCCGTTCGTGGGACAACGAGACCGCGATCGACGTGCAGCCGACCGCCTCGGCGAGCTCCGCCGCACGACCGGTCAGCTCGACGACGGGGGCGCCGACGGTGTCGAGCACGACGGCGACGTCGGTCAGCGGGACGGCGTCCGAACGCTCCGGCCGGAGCAGTTTCAGCACGGCCTCCTTGCCGGCGAAGCGGGCGGCGAGGCGCTCCGGGTCGTCCCCGGCGTCGGCGCGCTCCTGCCGGGTGAAGACCCGGGCGAGGTAGCGCTCGCCGTGCGTGGTGATCCCGGCGATCACGTCCTCGACCGCGGCGAGGTCGGTGCCGGTCCGGATCGTGGCCATGGGCCGAGCGTACGCGGCCTCGGGGAGCACTGCATGCCCCGGACGGCATGGGCGTCACCGGGCGTTCGTATGATCGACCGCAGAGACCACCGAGGGGGAACCGATGGCATCACCGTGGACGGGCATCATCGAGGACGCGCGGCACTACCCGTCGCCGCACAACTCGCAACCGATCGTCGTGCGGGTCGAGGACGACCGCACCGCGACCGTGTTCTACGACCTGCGCAGGGGGTTGCCGGCCGAGTCGTTCGGCATCCCGTTCGGCCACGTCTGCGCCGGGGTGTTCCTGGCCGGGCTCGACGTGGTCGCCCGGGCGCACGGGTTCACGGTGCAGGAACGGCTGGACCACGCCGAGATGGACTTCGGGCGGCTGGACGCCGGCGCCGGTTCCGGCGCGGCCGACGACCACCTGCACCGACTGGGCACGGTCGCGTTGCGTCCGCGAGCCGCCACGGCGGACGACCGGGAGGCGCTGGCCCGCTTCCTCGCACGGCGCACCTCGCGCAGGCCCTACGACGCGACCCTGGTGGACGAGTCCGCGATCCGGGCTGCCGCCGCCATCGCGTCGGCGGCCGGCCACCGCTTCCGCACCACCGCCGACCAGGCCACCGTCGACGAGATCGTCCGGGTCAACCAGGAGACCCTGTTCGACGACCTGCAGCACGACGCCGTGCACGACGAGATCCTGCACTGGCTGCGGTTCTCGAAGCGGCAGGCGGCCGAGTCCGGTGACGGGCTGTCGGCCGAGACGATGCTCATGCCCGGACCGGTGCTGCGGTTCGCGATGGAGCACCGCGGGCTCTGGGAGGCACCCGGCGTCGGCGGGGTCTTCAAACGCGTGTACCTGTCGACGATGCGCGGCGTCCGGCAGCTCGGGTGGCTCGAGGGACCGTTCTCGTCGCCGGCGGACTACGTCGAGGCCGGACGCACCTTCATGCGGATCTGGCTCGAGCTCACGGCACGGGGCGTCGCCCTGCACCCGTTCGGCACCGTGATCACGAACCCGCGGTCGCACGCCGCGTTCGTCGAGCGCGCCGGCGTCGACGAGTCCGACGGTCGGATGGCGTGGATGCTCTTCCGCTTCGGCCACAGCGCACCGCCACCGCTGGCGCACCGCCGACCCGCGGCGGCGATGACGATCGGGGGTGCCCGGTGAAGCGCGCGGCGGTGTTCTCGGTGGTCTGGGTCGTCGAGACGGTCGTGGCGCTGTTCATGCCGCGCGTCGGCACCCACAAGCTCCTGCTCACGCCGGGCATCGAGCCGCTCCGCTGGACCCTCGGACGCTGGCGTGCGTGGCGGACCGCCGAGCGCGCTGCGAAGCGGGTGCCCGCGTACGGCGCGTTCCTGGCGGAGGCGGGGCGTGCCTCCCGTCTGGACACCCGCGGCGGGATCGCCGCAGCGATCTCGGGGCTGCCCGAGATGGACAAGGAGTCGTACGTCAAGCGGTGGAGCATCCCCGAGCGCTGCGTCGACGGTCGGCTGCCCCGGCGCGGAGTCGTCGTCGACGAGTCGAGCGGGTCGAGCGGCACGCCGACGAGCTGGGTGCGCGGCCCCGACGAACGGCAGGCGACCCGCCAACTGCTGCAGCTCGGGTTCTCGCGGACCGCGAAGGACCTGCCGAAGCAGCCGTTCGTGCTCAACGCGTTCTCGCTCGGCGCCTGGGCCACCGGCATGAACGTGACGGCGTCGCTCACCGAGTCGTCGATGATCAAGTCGATCGGGCCGGACCGCGACAAGATCGTGCAGACGATGCGCGAGTTCGGCACCGACTTCACGTACATCATCTGCAGCTACCCGCCGTTCCTGAAGGCACTGTTCGAGGACGACCGGCTCGACTGGAGCGAGTACACGATCGTCGCGGCGTTCGGCGGCGAGGGCATCAGCGAGAACATGCGCGCGCACATCGAGCAGTACGCGCAGGCCGTGCTCGGGTCGTACGGGGCGAGCGACCTCGAGATCAACCTCGGCATCGAGACGCCGTTCAGCGTGCAGCTGCGTCGGGCGATCGCGGCGTCGCCGGAGCTCTCCGCCGCACTGACGAAGCAGGCCGAGTACGGCGTGCTGCCGATGGTGTTCCAGTTCAACCCCTTCGGGTACCTCATCGAGACGAACGAGCTCGGGGAGCTCGTCGTGACGATCACCCGGTCCGAGAACATCAGCCCCCGCATCCGGTACAACATCCACGACCGCGGGCACGTGGTGCGGATGCGCTCGCTGCGCCGGACCCTGCGCGAGCACGGGTTCGACGACCTCGCCGACGCCGCCGAGCTCGACCTGCCGCTGCTGTTCCACTACGGCCGGTCCGACCTGTCCGTCGACTACAACGGGGCGGTCGTCGCGCCGGACGTCGTGCGCGACGTGGTCTACGGCGACCCGGCGCTGCTCGAGGCCGTCGAGAACCACCGGCTGATCAGCTACGAGGACGACCGGGGCGACCGGCAGCTGCACATCGCGTTCCAGCTCGCGTCCGGCGCATCGGGGTTCGACGCCGACGGTGCTCGAGGCGCGGTGGTCGCCGAACTGCGGCGGTTGAACAAGGATTTCTCGAACGCGATCCGGACGGCGCCGCCGGGCACGCTGCCGACCGTGGCGTTCTACCCGTACCGCACCGGACCCTTCCGCGAGGACGGCCGCAAGCTCAAGAACGAGTACGTGTGGCAGCTGCCGGCCGGCTCGGTGGACGAGTGGGACCTCGACCTGGCGTGGACCGCCCCGAAGGAGGCCTGACGTGCCGCGGGACCGTCGGGCGTGGCTGGAGCGGCTGCGGGACGGCCGCTTCGTCGACCCGGTGCCGCTCCGTGTGGCGAGCCTCGTCGCGGTGGCGGTCGGGACCGCCGCGTGCGTCGCGTTCCACACCGAACCGACGATCAGCGCGATCGCGGCCTCCGTCATCATCACGGGCGTGGTGGTGGTCGTGCCGAACCTGTGGTTCCCGTACGCCGACCGCGCGACGGCGCGACGGGTGCACGAGGTCGGTGGGCTGCCGATCCGGCTCTGGCTGCCGGTGCGGCGTTGGGCATCCGGACAGCGCGCCGTCGGGGTGCCGACGTCGCTGCCGGTGGTGTGGACGGTCGACGACGCGGGCCTGCACGGGTGGGCGCCCGAGGAACCGGAGCCGGTGTCGACCGTGCTGTGGTCGGACGTGACGTCGATCGACGTGGGCGAGTACCGGCCTCCGTGGTACCCGACGTTCACGATGTCGTGCCTCCGCCTCGAGACCGTCCACGGGCCGGTCCGACTGCGTGCCCGGTACGGCCTCGGGAGCGTCGGCGGCGGCTCGGACCGGCACGACCGCGAGCTGGTTCGCGCGCTCCGGGCCGTGCACCCTCCGGAGTCGCGACCGGTCCCGCGGGGGAGCGCGCTCGGTCTGCCGGGCGACTGAGGGCGCGGCGTCGCCGGGCGTGGCGCGGTGCGGGTCAGCGGTACTGCGGCGGCCAGTCGAAGGGTGGCGGCAGGTGCGGGACCTCGCCGATCGTCGTGACGTCGAGCACGACCTCGCGGCGGTTCGTCAGCGCGATGGAGCGCGGGTCGCCGATGAACCTGCGGCCGTCGACCCACACCGTCAGCTCGCCACGGAGCCCGCCGACGTGCGCGGGGCCGAGCGAGACGCCCCACTCGTCGAAGAACTGCCCGAGCGTGAAGGTCTGCCGGGTGGGGGACTCGACGTGCAGGATGCCCGAGGTGTCGTGCGTGTGCAGCTGCGCGGCGAACCGTCGGGTGTCCGAGTGCCCGACGTTCGCCGGCACCGTCACGGGGACGTCGCCGTCGAGGATCGTCAGGTGGGTGTGCACGTGCTCGGCGAGTCGCTCGCCCCAGACGTTGCGCAGTCCGGCGTCGTCCGCGTGCTCGGCGAGGGCCGTCGGCGCGGGCCACGGGGGAGCGGACCGCGAGGTGCCGTCCGCCGGTGCCGTCCCGCCCGCGATGAGCGCCAGGACCGTGAGGGCCGCGAGCGCTGCGCCGACGGCGGCCGGCTTCACCACCGGTCGTGCACGGCGGCGCGGAACCACTCGTCGTACAGCTCGCGGACGGTCTCGTCGAGGCCCGGGACCTCGGGCAGCGAGCCCGCACCGGCGTTCGACCGGGCCTGCTCCGGGTTGCGTGCGCCGGGGATCGCCGCGGTCACGCCGTCCTGGGCGATGATCCACGCGAGCGCCGCCTGCGGGACCGAGACGCCGTCAGGCAGCGATGCCGCGAAGGCCTGGGCAGCGCGCACCCCGTCCTCGAAGTCGACGCCGCTGAAGGTCTCGCCCTGGTCGAACGCCTCGCCGTGGCGGTTGTAGTTGCGGTGGTCGCCCTCGGCGAAGGACGTGTCCGCCGTGTACTTGCCGGACAGCAACCCCGATGCCAGCGGGACGCGCGCGAGGATGCCGACCCGCGCCTCCTGGGCCGCCGGCAGCACGCGGTCGAGCGGCTTGAGACGGAACGCGTTGAGGATGATCTGGACGGTGGCGACGCCGGGGCGGGCGATCGCGGTGAGCGCCTGGTCGGCGGTCTCGACGCTGACGCCGTAGGCGGCGACCGAGCCGTCGGCGACGAGCGCGTCGAGGGCGTCGTACACGGCGTCGTCGGCGACGACCTCGGTCGGCGGGCAGTGCAACTGGACGAGGTCGAGGGTGTCCTGCCGCAGGTTCCGGCGCGAGCGGTCGACCCACTCGCGGAAGTTCGCGGCGACGTAGTTGGACGGGACCTGGTCGGCGCGGCGGCCCATCTTCGTCGTGACAGTGAGCGGGACGTCGGGGTTGGCCGCCCGCCACGCGCCGATCAGTTGTTCGCTCCGGCCGTCGCCGTACACGTCGGCGGTGTCGAACAGCGTGACGCCGGACTCGACGGACGCGTCCATGACGGCGTTCGCGTCGGCGTCGGAGACCGGGCCCCAGTCACCGCCGAACTGCCAGGTGCCGAGGCCGACGACGGACACGGGGCGGCCGGTACGGCCGAGGGTGCGACTCTGCATGACGGCGAGCGTACCCAGGACGGTGCCGGGCGGGATCAGGTGGGGGTGGCGACGCCGCGGCCGAGCAGTCGTTTGGCGGCCCGGGCGCGGGGGATCACCCAGAGTGCGCTCCACAGGCCGAGGCCGATCCAGAGCAGGATCAGCATCGTCGTGATGACCGGTCCGTGCTGGTCCCGCATCGACCAGGTCATGAGGATCCAGATCGTCGAGAGCACGATCTTGCCCCAGCCGGCGACCTCGCGCTCGGCCTGGGCCTGCACGAGGGGGATCCACTCGGCGGCCGGCACGGTCGGGGGCACCTCGCCGTCGAGCACCCAGTTGCGGACGACGACGCTCCGGTCGTACCCGCCCTCGGCGCGCCAGGAGCGGAGCTGCAGGACGACGGCGATCGCGATGCCCACCGCTGCCGCCGGGACGCCGAGGCCGACGAGGAGCGCCGGGGTCGGTTCCGTCCACGACGACGCCACGAGGACGACGAGCACGACGGCGAAGGCGGCACCGGTCGCACCGGCACCCAGCAGCCGCAGGCGGCCGGCCTCGTCGAGGACTCCGACTCCGTTCACGTAGACGACGCTACCCGGCGACGACCGGGATCTCCCGGGGCGGCCGCTGTGCATCCGGCCTGTGGCGTCGGCGGGGCGCTGGCGGCGGTGCGCTGGCGGCGTCGAACCACGGATCCGACATCGAACCGGGACCAGGCGGTTGTTCGATGTCGGATTCGTGGTTCGACGGGGAGCGCGGTGCCCGGCGACGTGGGTCACGGGTCGCGCGGGACTCGCCCGGGGCCTCAGCCCTGTGCGAGCAACCAGCACATGCCGGCCGCGGCGAACGCCATCGCCCAGCTCACCAGGCTGCCGATGAGGAAGTACTCGGCCTGGTACCCGGTCGTCTCGCGGCGGATCTCCGGGAAGCGGACGATGCCCTTGGCCGCGATCAGCGCCGCGACGACGGGGAAGGCCCCGACCAGCGAGAACCCGGCGAGCAGCAGGCGTTCGATCGGTCCGATCATGCGGCCGCCCTGCAGCAGGACCGTGCCCTGGCCGGCGTCGTCGTCGCCTGCAGGTTGGGCCTCGCGGACGTCCCGTCGGGGTCGTCGAGCGAACAGCCGTCGACCCCGGCCGTCCTCGACCGCACGCCCGACGGTGTCCGGGGAGAGCCCCGGCGGGAGGGCCTGGGCGACGACGACGTTGGCCGAGTCGACCAGGAACAGCGCCGCTCCGACGCCGCCGACGATCGCGGCGAGCGGGACGGCGGCGACGAAGGCCGGCGCGGAACCACGCTGCCACTCGACGACGAACCCCGAGGGATCGACGGACGGGACCGTCAGCAGCAGCACGGCGAGCGCGACCGCGAGCAGGACCGACGGCCACGAGCCCGAGCGGCGCCACCAGACCCGTGGCGGCGTGGTCGACGGCCGGGCGTCGGTCGGCCGCACCGGCGTCGTCGTGGCGATCCACAGGGCGGCGAGCACGATCGCGCTGGCCACCGCCCCGACGGGGAGGCCGAGGCCCGGCACGGCGACGACGGCCACCCCGATCCACAGCAGCAGGACCACGATCGCGGTCAGGACGCGGCGTGGTGCGGCGTCGGTGCCGGTCCGGGTGCGCACGACGTCGGCCGTCCCGATCAGGGCGAGGAGGACCCCGGCGAGCATCAGCGGCCCCCGTCCCCGAGGACCCGCAGGCCCTCGACCAGTGCGGCGACGCCCGACTTCTGCACGGACTGGGACACCGCCGACGGGGTGATGCCCTCGTCAGCAGCGATCTGCGCCTGGGTCCGGCCCTGGACCAGCCCGAGGGCGATCCGCCGTGCACGCGGGGTCAGGCGCGCGACGACGTGGTCGCGGCTCAGGAAGTAGGCGTTCACGAGTCGCTCCGTCGGTCCGTGGCGGTCCTCGGCGTCGTGGTACCAGGCCCGGAGGAACGCGGTCCGGCCGTCCTCGCGCCGGTGGGTCTCGTTGATGGCGTCGCGTGCGGACCACCACCCGGGGCCGTCCTGCAGGGGACCGACCGCACCCGCGCCGATCGTCCGCACCGTGCCGCGCCCGATCCCGAACCGGATCTGCACGGTCGGCGGGAGGGCGAGGATCGCGGCCGTGGTCGCGACGAGTGCGTCGGTCAGCGTGGCGTAGATCACCTGGAACTCGTCGCCGACGGTGGCGCGCAGCGGATCGACCGCCTCGACCGCTGGGGTACCGTCGAAGGCGCGCTCGACGTCGCGCTGGGCCGCCGCGCGGTCGTCGAGGGTGCGGGAGTCGACGAGGTCGACGATCACCGCGATCACGGGGGCGGAGTGCACGTGTTAAGGATACGACTTCACATCGCCGAAAGTAAGCCTGTGGCTGAACATCGGGCGGGGTGTCCGACGCCGTAGACTCGACGTGAGGGCCTTTAGCTCAGCTGGTAGAGCGCCACGTTTACACCGTGGATGTCAGTCCCGTCGCTCGCGCTCCGCTGGTCGCCGAAAGACCAGGTCAGGACGGTGATCGTCCCGTTCCCTCTGACTGGTCCGAGCGTTGCTCCGTGTCCGTGTCGGTTTGGTGTCGGTGCGGAAATGGCAACGGCTAGGCGGCAGCGACCGGTTCCACCGTGACCGAAGCCGCACCGATGTACGAGAGGCCCGGCACGACGGCGGCGCACATCTGCTCGAAGTGCGGCCGATCCACTGCCGCGATGAAGCGGAACACCGACTCGAGGACGACCACCGCCTCGTGCACGTCCACGGGCCGAGAGATGTCCGCTTCTTCGCTGTGCGACGACTGGTGAAGGAACCGCACCAGACGCTGGCGGAGTGGCTGCTCGATCTGGTGTTCGTCGAACGCCGTCCGCATGCTCCCTTCGAAGTCGCCCATGAGCACTGGCAACCGAAAGGCCAGGAACGACTCCAAGAGCCGCCTCGCGGCGTTCGGTAGGAGCGCAGCAGCTTCAAGCTCAGCCTCGAACTGCGTACCGGAGTTCCGCTCGAGGACGGCACTGCCGACTCGCCAGAACAGGTAGTGGTACTGGGAGCGCAGCTTCTTGCGGAGCTGAGGGTCGCTCCAGCTCCGCAGCACAGGCACACGACGGGGAACGTCCTCAGCGTCGCGACTCACCCTCGAGCGCAGCTCGTGCAATGAGTACGAGTTGTCCCGGCGGAGCCGCGAGTGCAGCCGGTCCAGTTGGTTCACCCACATCCGGAAGAGCTCGAAGCTGTGCGTGAGCAGGATCAACTGGTGGCGGATGCCCGCTCCGACGAAGGTGTTCCAGAGGTGCCCGGAGACGCCGACCATGATCTCCTGGTCCAGACTCGACACCGGATCGTCAATGACGACGGTCAGGTCGGCGCCACGCATCGTCTCGTCGCGGAGGCTGCACAGGAAGTGGAGCAGCGAGATCGCCGTCCGCTCGCCCTCGCTGAGACCGACGGCCGGGCGCCCGTCCCGTTCGATGGCGTAACGCCCATCGACGGCGGTGAAGCGGAGCTCGTCGCGACCGAGGAGGACGGCAACGTCTCGGGTGAGCTCGCTTGCAAGTGGTCCCGCGTCGAGCCCGGCAGAATTCAGGCGCCCACGTTCGCGGGTCAACTGCTCGCGCTCGGCGCCGTGGTCTGCCGCTTGTTGCTCGGCGCCGAGCGCTCGCTCCGACAGCGACACGTACTCCGAGCGGATCAACTCGACCCGAGCGCGCTCGACACGGTCGGCGGCGTCCGCGCGGATCGACTCGAACGCCGCCGAACGCTCGTTGTGGTCCCGCAGCACGAGGTTGATCGCGGCCACGTCGTCCGATTGGCCGTCGACAACACCGGGATCGAACGTGACCACGTCGAACATCGCGGAGCGCTTGGTCTCGATCGCACGGCGAACCGCGTCGAGGGCCTCGCTTCGAGACGTGGTGGCCTCTCGCACCCCGGCGAGCAGCTCACCGTACGACTCCCGGAGCGGCGGGTACAGGAGATTTGCTGCCGGCGCGCGGGAGATCATGCCCTGCTGAGCCGCGATGACCGCTGCGACGCGGCCGTCCAGCATGTCGAGCGTGCGCTCCAGCTGCCGGAACCGGCCGTCGAAGTGCGCGGCCAGAGCACCTCGGCGTTCGTCGGTCACCACACCGCCACAGAACAGGCACCGATCGCGTTGCTCGTGCCTCGACACGCCTTCACTCACCCAGGTGCTGTCCTCGGGATGCGCGGCCAGGTCGTCGAGGACCACGTTCGACACCGAGGTGGCAAGCGCGTCACCCACCTCGGCGACGAGCGGAACGACACTTTCACCGGTGATGGTGAGGAGGGAGACTGGCTCCATCTTCTGCGGACGAACAGTGCCGAGATGCGTCGAGATGACCTCGTCGAGGGGTTCGTCGAACCTGGTCGGCAAGGCATCCAGCAAGGTCTTCACCTGGCGACGGTTGTAGGCCCGGCCGTACCGTGCGCTCACGTGCTGCAGCTCGCTGTGGATCGTCGTCGCGGTCGCAGTTGCGAGACGGTCCGCAGCGTTTCTCGCGCGGCCGGCGTCCTCAACCGCGAGACGCTCCTCGCTCTCGATGATCTCGAGGCGTTCGGCGATCTGCGCGAGCCGTGTCTCGCGACCAACGCTCTTCTGGCCGAGGACGAGAAGCGGTGCTGCCTCGCTGCGATCGGTGCCGAAGCTCAGGTTGTTCTCGACGTAGTCCTGGTTGAACACGCGGACGCGTGTCCAGAAGGGGTCCTCGCTCGACGTGACTTGGCGAAGCCTGTCGCCGTCTTCGACTGAGACGTGCACGGTCGAGGCCGATGATGCCGCGGTCGCCTCGCCGAACGCGCGTGCGACTGACGACTTGCCGGTGCCGTTGCCGCCATAGACGACGTTGATCCGTTCGAAGTTGAAGGAATCGCTGCCGGGCTGCCAACGCCGGAAAAGACCGATGCCGTCGATACGGACGATGCGCTTGATCACGGGACCCCCGGCCCTTCGAGTGTGGACCCGGTCGGGTCGAACGAGCGCCGCAGCGCCGAGGGCAAGTATCGCGCAGGCGAGAGTCGGCCACCGTCGTCGGCGACGGCGAGTCAAGTCGCTCGTCGTCACGATGTCAGCTCATCGCCAAGTAGGATCGGCCTTGAGGGCTCTTAGCTCAGTTGGTAGAGCACTTCGCTTACACCGAAGTGGTCGGCGGTTCGAGCCCGCCAGAGCCCACCGGACCCTGGCAATGGTTCCGGCTCGAGCACGGGTCAGCTCCGCCGACTCGGCTCGTGATCAGCCGACGTAGAACACGTGGGGCGCACGGGCCTGCACCGAGAGCTGTCCGCCGGGACCGTTGCCCCCTACGATGACTTTGAACGGCTGCCCCGAGCCGTGATTTCGTCCAGCGCATGCGCACTCACACAGCCATGCGTTTTCGGGGAGTCCCGTCTTCCAGCACGCTTCCACGCACTTCTCGACACCGCCATGCTGAATCACCGTTACCCGGCCGTATCGTGCGGCGAGACCGTGGATGACAGCGTTCGTGTGCGGCCGCGAGACCGACCATGATCGGGAGCTGGGGGAGTAGTCGACCTGACCACGCCGTGAAGCGTTGAACATGTCTCCGAGGATGGTGTAGCCGCGTCCGTTGCCCTCGAACGGCATGTTCTGGATCTCCGTGCGCCGACCAGGACGAATCGTCACCGTGAGATCACCCATGCTCGGAGCCTAGAGGCTCTCGAGCGGTGCGCGCCGGAGGTCTGGAGCGGGATTGGGGCAAGGCGCACTTGTACGCGTCACCTTCTTGATGGCCTCCGGTCGGCGAGTTGACTTGCTCGACACCCGAACTCGGGGTCGCTTCGAAGGCCGACATGAGGGATCGTCGGTCGGATGGGGAGCACGGCAGCCACCGAGTCTGGATCGTTGAGCCACCACGCGGTGTTGCCGTGAGCGCCGACCAGCCAGGGACGATCGCGGTCACTCTGCACGGGAGCCGCGTGATGATCGACCGCGTCGTCTTCGTCGAGCTGTTCGAGAACTCTGTCGTGAGTGCACGCGTTCCGTATCGCCACGCCCTCGAACGGTCAACGATCAGCTTTTCTGATCTCGTCGATCTGGCGCGCACCGCACAGGTGCCGTACGCACTCTGCTTCGCGCCGCGCGAGCTGGTTCGGGCGCAGGTCGAAACGAAGACGCAGAAGCTGCTGCAAGGGTTGAGCAAAGACACCTTCGCCGTCAACTCGCGTACGACGATCGAGCTCAGCGACGTCGAGCTCATCGTCAAGGATCTTGTGCGGAAGCAGATGATGCTGCGCACTCACGACGAGTCGCTCGCCGAGAACAAGATCGTTGGAGTCCTCCGGAAGCCTCGGGCGACGATCGAGGAGGACGTCGCCGTGCTGCTCACAGCTCTCGACTTGGATGTGGCCGTACTCCGCTCGGCTCGATCGAAGGGCGCCGCCCTGTCGTTGCTCATCGAGACGCTGGAGTCGCACCAGATCCTCGTCTCGCGCAGCGTCCGCGGCTTCATGCCGCAGCTCATCGAGGTCAAGTTCAGTGGGCTGACCATCAAGGACAAGAAGGTCCCGTACATCTTCCTCTCGCGGGGGAGTCACGGCGACGACGAGGAGCCGGAGGGGCGTCAGCTCTTCACGCTTACCCTTCTCACCGTCTTGGTCGCTCGCGGCATCTTCGCCCCGGTGACCTACGACGGCCGGAACCTTGCGTCGAACCCGGGCCGCGAGTACGACATCGTTGGCGAGGTCCTAATGCCGGCGGCGCAGATGCGAACGGTTCCGTCCGACGACCTCGGGAAAATCAGGAGCACCGCCGACTCGTTCAAGGTGACTCCGAGCGCGCTGGTCGTGCGCCTCCAGCGGCTCGGACTCATCAGTTGTGTCGGTGCTCAGCAACACCTCGAGGAACTTCGCCTCGAGTTCGCCAGCCGGCCGAAGTCGCAGGGCCGCCAACCGAAACCCGTGAACGGGGTCCGGACGTACAACGGCCGGGAGCTGTCCGTTCGCATGCTCGGCGCGCTGGATGCCGGCAAGATCACCGAAGGTGAGTTCTGCCGAGCGGTCTGCGCGAACAAGATCCGACCGCGAGAGATCCGGGACTTCCGGGAGGCGCTCGAATGATGGGGACGTTCTACCTCCTCGACAACAACGCGTTGACTCGGCTGACGCCGGAGCAACGCTCCTCGGCGTTCGTGCACGAACAGTGTCGGCTACCGTCCGAAGTGCTCCACGAAGCACGATTCCTTCCGGACGTCGATTCGCTGCGCGCGCTCGAATACTCGACCGATGAGGGCGTCCTCCTGCACCTCGCTGCCGTCCTTCAATGTGTTCCAGCCGACGACACGACCCTCATCGACCTCTACGCAAATCTCGGGAATGCCGACCCGATGTTGCTCGCGTGCGCGCTCGACGCGATGGCCGAGGCTGAGCTGGGTCTGTTCGGTGCGGAGTGGGTGGTCGTGTCGAACGACCGCGCCGTGGTGACGCTGGCTGGTGACCTAGGCGTGCCGACACTCTCGAGCGACGAGTTCTCGTTGGTGCTCATCGAGGAGGGCTGAGACGGAGCGGCCGGGCCGGGCCCCGTTCGGTTCCGCTGCCTCCGCCTCATGACAAGTCTCGCTCCTCGGAGCGCTCGCGTCGAGCTCGCATCATCCGGGCGATGGCGGCCATGTCGCCGTCGTCGTTCATCCAGTGGGAGTAGCGGTTGACGGTCTGCTGTGTCGTGCTGTGACCGAGCCATACAGAGATGGTCTTGACGTTGATTCCGTCGCTCATCCACGCCGTCGCGGCGGTGTGGCGAAGGTCGTGGACACGATGGTTCCCTGCCGTCGTCTTCCAGCGAAGGTCGCGGGTGAAGTTCGGTCCGCTCAGTTCGGAGCCGCCGGTCGACCGGAACAGGAACGCGTCGGGCGACTTGCCATCAGCATGGCGCATCGCGATTTCCTCTGCGTTGCCCATGAGAGGGACCTTCCGGCTTCGCCGTCCTTTCGTCTGCTTTTCGGGGTACCCGTCGCTCTTCGAGCGCTCGACCATGACTGCGGGGAAGGGGTTCGTGACGATGTTGCGGACACGGAGCGCCTTCATCTCTCCCCAGCGCAAGCCGGTCTCCCGAAGAAACTCGACAACGTCGGCGTAGTTCGGGTTCAGGGCTCGCTGAGCCACGAGCATCGACCTGAACTCCGACTCGGTGAAGGGCCGGACGGTGTTCGTTTCCGTTCCGTCCCCGCGACCGAGCGGCGCATCCAGGACTGGGTTGTGCGAGATGTACGCCTCCCGCACCGCGTACGCGAAGACCCCACCGAGCGACTCCCGAATTCGCTTCGCGGTGCTGTGCCGCTTGGTGCGCACGAGGTTGGCGACGTACCTTCGCAGCTGCCGGCCGTCGATGGAACCGATGGGAAGCCGCTTCATCTGGTCTGAGACGTGGAGGCGGAGGTTTGTCTCATCGGTGTCGTAGGTCTGCTGCGAGACGAGTCCGCGCCGCTCGGTCAGGAACTCCTTGATGAGTTCTGCGAGCGTCATCTCGGCGTTGCGAGGGTCGGACCAGGTTCCGGATGCGAGAGTCGTCTTCTGGCCGAGCTCCCAAGCGTCGGCGTCCTTCTTCCGGTCGAACGTCGCCATCGAGACCTGCTTGCCGCGGTGGTAGACGCGGGCGCGCCAACGTCCGTTGTCCGCCTTCTTGACGCTCATCAGGCTGCCTCCGCCTCGTCGCTCAGCATGTTGAGCCATGCATCGACGTCGGACGTCCGAAACCTGAGGGCTCGACCGATGCGGACGCCCCTCGGGCCGCGTCCCTGGCTTCGCAGCGAGTAGAGCGTGCTCTTCGAGGTCTGCGTGTAGTGGCTGAGCTCGTCCATCGTGAGCATTGGCTCCAGCTGGGGGTTCGCGCTCGCGTCGGTCATGGATTGTGTATGCGCGGACGCATTCGGTACGCCGCACGTCGCGCAGCGGGTCTGGGTTTCGGTCATGGGAGGCCTATGCGTCGCTCACGGGACCAGCACCCGGAAACCGGGTTTTGCCTGGTCAGGCGGTAACTCGGGACGATCGTCGCCAGTCCAGTCGGTCACGATCGCACGCGAGACCGGGGAGTGGGGCGCCCGTTCCTTGAACATCTGGCACCCTTTGAGCGTGGCAACGATCATGACGAAGACAAAGGCAGCCGCGACCATCCGGGAGCACCTCGCCCAGAGCGGCGTCGATGTGACGAAGCTCCACACGGTCACGAACACCGCTCAGCTCGTCATTCTCGAAGACGACCTCGTCGTTTCTGCAGCGTTGCTTCGGCCGCGCGGCGTGACCGCCGACCAGGTCACGCCGGTCCTCGAGCGAGCTGAGATGCGAGCGGTTCGGGTGTACGTGGTGTCTGGCTGGAACGAGGATGCAACTGCGGCTCTTGACGCGGTAGGCATCGAGCGATTCAGCATTGGGTCAAACGGTGTTGTCACAGCGGACAACGTGGTGGCGGAGATCTCGGCTGCCTCGGGAGCGCTGCTGGACGAGGCTAGGGCGCTGAGCGTTGTCAACGACATCGCGGCCGCCGCACACCGGCTCCAGGCTGCGGCGGAGCAGCTTGTCGATCTGGCTTTGCGAGTCCGTATCGCGCAACAGCGCGGAGCTGTCACGTCGACGGAATGGTTGGACGTCGTGGACATTCGGAGACGAGTAGACGACGCGCGGAACTTGCTGGCTCCTGCTCTTGATCGTGCGAAGGTGGCGGTGCCCTTCGGCCGTGTTCCAGCGAGTCGGATCGCTCGTTGGCTTCCGGTCAGATCTGCGAACGAGACGCTGGCGGAAGTCATGGCAATCGGTCGCCGAGAGATCGACGCGTCGCAGAGGGCGCTCGGGCTGGCGTAGCGTCGCCAGCCCTGGCGTCAGGGCTCGTCGGGCAGCTCCGTCAGGGTGCGTCGAATGAGCTCGTGGGAGAGCACTCCGACATCCGTTCCGGCGTGCAAGGCCTTGAGTGCTCCGATGAGCTCCTCCCGCGCGATGTTCGCAACCTCCCCGCTGTCCCAAACTTCGGCCGCGCGCACCCGCCATCGGGTGCGTCGGATGACCTCGAACGCGGTCTCGTCCGACGCCGGGTCCTGCGCGGCGAGAAGAACGAGTCGTTCGAGTTCACGTGAGGTCTGGAGCAGCGCCCATCGTGCGCGCAGTTGAGATGCGATATCCATGCTCGTCTCTATGCGCGGAGTTCCTCGACCTGCTCCTCCGAGCCGTGCGAATTGGGCCTCAGAATGACACGCCGGGGCCAGCGCCAGCTCGCCAATTTCGCCCAGAACAGGGCCGAATTTTCGCTCGACGCCTCACCCATGTCGGAGACGGCGGAACCGTTGCGTCTTGTGAGGAAAGACCAACGGGCCAGACGACGTGGCACGCGGCGATGCGATCCTACGAGGCTCCCGCTGGTCCGTTGCGCCCGTGTCAGGCTCCGGTAGAGGAGCGGCGCGACGACGATGTCGTGGAGGCCTGAGGTCACCTCTCAGACCGTTCATGCGCGGCTCCTGTCGTCGACACGTCATCGCTTCGCCTTCGCCGAGCCCGCTGTCGTACACACCACGGGTCACGGCGGACGCACCGCGAGTGTCCTCGTCTCGTCAATTCACGTCGGGCCGACATCAGGGTGCTGCCGAAGACGGCCCCGCATGCTCGCCGCCCAGGTCGTGATCTCCCGGCAAGGCGTCGTGCGCCTGCCACGCGCGTCACATCTTGGTGATGTCCTTCTGGACACTGTGCCGACGTGAGCGCACCGACGTGGCGCTGCCGTTTGCGGTTCGCCGACCGTTCCTCCTGGACGATTCGACATCATCACACCGCTCGCTACGACGCTGTCGGCCAACACGCGATCTTGGCTGACGATCTCGCGCCGGTCCTACTGCCTTGGCGCGACCAGGCTCCACCCATTGATGGTCATTAGCGGCGCTACCGCGCACATAAGGAGAACCGGGACCGCGGATACTCCGACCCTCCCTAACGTTGACGGTCGAGGGGTGACACGTCTGGCAGTGACGCCGACTGGCCCAGCCCTCGTGTCCGCTCAACGAGGAGAGGCCCAATGCAGTCCACCCGCACCGTCGCGCGAGCACGACGCGCAGCTTTCGCCAGCTTCCTCGGCGGCACCCTGGAGTACTACGACTTCTTCGTGTACACGACCGCGGCATCGCTGATCTTCGGCCGGGTGTTCTTCCCTGCGGGGGATCCGACCGCCGCGCTGATCCAGTCCTTCGCGGTGCTCGGAGTCGGATACGTGTTCCGGCCGATCGGCGCCTTCATCTTCGGGCACCTCGGCGACCGCGTCGGCCGGAAGAACACGCTCGTGGCGACGCTGACGATCATGGGCGCCTCGACGTTCCTCATCGGCGTCCTCCCCACGTTCCAGACGGCCGGCTACCTCGCGCCGATTCTGCTCGTCGTGCTCCGGATCCTGCAGGGCTTGTCCGCCGGTGGCGAGACCGCCGGCGCTTCCACGTTGACGGTCGAGGAGTCGCCGGAGGGTCGCCGGGCGTTCTACGCGAGTTTCACGTCTTCGGGCATCAGCGCCGGGATCATCCTGGCATCGCTCGTCTTCCTTCCCGTCGCCGCGCTGCCGGAAGCCGCCCGCGACAGCTGGGGATGGCGAGTCCCGTTCCTGCTTTCCGTCGTCGTCCTGATCGTCGCGTACCTCGTGCGCCGCCGCCTCGAGGAACCTGAGGTGTTCGTCGACGAGAAGGACGCCCATCGGCGCGCCCGTCTGCCGATCGTCGAGCTGTTCCGGTCGAATCCGAAGGCGTTCCTGGTCGTCGTACTGATGTCGCTGGTGATCGTCATCAACACGTTCATGCAGTCGTTCGGCCTCGCGTACGCGACCCAGATCAGCACGCTGTCACCGGCGGACATGCTCTGGACCAGCGTCGCGGGCAACGTGCTCGCTGTCGTCTGGGGACAGCCCGTTCATCGTCGCGGCCCCGGGGACATCGCGGAACTCGAATCAGGACACTCCGACGACTGGGGTCCACGAGCGCTTCTTGCCTGTCTACGGAAGCTTTGTGGCGGCGGGCCCACGGAAGCCGAGCGGGTGGTCGTTGAAGACGCCTGGGCCACAAACGATGAGTTTCGCGTCATCTACTCCTGGACCGGTGGCCGACGAGTCGGCATCATCCGGAATAGAGAGACCACCATCGACCGGATGGACGTCTACGCAACCGGAGACATTGCGACACCCGAAGAGTTCGGCCAGGAGGTAGCGGACTTCAACATCGGAGAGCCCCTGGGGGCGTACGGCGACATCCTCGATGTTGATGCCGACGGTCTCGGGTGGTGGGGCCACATCCCCCTTTGCCGCCGCTCGTGACCGCCCGTTGAGTGGTCCAGCGTGCGTATCCACGTCGCTGGTGCTGCGCGTCCGCGAGCGATAGACAAGGAGCTACGGCCGCCGAAGGAGTTGTCGATGCTGGTTCAGGTTTGTGGTCTTCCTGGTGCAGGGAAGTCGACGCTGTCTGCTGCTATCGCGGAGCTGATGCCCTCGCTGACGCTCCGCGTCGACGCGATCGAGGGCGCGATGTGGAAGTACCAAATCCCACGCGAGCAGTCCGGTATCGCTGCGTACTCGATCATGCATGCCATCGCGGTACCGAACCTCCGTCGCGGTCAGGTGGTCATCGCGGACGCGGTGAGCGGCGTTGAACCTGCTCGGGCAGGGTGGGTGTCCACGGCTGATGCCGCCGGGGTGCCGCTGCGCGTGATCGAGGTCGTGTGTGCCGACGTCGACGAACACCGCCGCCGCGTGGAACAGCGTGCGAACGACCTGCCCGGGTTCACGTTGCCGACGTGGGACGAGGTACAGCGCACCGCCGACGAGTACGAGCCCCGCACGGACGATCGGCTCATCACCGACAGCACCCGCCCTCTCGAAGAGACGGTTCGCCAGGCACTCGACTACCTCGAACTCCACGCCCGGTAGGCGATCGGCTACCGGACGGCGGAGGTGGGGGGCGCGGTCCTACGGAATGGTCAGGTGTGCGAGTGGCCGTGGCTGTTCTCCTCGGGTGCGTCGCTCATCATGCGGAGCATCGACCAGGAACCGCTGCGGATGAACACGACCAGCAGGAACGCGGCGATCAGGAGGAACACGATGTTGAGCCAGGTGGTGTAGTTCCAGCTGATTGTGGTCGCGACGATGCTCAGGTGCCGGTTCGTGGGAATCAGGCCCAGCGGAGTGAACAGCAGCTCGACGGCCCACCCGGCGAGGACCATGGCGCCGTAGAAGATGCCGGTGATCCGGAGGGCGGCCTTCCAGCCGTAGTACTTCCGGTAGATGACGATGATCGGGATGATGATCAGGTCGGCGAAGATGAAGCTGATCACGCCGCCGAAGCTGATCCCACCGTTCCAGAGCACTGCAGCCAGGGGCACGTTACCGACGGAGCAGACGAAGCTCACCATCGCCAGGATCGGTCCGATGATTGGGTCGATGATGAACGCGAGCGTGGGGTGCCCTTCGAGGAAGATCGCTTGCAGCCAGGCTTTCGGCACCCACGCGTCGAATGCGCCGGCGATGAGCAGACCGATGATGACGTCGCGGATGACGGATGCCCAGTCCATGACGAAGTACTGCGACACACTTGTCAGCCCCGGCTTCGAGAACAGTCGCCGCCAAAACCCCTGGTTGCCCTGCACGGACATGTCCATCGCCGCGTGGCCCTCCATCGATCCGGCAAGGCCCTTGTCGGCTTGCTCGCGGGCGGCGTCGAGGATCTTGCCACGCATCCAGAGTCGGAAACCGAGGGCGATGAGGATGATCATGATTGGGCCGCCGATGAACTCCGCGAGGGTGAACTGCCAGCCCATCACGAACGCCAGGATCAGGCCGAGTTCGACGACGAGGTTCGTCGATGCGACCTCGAACGCCATCGCGGATGACAGGCTCGCGCCTTTCCGGAACAGGGCTCGTGCGAGTGCGACTGCGGCGTAGGAGCAGGACGATGACAGGGCGCCGAGTCCGGTCGCGACGCTGATCGCGCGAGGCGAGTCGTCGTGCATGAGCTTCATGATCCGGTCCGTGCGGACGACGGCTTGGATGATACCGGACAGGGTGAAGCCGAGGATGAGGGGCCAGAGGATCTCCCACCCCATGGAGCCAGCGGCTGCGAGGGCGTCGCCGAGCGCGTTGAGGATGAACATGTACACCTACTTCGTTGCGGTGCGGGAAGAGTGTCCCGCAGCGTCGTGAGAATGAGGGAGACCGGACCGGGTCGGACCGGACCGGTTGCGCGCCGAGGAGGCGGTCAAGCCTGCCGCGGCGCGCGCCGGGTCACTTGGATGCGAGCATGTCCTGCATCTGGGTGATCTGCTCGGTCTGGCTCTGCACGATCGACTTCGCGAGTGCGACCGCGTCTGCGTTCTTGCCCTTGGTGACTTCGGTTTTCGCCATGTCGACGGCGCTGGTGTGGTGCTGGATCATCTGCTCGAGGTAGAGCTGCCCGGCGTCCCGCGGGGACGCGTTCTGGAGGTCCTGCATGTCGGAGTCGGACATCATCCCCGACATCGCAGAGTGGTTCATCCCAGACATGCTCGGCATCTGGGTCGGTTTGTTCCACGCCTTCAGCCAGCCGGTCATTTCCATGATCTCGGGGACCTGTTCGGCCTTGATCTGCTTCGCCAGCGTCCCGACGTCGGCCTGCACGCCGGAGCCCTTCGCGAGGAGCATGTCGCTCATCTCGATGGCCTGCTGGTGGTGGGGCAGCATCTGCTGCGTGAACTTGACGTCCTGATCGTTGTGCGACGCCGCGGAGGTGGATTTCGACGACGAGGATTCCGACGACGACGTCTCTGGGCTGCTGGTGTTGTTGGTGGAGCAGCCCGCGAGAGTGAGCCCGATGGCCAGGGCTGCGGCGGCCGCGAGAGCGCGCATGGTGGTGGTCTGCATGGTGGATTCCGTTTCCGTGGATGCGTCAGATGGGTGCGGGCAGGCGACTGCCTGCCCGGGTTCTGGGCATGCGGGTGCTGCCGGAGGGTGGGAGGACCCGCCGGGGTGGAATCAGACTCGGATGATCTGCAATGCCGATAGTGACGGCGGCCGCGGCGCCGCGACACGGCGTGCCACGTGGGCTGCGAGGGCGAGCAGCCGCGCGAGGAGATGCAGCACCCCGCCACTCCGGGCGCGGAGCAGCACCCACGCGAACAGGGCGATCGTCAGCATGCACGCCATCCCCATCAGCGAGCACATCAGCGCACACAAGCCACCATCGCAGCCGGCATCGCTCAGGACGTTCTTCACCGCAACCGCGGGAACCACGTCTTGAGCATGACCGGTGGCCGCGGTGTGACTGGTGGCAGCGGCCGGGTGGTGCTCCATCGCGGCGGTGGGAGCTGTCATCGGATGCTCAGGGTCGGCGGTGTGCCCGGCCATGGTGTGCATCAGGACCGTGAACCCGACCAGCAGCAGCAACGCCATCGTCGCCGTGACCTGCAACAGCAGTCGGCGACGCGGAGACGTGGTGATGATCATCTGGTTTCAGTGGGTCGGAGAGCGTCAGCCGTGCGAGGCGACAGGTGACCGTCATGATACCCCCAAGGGGTACCCGCCGTCCGAGGATCGTGGAGGGCAGCAGCCAGCACAGGTATCGAGGTGCGGAAGATTGTCGGTGCAGGCATGGGGTGGTGGGTGCATACTTGTGGGGTCTTCGGACCCGGCAGTGGGGCTTGCCGGACCCAACCTCGACAATCGTCGACAACAGTCCCTATCTCAGCTGGTCGCGCTTTTGCGCGCCTGAGGTAGGGATATGTCATGGTCGAGTCGAACACTGCCGGTGTTGTCGTCGTCGGTGTGCAGCCAGGGCAGGCGCACGACGTCGTCGGTGTCGCGGCTGCCGTCGCTGAACGCTTCAGCGCCCGCCTGGTGTGTGTGGTCATCGATCCGGCGCTGCTGTCGACGGGGTTCCGTGCGGATGGGTCGGAGATCATCGAACCGATTGACCCGGACACGGCGGACAGCGACCCGCAGCAGCTCCCCGACGAAGACGTGCGGGTCATTCAGGAGCTCGCTGCAGCGCGATTAGTGGACGTGGAAGTTGCCTTCCGGGTCGGGGATCCGGGTCGCGCACTCGCTGCGGTGGCTGAGGAACGTGATGCGGTGATGATCGTCGTCGGATCGCAGACCGGCCGACGCCGGGTGACGGAACTGCTCAATGGGTCTGTCGCCGCGCACTTGACCCATCAGCAGCACCGGCCGGTGTTGGTCGTCCCGCATGACCCGGTTGGTGCCACCGTGGTCCGGCCGTCGGATGCCCCGTGACGGGCACGCTGATGCTTCTGCGGCATGGGGAGAGCACCGCGAACGAAGCCGGCACTTTCACCGGGCTCCTCGACGTCCCGCTCACGCCTCACGGTGAAGAGCAAGCGGCAGCGGCGGGGCAGCTTCTTCGGTCGAAGCACATCACGCCGGACGTCGTGGTCACCTCCACATTGCGCCGAGCCGTCCGCACCGCCGAACTGGTCTGCGACGCCCTCGGGACACAGATGCCCACAGAAGCGGTGTGGCAGTTCAACGAACGCAACTACGGTGCTCTGACCGGGATGACGAAGACCGACGCCCGTCGGATGCTCGGTGACGACAAGTACTTGCGGCTCCGCAGGTCCCGTACCGGCGCGCCGCCACCGATGTCGCTGCAGCTGTGGGAGGAACTGCGGTCAAGTTCCGCGCTGCGCGGCCTGCCCGACGGCGCTCTCCGACGCACCGAGGCCCTCTCGGACGTCATCGAGCGGGTCCGCCCCGTCCTGCACGACCGGCTCCTGCCGATGCTGCGGGCAGGGCGGAGCGTCCTCGTCGTCGCGCACGGGAACTCGCTCCGTGCGTTGTGCGCATGCATTGGCGACCTCACCGGCCCGGAGCTCGAGCAGCTGAACCTGCCGACCGGGCAACCCGTGCAGTACCACCTCGCCCCGACGGGTGCTCTCGTCCCGCGGGGTGGGGCGTTCCTGGATCCGACAGCAGCACAGCACGCCGCGGCGTTGGTCGCGGCAGAAGGCGGAACATGACCACCCGAACGGACACCCCGATGCCCGACGACCAGCTCCCCTCCGACCCGGACGTCGACGTCTCCGACCCCGCAGCGACCATGCGGCCGGTGCATCTGCGGTGGCGGTACGTCGGCCTCGTCGCAGTCGGTGGGGCCGCTGGTACTGCCCTCCGTGACGTCATCAGCATCGTGCTTCCTGCCGATGGCGGGGTGAGTTGGTCGATCTTCTGGATCAACATCACCGGCGCGTTGGCCCTCGGTGTGCTGTTGGAAGCGCTCGCGCACCGCGGGCCCGATGCCGGCCGCCGGAGGGTGCTGCGGCTGCTCCTCGGGACCGGGGTCCTCGGCGGGTTCACCACCTACAGCACCCTCGCCGAGTCCACCGCCGCCCTGTTCCTCGACGGGCACGGACTCGCCGGCACCGGGTACGCGCTCCTGACCGTCCTGTCCGGCGCGATCGCGACCGCCTGCGGTCTCGTCGTCGCCGGCTGGTTCCGACCCCGAACGGAGGACGCATGAACGCCGCGCTCATCCTCGCCGTCGCCGTCGCCGGCGGTGCCGGCGCTGCCGGCCGGTTCCTCCTCGACGGGGTGATCAACACCGGCCGGGAGTTCCGGCTCCCCGTCGGCACGTTGACGATCAACGTAACCGGGTCGCTGCTGCTGGGGATCATCGTCGGTGCCGCCACCCACCTCGGTGCGGTGCCGGTCGCGGTCCTCGGCACCGGGGTGATGGGCGGCTACACCACGTTCAGCACCGCCAGCTTCGAAACCGTCCGCCTCGCCCGCAGCGGCCGGATCACCGCCGCCGCGATCAACGTTCTCGGGATGCTCGTCGTCTCCGTCGCCGCCGCGACCGCCGGCATTCTCCTCGGCGGCACCCTGTGACCACCCCGCCCACTGACCACACACCCGCTCCAGAACCGGAGGCGCTGATGCTGTTCGACGTCACGATCGAGATTCCCCGCGGCAGCGGCAACAAGTACGAAGTCGACCACACCACCGGCCGGATCCGGCTCGACCGGGCGGTGTTCACCAGCATGGTGTTCCCCCAGGACTACGGCTCCATCGACAACACCCTCGGCGAGGACGGCGACCCCCTCGACGCCCTCGTGCTCCTACCCCGTCCCACGTTCCCTGGCGTCGTCATCACGGTCCGGCCGGTCGGGATGCTGCGCATGGTCGACGAGAACGGCGGCGACGACAAGATCCTCACCGTCCCCGCTGGCGACGACCGCTTCGCGCAGCTGCAGGACATCACCGATGTGCCGGAGCCCACGCTGGCGGAGATCGAGCACTTCTTCGCCCACTACAAGGAGATCGAGCACGGTAAGCACGTCACCACCAACGGGTGGGCCGACCGTGCTGCTGCCGAAGCCGTCATCCGCACCGCACAGGAAGCCCACACCCGACACCCGTGACCCACGGGTCCACAGACTGCCGCGGGGAGGCACTGGCGCTGAGTGATCGCCAGGAGGTCGTCCCTCCGCCTCCCCGCGGCTTCCCCGCAACCACCCGCCAGCTCGACGCATGACCCGAACCGAAGGAGCGTCACCATGAACGACTACATCAGCGGCATCCACCACCACGGAGCACATCAGGGCGAGTACGTCACCCACCACGACCACCCCGTCACCATCGACGCCGTCCACGGCGCCCGCATCCTCGACTCCCGCGGCCACCCGACCGTTCGCGTCTCCCTCGAGCTCGACGACGGCCGCACCGTCACCGGGGACGCCCCCGCGGGCGCATCCACCGGCGCCCACGAAGCCGTCGAGCTCCGCGACGGCGGTTCCAAGTTCGGCGGCCGCGACGTTACTCAGGCGCTCCACCTGATCAACACCGACATCTCAGGGCTCCTCACTGGCCGGTCATGGTCTTCGATCGGGCGGATCGACGCCGCCCTCGCCGAACTCGACGGCACCACCGGGTACCGCCGGCTCGGCGCGAACAGCGTCGTCGCCACCTCGATCGCCGCATCCCGGGCCCTCGCCCACGCCGCGGACCTCCCGCTCTGGCAGTGGATCGCCGAGATCACCGGCTCGACGCCGCGCCTACCGGTCCCGCACTTCAACGTCCTCAACGGCGGCGCGCACGCAGCGAACGCCCTGGACTTCCAGGAGTTCATGATCGCCCCCGTCGATGCCGACTCGATGGCCGACGCCGTCCGCATCGGCGCGGACGTCTACCACGCGCTCGCGGCCCTGGTGCGGGACCGGTTCGGCAGCCTCGGCCTCGGCGACGAGGGTGGCTTCGCACCGTCAATTGCCGCCCCCGAGGAAGCGCTCGACCTGCTCGTCGCCGCGATCCGTGCCGCCGGCTACGAGCCGGGCGTCGATCAGGTGGCGATCGCCCTCGACCCGGCCGCGAACGAGTTCTCCCAGGGCGCCGGCTCCTATCGGATGCTTGACGACAGCCTCGACCGGGACGGGCTGGTCGACTACTACCGGCACCTGGTCGACGCGTATCCGATCCGGAGCGTCGAAGACGGGTTCGCGGAAGACGACCATGAGGGGTTCCGCCGCATGCAGGCAGCGCTCGGAGACCGGATCCAGATCGTCGGCGACGACCTCTACGTCACCGACCCGCAACGGATCCGCGACGGCGGCGAACAGCAGCTGACGAACGCGGCACTGATCAAGCCGAACCAGATCGGCACCGTCTCCCAGACCCTCGGCGCGATCGCCACCGCCACCAGCGTCGGGATGGCCAGCATGGTGTCGCACCGTTCCGGGGAGACCACGGACACGTTCATCGCGGACCTCGTTGTCGGGACCGGCACCGGGCAGATCAAGTCCGGCGCACCCGCCCGCGGGGAACGCGTCGCGAAGTACAACCGGCTCATCGAAATCGCCGAACAGCACCCGGAGCTGCCCTACGGACTGATCTGACCACCGGCGCTCGAGCTGCGGGCGGTGTCTAGGAACGCCGTCACAGCGGGCCCCGGGCGGCCCGTCCAGATTGCGCGCAGCGGCCGGATCAGTGGCGGGCCGAGTAGCGGCACTCGGACGAGGGCACCGTCGGCGAGGTCGGTGTCGACGGTGCGGAGACTCATCACCGCCGGCGCGATGCCGGCCCGCGCGTTGGCGCGGATGATGCCGGTCGTCTCCAGCACGGCCGCTGGGGCGACCAGGCGGAGCCCAGCACGGTCGAGCCACGCTTCGACCGTGGCGCGGGTGCCGGACCCTTCCTCGCGGAGCAGCAGTGGCGTCTCCGCGAGGTCATCCGCGGTGATGCCTGAAGCGCTTGCCCACGGGTGGTGCGGGGCGACGACGACCACGAGTTCGTCCTCGTCGACCACCAGCGAGGACAGGTCAGGTGGCGCAGCAGGTGTCTCCGTGAATCCGACGTCGGCAGCGCCGGAACGGACGAGGTCGGTCACGTCGGCGGAGTTCCCCGCGATCAAGCGCACCGACGCATCCGGCGCGGCAGC
This sequence comes from Curtobacterium sp. USHLN213, assembly GCF_037144815.1. Lineage (NCBI taxonomy): Bacteria > Bacillati > Actinomycetota > Actinomycetes > Micrococcales > Microbacteriaceae > Curtobacterium > Curtobacterium sp. USHLN213. The sequence goes on along the minus strand of NZ_JBBCYQ010000003.1, from coordinate 101,210 downwards.
ACGGTGGGTGAGCAACCACCCGGGGAGCAGGAGTTCGGCGATCGTCTGCGACGCTGCAACGACGAGGGATCCCGCGGGTTCTCGAAGCGCGGCGACGCCTGCTTCGAGCCGCCGGGATGCCTCCAGCACCGGGACGGCCAGACCGAGCACCACTCGGCCGGCGTCGGTCAGCGCGGTCCCTGATGCCGTCCGGTGCGCCAGCGGCTGACCGATTGCCTGTTCCGCGGCACGCAAGCGTGCCGACACCGCCTGCTGTGTCACCCCCAACACGTCGGCCGCGCGGGTCAACGAACCGGTCTCCGCGACGCGGACGAGGACCTCGAGGGTGTCGAGGTCCAGAGTCCGGTCCGTCAGCCGCCGCAGTGCCACAAGCAGCCATTGTGCCCTGCCAACGAGTTCGCCGTTCCCGAACCATGGGGCACACGCGCACGATGGGTGCATGTCCGCTCACCTCGCCCACGCACCCACGACGTCCGAGCATGGTGTGCGCGACCGGCGGTTGTTCCGAGAGTTGGAACGGCCGGGCCTGATCGTGTCGAACCTGACTCCGAACTGGTTCGCGTCGATCATGGGCACCGGGATCGTCGCCGTCGCGGCAGCGTCGCTGCCGCTGCAGTTCCCGGGGCTCCGGACTGCGGCGACGGTCGTCTGGGCGATCGCGGCGGTCCTGCTCGTCGCCCTCACCATCGCGACGGTCCTGCACTGGATCCGCTACCGGAGCACAGCGGCAAAGCACCACCTGCACCCGGTGATCTCGCACTTCTACGGGGCACCGCCGATGGCGTTCCTCACCGTCGGCGCCGGAACGATCCTCCTCGGCAAGGACTGGATCGGCCTCCCCGCCGCTGTCACCATCGACTGGGTCCTCTGGACCGTCGGCACCGTCGGCGGACTGCTCACTGCGGTCCTCGTGCCGTACCTGGCGTTCACCCGCCACGAGAACGGACCCGACTCCGCGTTCGGCGGTTGGCTGATGCCGATCGTCCCGCCGATGGTGTCGGCCTCCACCGGCGCACTCCTGCTGCCGTACGCGCCCGCCGGGCAAGCACGCGAGACCCTCCTGTGGTCCTGCTACGGCTTCTTCGGCCTCAGCCTCATCACGTCCCTGGTCGTGATCACGTTGATCTGGAACCGGCTCGCGCAGCACAAGGTCGGTGCCGCAGGCATGGTCCCGACTTTGTGGATCGTGCTCGGACCGGTCGGGCAGTCGATCACCGCAGTGAACCTCCTCGCCTCGAACGCCCCCACCGTCGTCGACGCCTCCACCGCCCACGCACTGCTGGTCGTGGCGTTGGTGTACGGGTTCGCGATGCTCGGCTTCGCGCTGCTGTGGACCGTCATCGCCCTTGCCATCACCATCCGGACCGCCCGCGAGCACCTGCCGTTCAGCCTGACGTGGTGGTCGTTCACGTTCCCCGTCGGGACCTGCGTCACCGGCCTGAACGGCCTGGCCCTGCACTCCGGACTCACTGTCGTCGCCGTGCTCGCGGTCGTCTACTACGCCGGCCTCGTCGCCGCATGGATCACCGTCGCCGTCCGCACGTTCCACGGCTCCGTCATCCGCGGCACACTCCTCGCACCACCACAGCCGGCGTGAGCACGCCGGACGAATTCGCGGATGAGGTCGCGGACGTTCGATCGCTGAACGCCCTCGCGGAGACATGGCGCACCGCACCCGACGGTGCGCGGCGCTTCGTCCCGAGTTTCGACCCACGATCCGGCGGCACGTCCAGCCGAGTGCTGGTCCTCATGCAGTCACCCGGCCCCCAGACGATCGCCGCAGCGCACGCGGCGGTCTGCAGCGAGGACAACCCGGGGCCGACCGCGGCCGCGTATCGCGCAGCCCGCATCGAGTCCGGACTCGCACGCAAGGAGTACCTTCGCTGGAACCTCATCCCGTGGGAGCTCCCCGGGCGCATACGACCTGCGGACATCGACGAGGGACGACATGCCCTGAGCGTTCTCCTCAAGGCGCTCCCCTCCGTCGAAGCGATTGTCACGTACGGGAGCATCGCTCTCGACGGAGTCATGCGGTACCTCACCTTGGACGAGCACGCCCGACTCGTCCCCGTCATCGCGGCACCACACCCCTCGCCCGCCAACGGCCGCCACCGCTCGGAACAACACCGACGTTCCGTTCAGGCACTCCGACTCGCCGCACGGATGCGTCGAATGTAGCGAGGCTTCAGCTGCCTCCACTGGCAAGGCACGAGTGACCGATAGCCGGTCGTCGACCGGCCGGCTGCGGACCGCCGCTCGATCGAGGGTTCGAGTGTCGCATATAGATGGTCCGCTTTGATTCTCTCAAGGCTGCCCCATACGAACGCTTCTGGCCGGCGGGCGCAGCGCGTCTGCTCGGCATTCAGAGGCCGAGGTCGTAGCGGCGCAGCGACGGACTCCAGGCGCCCGCGGACTCCTTTGATCGCGGGGCTCCCGTCGTGGCTGGTTCAATCTGTGCGGAGGAGAAGCCGATTGCTGTGTCGTCGAGGTCAGGCCTGTCGGCGCGGTCACTCCGAGTGGTTCGTTGTCGTGCTGAGGCGCCTTTTCGTCGCCCGACGGTCGCCAACCGAGGCCTGGTCGACTGAGGTGACGCGTCACGGGCTCGAGGCGACGTGCCACACCCCGTCGTTGGTCTCAACGAGTCCCGGCACGGGCGCGGGGTCCGCGGTTCGGCAGTTGTCGCACGAGACGCCGGCGCAATCTGGGGCGCCCACAGTCGTGGGTGACACTTCCGATGCTTGAAGCGTGCTGTCGTACGGGCCTGTCACGAAGGAAGATGGTGGATGAGGTCGTAGTGGACGTCGGTGCGGAAGTGGATTCGGCTGCGGAGCTGGTTGGCGAGGTCAGTTTCGTGGTAGCCGCGCATGAGAGTGGCTACGGTGATGGTGTCGTCGGTGATGCCGCCGGCGGAGAAGTTCGACGTCGCGAAGATGGTCTCGTCCTCGGGGACAGCGACGGTGAACTTCGGTCGCGCCCTCCCATCCCTTGGTGGGACGGCGGGCGTGAATCCCAGCGCGGCCATGTCGGGCATGTTGCGGGTGAACGCCACCCGTGTTCGTCCGGTTCCGACGTCGTCTTTCCGGCCGAGATACGAAAGGCCAGGGAACGGGGTCATCGCCGCCCAGGCGCCGGAGACGAGTGCGCCGGCGTCGATGAGGAGGCGCGCTTGTTCTTTGACGGTACCGGGGTGGTGCCAGCTGGTGGCGGTACCACCGGGCCCGTTGTAGGTCATCGCCCAGTCGGCGAGGGCGAACATGTCGACCGCTTCCCATCCGATGTCGACGTGCCGAACGGTGTCGCCGAGAACGCTGAGCGCGTCACCGACCCGTCCAACGCTCATCCCCGTGTGGGCCGCGATCTGATCGATACGGCCGCTGGCAACAGGGAGGGTGCGTGCGACGGCGAACACCGCGTACCGGTCACTTCGGAGCTCTTGGAACGCAGGCTCTCCGGCGATCTGCCGGCCGTCCTCCCATACCTGGGAGCCGTCAACGAGCAGCACGTTCGGTGCGGACCGCGCTACTTCGACGAAGGTGCGGCGGTTGACGTACGCCGGTGTCGGCACGAGCAGCAGTTCTGGCTCGTCGTCGAGACTCAGGCCGGGTTGGCGGCGGGGGGATGCGGCTGGTGCGACGCGGGCGCGGCGGCCGTCGGCGAGGCGGATTGTGTCGTGGGTCTCGATCGTGGCGGGCAGGCCCGCGCGTTCGAGGGCGACGAGTTCGCGCGTGATGTCGACCGGCCACGTGGACCAATCCCGCAAGTCGAGGATGTCGGTACGTTGCCGGGCTTGAGACCACCATTCGTCGCTGGCGCTGTGCATCAGATTCCCTTCGAGATCGGATCTGCCGTGCCGGCGACTGTCTCGGATGGAGACCGGCGGGGCTACCTGCGATATGTGCGGAGGTAGCGAGGTCATCGACAACATGCCTCGAGTGACCCCTCGAGGCGAGTCAGCATTCACAACCACGGAGGTCACATCAGATGGCACCCCGGTTCGCGACTTGCGGCGCTCCCAAAGCCCGTCCTGTCCGCGCATAGGAACGGCGCCGCCGATGTCCGGCCGGCTTCAAGAGAGGAACGACCATGATGATTTCCGCCGGAACCGTTGTCGCTGCGAGCAAGGACCATGGGGGAACGAGCAGGACGTTCGTACCCGGAGGGTGTCGTGGCGTCGTCACCAAGGGTGGCGGTTGGCCTCTCCAGGTGCGTTGGGAAGGTCTCGCGTGCGCACAGCCCGCATACCGTGACGAGATCATCTGACGAAGGCCGAGCTCGTGGCGGTCGGCTGACATCGCTCGGCCGACCCCCACCCTCACGCGGCCTGCGACCGGTTCAGCGCGGCGCCGAGGCGTCGCCCGTTGGCGTTGTCGGCTTCGATCGACGCGGAGAAGTCGGCGACCCAGTTCTCGCCGTCCTCGCGGGGCATCCGCATCTCGTTCCCGACGTAGAACGTCGAGTCCGGCAGCGGAACGATGTTGATGATGTAGTAGAGGGACTGTCGAGGGCATCCGATTTCATCAGCGAGCCACCCCAGGCCCACTGTCGCTCGCGATGCCTGTCGGCGCCTTGGGAACGGGCGTCGTCGGCGGCTGCGCTGCTCCTCGGCAAAGGTGCGTGCGTCTTCGATGGGCATCTGGATGGATCGCCCGATCCGTCGCGCGGATGCAGGCAGCGCGCCCTCTGCACTCAGGGCCCACACCCGGCGCAGTGACACGTTCAACTGAGCGGCGAGCCACTCGAGCCCGACTGTCTCGACATCCGGCGGGAACGGTTCGGTGTTCTGTCCGAAGAAGCGCTGCTTGTCCGCACGCCGTTCTGCGATGAGCACGTCGGCGTCAGCGCGAGGGATCCAGAACTTTCCGTCGACCTTGGATGCAGACTCGGGGAGCATGCCCTTGGCGCTCCAGGCGTAAACGGTGCCGAGGGTGACGTCAGCCGCCGCAGCGAGCTCTCGGAGTGACATGGCGCCGTTGCCGGCGGGCTGATTGGTGGGGGACATGTGTTCGCTTCCTCGTGGTGGACGGACAGGCTGTTTGCTGTCCACCCACCTCTATGCGGCGAAAATGTCGGAGTGACCGAGACGGGCTGAGTTGACCTGTGTTTCGGTCCAGTCCAGCGACGGCGAGGCCGGTGTGTCATAGCCGCCGTCCTCAGGGAGGAACCGGGCTGATGGCCCTTGTCGTCGGGGCTCCTGACATGCACCCAGGGTGCCCGGATCGTCGTTCCTGGCGGATAGTGCTTGCCCGTGATGAGCCCTGGAAGTGTCAGAAAAGTCGGTCTGAACTGGGGAAACCTCTCGTGGCTTCCGTGCATGACCGTTGCGGGGAGGTACAGCTATAGACCTTTTAGGGGGTATATAGGTGTGGGGATCTAGGGCCGATCTACTTCTTCTTCTTCTTCTTTGTATCCTCTATACATAAGTCTTCAAGTCAAAGGGCCCTCTACCCCTTCCGATCGGCTTGCCACCGGCGATCTGCGGTGACTTGACGATCCCGTCCACCCGTCGAGCACCGGCAAGTCACCGCTTGCTCGATGACGGCCGGATCGCGCCGGCCCTCGAGAAAGTCGCGTCAACGCCGCGGTTCGCCGCATAGAAGCGTTCGTGATGAACTCAGCCCCCGCCGCGCATTCGGACCTTCGACGCACGGACGCACCGCGTGCGGATGATCAGCACCAGCCCGAATGCTGTCGTCGTTCCGTCCGTACGCACGCATGTCGTGCAATCCGCGCATACATCTCTCGTGAACGGATCAGGATCGACCGGGGCGCCACGCGCGATCACTCCGGCAGCTGTGGACCTCGCATGAGCGGCTACCCCGAGGCCAAGCAGCACCTCGCGGCGGAGACGCTCTCCGTGCTGCAAGCGGGCGGCGGTACGTGGCGAGCCATCTCGTGGGGGCGCCTGCGTTCGACTGTCGATGCGCATTCGTCGTCGCCGACCACCGGCGAGCCGATGCTCATCGAGTACCGCAGTGGGCCCGAGGACGACGCGGAGGTCCGCGTTCGTGCGCAGGTCCTCACGCTTGGTCCCGGCGTCGGGTTGATAGTCGAGCTCGTCACCCCGCAGGAAGGCGCTAGGGAGTACGCGCGCGTTGCGAAGCGAGATGCGCCCGACGAGGTCCGCCGCGTCCACATCCGCGCTGGTTGGACCGCGGTGGTGCGGGCAGGCGAGATCTTCTCACCCGCTGAGGCGACCGCTCTCCTCGGCTGGGCAATGCCGGAAGACGGCCGCCTGCTCGATGCGCTGTGGTCGCTGCAACAACCGCTCGACTACCTCGCCGACATTCGCGCAGGACGGCGTCGGCCGCCGTCGTGACCATCGAGCCGTCGGCCCACACCCTCGTCCACATCAGCGGAGACTGGATGCTGTTCGATGACCCGCGAGCCGCGCTGGCTCAACTGCTCCCGGGCGCCTCGAATCGCGCCGAGCTGATGATTGCCGTCGCACAGAGAGCACAGCACGCCGAACTGGAACACTGGGAGCGCGTGCATCGCCGTCAGGGCACCGCGTCGATGACGGTTGAGGAGCTGGCCATCTACACGGCACCGAAGGGCGAGCGATTCGAATCCGACCTCCCGGAGCAGTGGGTCGGAAAACCGGCCCTCTACCTCACCGTCATGCAGCTGCACGGTGCGCCGTTACCGCTGGGTTCGGTAGAGCGGGTGGGGCCGAGCGACGGGCAGATGCTTCTGATGTTGGAGCGCGCTGGCATTCTCGACGTGATGTGAGCGCGCGAAGAAGCCCTCAACGCGAACTCGCATCGAGGGCCTCTGGGGAACCCGGTGGTCAGCTCAGAACGGAGAAGCAGAGCCCGAGGTCGGCCTGGCGGAGAACTCTCGCGGCCCGCTCTCCCCACGCCAGGAACATCGACCCCGCGCCAGGCGACCCCTGTGGCCGGCCCGTCCGGCCGTTGATGAACTTGATGCGGCCAGCGGTGAAGCAGACGACGTCGGCCGAAGCCATCGCCTTGTGCGCCCACTTGGTGTCCGTGCGTGCGAAGACGAGTGCGATGCCATCGCCGTGTGCAGCCAGCTTCTCGAGCCATGCGTCCGTGTCGTCGTAAGGCGGGTTTACCCAGCACATGCCGTGCCACGGGGAGGTCAGCCCGTCATCGTTGATGGTGAAGCAGTTCACGGCCGGAACGTTCGAGAGCGCGGAACCGGGGGAGCAGGGGTCCAGGTCGAAATCGACGCCCAGAGCGTCGAACACGGCGGCCGGGGTGTACCACTCGATGTTCGGGTTGTTCGGGCCCGACTCGTGGGTGAAACCGCGGCCTCGACGAGAAGGGGCGGTCTGGCCGTTCGACGTCTGAGCGCTGCGGGCCTTGATGGTGTGGGTGTTTGCGTTGGTCATGCACGCCCTATGCATGACCCGACGCCGCGGGGGCCTTGTTCGAGGAAAGCCCAGGTCAAGTCGGGTATCGTCGAGCACCCGGCGCAGCTGACTCGTCGCGCGGACCCTCGCCGCCTACAGTGCCGACGCCGCGAGTCCTGGTGTGTGCGGTGGAGCTTCCGCGTGTCGGTGTGATGTTGGTGAAGACGCGGAGGCGGTGGCAACTAACCGCAAAGAACCGGACTTTGAACAGCTGCGATGGTTGCGGTTACTTGCCTACCGGTCTGGCAGCGTCCAGGGATAAGGACATTTACACCGTGGATGTCGTCGGTTCGATCCCGGCAGGGCCCACCGTTCCCGGCGTGGTGCGCGTCGCACGCGGACCCGCGATCTTCGCCGTCTGCTCGGCGACGAGTCCGCGCATCCGAGCGGCCTGGTCGTCGTCGAGGTCGTTCCAGGCGGTGTCGATCCGGTCGGCGACGTCGTCGTACACCCGTTGCACCTCGACGCGGGCGCGGTCGACGTCCAGGCCGGACTGATCGGCGAGCTTCGACCAGTGGTCGAGTGTCAGCTCCTGCGTGTACTGCGCGCCACCGATGCGCATCGCGAGCTGCTCGTCGTACCCGGGCCAGAGGCGCGTGGGCAGGGCGTCGTAGAGCGGCGCGAGTTCCACCCCCGCCGGTCTGAGCAGGACCGAGTAGTTCTTCGCGTGCGCGTCAGCGTTGCCGATCGCGGCGTTGAACGCGGCCTGCCGGAGGAAGTCGTGCGCGGCCGTGCCCGACGCATCGTGCTGCAGCAGGAGCTGGAGGATCGGCTTCGCTCCGATGCGGTACTTGTCGGCACCGGACCTGCCGAGTGCCTGTGCGAGGTCCTCCATGTGGAGTCGCGCGGCGAAGCCGGACGGTTGCAGTGCCCGGTCGAAGCGCTCAACGAGGTACGCCTGCTCGCCGACCACGTCGAGCACGTCGGCTCGCGGGGCGACGATGCCGATGTCCGCTGCCAGGCGCTCGGCCGCGACCTCTGCCTGCTCGGCTCCCCGGTTGGCGGAGAACGCCGGCTTGATGATGTGCGTCGACGGGACCGACGCGTTCGGCCAGAACCAGGTACCGGCGACGTTCGCGAGCGCGAACTTCGGCTGCGTACCGGCGAGAGAGAACCGGGCCGGGTCGCTCCGCTCCCACCAGCGATCCGGATCGTCGTGCAGGCTGCTGATCCGGAACGCGATCGCGTCGTCGTCGGCCAGCAGCAGCGCGGTGGCCGCCGGCTGCGGCAACTCCGGTGCGGGGAGGAGCACCAGCCCGCCGGCGACGTCGCCGCCGACCTCTTCGAGGAGGTCGAACGTGCTCGTCGAGCGGGCTCCGGTGACGCGGCGCATCCAGTCGCGGGCTTCGGGTCGATCGGGCAGGAGGTTGTCGAGGAACCGGCCCGGTGCCCGGTCGGAGATCCTGCCGTCCCGGGGCAGGGACAGCGACACGGGTGTGTCCGGGGCGGCATCGTCGTAGCGGAGCGTGATCCGGCCGCTCCCGTCGACGGCGAACTCGCCGACGTAGCGCCCTTCGAGCCAGGCGTGCAGCACCCGGTTCACGCGGAGTCCCGGACGGCTCCGGTGGGCAACGCCAGGGGGTGCACGTCGAGCGCGTTCACGACCCGGAGGACGGTGAGCATGGTGTCGACCTGCCGCCCGGTCTCGACGGCGGCGACGTCACCGGGTGTCGTGCCGGCACGGTCGGCCAGTTGTGCGCGGCTGAGGCCGTGGATCGCCCGTTCGTCGGCGACGACCCGCGCCAGGCGCTCGGGCGAGTTGAGGTACCGCCGCTGTGGTCGGGCGAGACGGTCGGCGACGTCGTCGTCCTGGTGTTCCAGTGCCGCCCGGACCAGGAGTTCTCCGAGCGTGAAGCCCGTCGGGACTTCCGCTCCGCGGAACCACGCCCGGATGAGCGCTGCCGGTCGGTCGGAGGCGCGGAGCCGGCCGAGGTACGCGGCGATGCGTCGGCGGTCGGACCCGGTCACCTCACGGACGGTCTGGTCGCTCAGTGCACGGAGGAACAGGCGCCGCGTGCGCTCGCTCATCGGTCGTGTGCCGACGGCCGGCGTCGTGGCGACGCCATCGTCGAGGATCCAGGCACGTCCGACCCGTCGTGCCGGGAGACGGCCCTGCTGCGCGAGCGCGCGAGCGCGGCGCGGCGAGATGCCGTGCTGCGCCGCGTACTCGGAGATGGTGGTCACGGGTGCGAATCTACGCCGTGCGGAACAGGAAGTGCAATCGATGACGCATGCCGATCCCGGCAGGGCCCACCGGAATGCAGACGCGACCGCCTGCGGGACGGGAGGCGCGGCGCGGCCCCGCACCGCGCCTCCCGTCCGCCACCTGGTGACGGTTCCCGCTCAGGAGACCTGACCGGCGCGCGCGCCGGCCCACAGGTCGACGTCCGCGATCCCGACGGAGTGCTCGTCGATGGTGCGGAGCTCCTCATCGGTGAAGGACGTGTTCGCCAGGGCGGCGACGTTGTCCTCGACCTGGGACACGCGCGAGGCGCCGATGACGAGCGACGTGACCCGCTCGTCGCGGAGCGCCCAGGCCAGCGCGAGCTGCGCGAGGGACTGGCCACGTGCGGCGGCGACGTCGTTCAGGGCACGGAGGTGGGCGACCACCTCCGGTGTGATGCTCGACGCGTCGAGGGACTTGCCGGCGGCGGCGCGGGAGTCCTCCGGGACGCCGTCGAGGTACTTGCCGGTCAGGAGCCCCTGCGCCAGCGCGGTGAAGCCGATGACGCCGAAGCCGAGTTCGCTCGCGGCGTCGAGCAGCCCCTCGGTCTCGATCCAGCGGTTCAGCATCGAGTACGAGGGCTGGTGGATGAGCAGGGGCGTGCCGAGGTCGCGCAGGATCGCGGCGGCCTGGCGGCTGCGCTCGGCGTCGTACGACGAGATGCCGACGTAGAGCGCCTTGCCCTGCTGGACCGCGGTGTGCAGGGCGCCCATCGTCTCCTCGAGCGGGGTGGACGCGTCGAGGCGGTGCGAGTAGAAGACGTCCACGTAGTCGAGACCCGTGCGCTGCAGCGACTGGTCGAGGGAGGCGAGGACGTACTTGCGGGAGCCGCCGCCCTGGCCGTAGGGACCGGGCCACATGTCCCAGCCGGCCTTCGTCGACACGATCATCTCGTCGCGGTACGGCCGGAAGTCCTCACGCATGAGGCGCCCGAAGTTGACCTCGGCGGCACCGTAGGGCGGCCCGTAGTTGTTCGCGAGGTCGTGGTGGGTGATGCCGAGGTCGAAGGCGCGGCGACTCACGGCACGCTGCGTCTCGAAGGCGACGTCGTCGCCGAAGTTGTGCCAGTAGCCGAGCGAGAGCAGCGGCAGGTCGAGGCCGGAGTTCCCGGTACGGCGGTAGGGCATCGTGTCGTAGCGGTCGCTGCTGGCGGTGTAGGTCATGCCGTCCATCGTGGCAGGACGCGCGGCCCCGTCGTTCAGGACGCGGTGATCACGTTCGGCGCGAAGCGGCACCAGTAGTCGGTGATGGGACCGTCGGACTCGCGGATGCCGACGCCGAACGACTCGCCGTCCACCACCCAGGAGCCGAGGACCGGGTGGTTGTGGCCGCGTGACCCGGGGAAGTCCGGCAGCTCGTGGTACTGCTGCCACACCCGTTCGCCGCCGGTGCCGGCGCGGCGGTACTCCGAGCCGTTCGTCGTCACCGAGCCGTCCGCGCGGTGCACGGCGATGCCGTCGCCCTCGCGCCCGAACACCGGCTTCACGACGAAGTCCGTCATGCCGTTCGGGCCGTCGGCGAACGCCGGCAGCAGGTTCTCGTGGCCCGGGAACAGCCGCCAGAGCGCGACCAGCAGCAGCTTGTTCGACAGGAACATCTTCCACGCGGGCTCGTACCACCGGCCGAGGCGGCCGCGGTCGCTGACGAGGAACGCGCCGAACTCCTGGTCGCGCTCTGGCGGTCGTCCCCGGAGACGAGGTCCTCCCACGGGTAGAGCTTGAACAGGTTCCGGATGACCGGGTACTGCGTGCCGTCCTCGTCGCCGGGCAGCGTGAAGACGCTCCGGGACGAGCCGGCGGGCTCGGCGTTGCCCACGAACTGCCGGGCGACCGCGTGCCACCCGATGTCCTTCATCTCGATGCCGGTGTGCTCCCACCCGGCCTCGCCGGCGAGGTCCCGCATGTACGCGACGGTGTTCCAGTCCTCGCCGGCGGTGTCGAGGTCGGAGTGGGCGACGAAGAGCCGGCCGCCGTCCTCGGCGCGGAGCGATGCGTGGAGCAGGGTGCGCCAGCGGGCGACCATCGCCTCGTGGATGCCGTTCCACTGGTCGGTGTCGGCGGGGAGCGTCCCGTCGGCGATGCGGTCCTGCAGCCAGTGCCACTGCGTCACCGAGGCCTCGATGAGCCCGGTGGGGGTGTCGCCGTTGTACTCGAGCATCTTCGCGGGGGAGCCGTCGCCCGCGTACGCCAGGTCGAAGCGGGCGTACACGTCCGGTTCGCGCTGCTCGAGCGACCACGCTGCGAGGTCGAAGCCCTCGCGGGTGAGCCCGAGGGTGCCGAGTTCGCCGGACGCGAGGTACCGGGCGGCCTCGAGGCACATGCGGTGCAGCTCCTCGGTCTGCCGTTCGAGCGCCTCGACCTCGGGCAGCGTGAACACGTACGCCGCGCCGTCGTTCCAGTACTCGACCGCGGTGCCGTCCTCGCGCACCGACCGCGAGTAGATGAGGCCGGTCTGCTGGATCCGTCGCTGCCAGTCCGGGCGCTCGGTGAACTCGACGCGCTCCATCAGCCGCCGAACCCGCCGTGCTCGCCGGACCCGCCGAAGCCGCCCTTCGTCACCGAGCTGCCGCGGGACGAGATGCCCGACTCCGCGGTCTTGCCCGACGGGAGGCTGGCGGTGCCGCCCGACACGGCGTCGCCGACGGCCGGGACCTTCGTCGCGCGGCTGCCGCTGAGCGGGAGGTAGTACCAGCCGGCGTGCCCGCCGTGGTTGTTGCAGTCGTCGTCCGGCAGGCGCTTCTGCGTCGAGTTGTCGCGGCAGATCTTCGCGTAGTCGCTGTCGACCCCGGACCCCTCCCCGCAGCCGGTCAACGACGCGGCGAGGGCTGCGACGACCCCGATCGAGACGACACGGGACGCGCGACGACGAACACTCACGAACGGGAACAGTACCGGGGCGGGCGGCACCGTTCCGGCTCGACACCGCCTTCGCAGCGCGACCTGTCCGTTCGCTCAGCTCCCGCGACACCGCGTCCGCCATGCTCGGGACATGGAGTGGTGGTCGGTCGTCGTCGCGATCGTGGGCGGGTTCGTCATCGTGTGGGGCGTCGTGGTGATCGCCCTGGTGGTCGCCGCACGTCGATCTGGTGACGGCCTCCGGCTGGTCGAGGCGCTCCGGCTCGTCCCCGACGTCGTGCGGCTGGTCCGGCGGCTCGTCGCCGACCCGACGGTGCCGCGGGGTGTGCGCATCGCCCTCGTCGCACTCCTCGGGTACCTGCTGCTGCCGATCGACCTCGTGCCGGACTTCGTGCCGGTCATCGGGTACCTCGACGACGCGATCGTCGTCGCGCTCGTGCTCCGGTTCGTCACGCGGCGGGCGGGCGCGGCGGCGGTGGACCGGCACTGGCCGGGTACGCCGGAAGGGCTGCGTGCAGTGCGCGCCGCCGTGCGGCTGTCGGAGTCCTGACCAGGCCGAGACCTGGCAGGGAACGTGCCCGGGCGTGCGCGTGGGAACGCGCGCTGGCGTGGGCGCGGCGGAGTCGCTGGCGGCGGTGCAGGGCACGCGACGGTGGTCCCGATCGACCCCGTCAGTCCGACGCGGGAGCGAGTTCCTGCGCCCGTGCTGCCGGGACGCCGAGGACGAGGAGGCTGGTGGTGACCGCGGCCCGCAGATCGAGTGCATCGGCGGCACCCGCTGCATCGGCGGCACCCGCTGCACCGCCGGCATCCGCTGCACCGCCGGCGTCCGCTCCGTCGCCGGCATCCGGCGCGTCCGGTGCCGTCGGGCGGCTGTCGTCGGCGATGGCGAAGACGGTCGCGGAGGCGATCTGCCCGAGGGCGATCGCCGGGAGGTGCCGCCCGAAGACCCCGTCGTCCTGACCCCGCTGCACGAGCACGGCGAGACGCCGGTCCACCGCCCCGAGCAGGGCGTGGATCTCGTCGCCCTGCTGCCCACGACGGAGCGCCAACAGCACCCGGTACCGGTGAGCGAGCGGCCAGAGGTCGGTGACGAACTGCGCCCACGCGGCGTCGGCGGGCGATCCGTCGACGTCGGCGCGCTCGAGGATGGTGCCGATCTCCGCTCCCGCTCGCTCGGCCAGCGTGCGGACGAGGTCGGTGCGGGCAGGGAAGTGCCCGTAGACGGTGCGGCGGACCACTCCGGCGGCCTGTGCGACCTCGCCCATGCCGGCATCCGGTCGCCGGCCGAGGAGTTCGCGGGCGACGTCGAGGATCCGGTTCCGTGTCTCGTCCATCGCGAGGTCGCGTGCGGATCCGGAAGCCATGCACCGATCATTGCACACTGCTGTGCAATGGGTTACGGTTCCGGTGTTCGTTGCACAACCGTGTGCAACGAACTGCCGCACACTCATCGTGAGGACCGCAGACCATGACCGCATCCACCGCCGTCCGCCCGTTCCGCGTCGACGTCCCGCAGGCGGACGTGGACGACCTCCGCGCCCGTCTGGCCAGGACCCGGTGGCCCGACCCGGAGACCGTGCCGGACTGGTCGCAGGGCGTCCGGTCGGAGAACCTGCGGGCCCTCGTGCGCCACTGGCTGCACGACCACGATCCCGTGCGGTTCCAGGAGCGGCTGAACCGGTCCCCGCAGTTCCGGACCGAGATCGACGGACTCGACATCCACTTCCTGCACGTCCGGTCCGCCGAACCCGGTGCGATGCCGCTCCTCCTCAGCCACGGCTGGCCGGGCTCGGTGCTGGACTTCGTCGACCTCATCGGTCCGCTGACCGACCCGGCCGCGCACGGTGGTGACCCTGCGGACGCCTTCGACGTGGTCGTGCCGTCGCTGCCCGGGTTCGGGTTCTCCGGCAAGCCGACGACCACGGGGTGGGACGCCGATCGCACGGCCACGGCGTGGACCGAGCTGATGCGGCGACTCGGGTACACCCGGTGGGTGGCACACGGCGGGGACTGGGGATCCGTGGTGACGACCGCACTCGCGGCAGCGCGCCCGGAGGGGCTGGCGGGCATCCACCTGAACACCCCGTACGCCGTCCCCGAGACGATCCCGGACGAGCGCACACACGAGGAGCAGCACGCGGTCGACACCCTCGCGCGCTACGCGGGACCGCTCGGCGGGTCGAACCACCTGCAGGGCACGAAGCCGCAGACGCCGGGGTTCGCCCTCGCGGACTCACCGGTGGGGCAAGCAGCGTGGATCTACGAGAAGTTCCAGTCGAAGACGGACAACCAGGGCCTCGCCGAGCAGGCCATCGACGTCGACGACATCCTCGACACGATCTCGCTGTACTGGTTCACGAACTCCGCCGCGTCCTCCGCCCGGATCTACTGGGAGAACCGCCGCGCCACGATGGCGGGCCCGGTGCTGCACCTCCCCGTCGCGGTGACCGTGTTCCCGCGGGACATCCCGCTCCTGCCGCGCACGTGGATCGAGGCCGCCTACCCGGACCTCGTCCACGACGGCGAGGCACCGCGCGGGGGGCACTTCGCGGCACTCGAGCAGCCCGAGGTCCTCGTCGACGAGCTCCGCAGCGGGCTGCGCGGGCTGCGTCGCTGAGGACGGACCGGCCCGGACCGGGTCGGATCAGACGGTCCGGCGCGTCGCGACCGCGGCCCCCACGACCGCGGTCGCGGACGACCGGACTCCCCACACACCGCTCAGCATGCTCCGGTCGCCCCGTGGGTGCATCCTCCGGAGGGATGAAAAGCTGATGGCCACTCAGCGAGCGCCGCGGCCCTCGACCCGCACCGGATCGGACTGGAGGCGCGGTTCGGGCCCGCACCGCGCCTCCAGGCCGTCACCCGGTCGCGTTCACCGCCCCAGCTGCGCGCGCAGGTAGGGCGCGGTCGGACTCGTGGCGGACGCCGCGACCGCGGCCGGCGTACCGGCGGCGACCACCTGCCCGCCCGCGTCCCCGCCGGCGGGACCCATGTCGATGACGTGGTCGGCCGCCGCGACGACGTCCATGCTGTGCTCGACGACCACGACGGTGTTGCCGGCGTCCGTGAGCCGCGACAGCTGCTCGGACAGCAGCTCGACGTCGGCCGGGTGGAGGCCGGTGGTCGGCTCGTCGAGCAGGTAGAGCGTGTGGCCGGTCCGGGCGCGCTGCAGTTCGGTGGCGAGCTTGATGCGCTGCGCTTCGCCGCCCGAGAGCTCCGGGGCGGGCTGCCCGAGTCGGAGGTAGCCGAGACCGACCTGGCGCAGCGTCTCGAGCCCGCGCGCCGCGGCCGGGAGGCCGGCGAGGAACGGTGCCGCCTCGTCGACGGTCATGCCGAGCACGTCGGCGATGCTCGCGCCGTCCCACCGGACCTCGAGCGTCTCGGCGTTGTACCGGGCACCGTGGCACTCCGGGCACGGCGCCCAGCTGCCGGGCAGGAACAGCAGCTCGACCGAGACGGACCCCTCGCCCTGGCACACCTCGCACCGGCCGCCCGCGACGTTGAACGAGAACCGTCCGGCGCCCCAGCCGCGTTCCCGTGCCGCGTCGGTGGCGGCGAAGGCCTGGCGGACGGCGTCGAACAGGCCCGTGTAGGTGGCGAGGTTCGACCGGGGCGTGCGGCCGATCGGCTTCTGGTCGACCTGGACGACCCGGGTCACGAGCGGGTGCGAGGCGCCCTCGGTGGCCAGGACGCCACCGACGAGCGAGGACTTCCCCGAGCCGCTCACCCCGGTGACCGCGGTGAGGACCCCGAGCGGGACGTCGACGTCGAGACCGTGCAGGTTGTGCAGCGTCACGTCGCGGAGCGCCAGGGTGGCGACCGGCTCCCGCGGTGTGCGGGCGGCAGGTGGGCCGGCCGGGTGGAGGAACCGCCGCGTCACCGACCCCTCGACGTGCTGGAGGCCGTCGACGGGACCGCTGTACAGGACGGTGCCGCCACCGGAGCCCGCGCCCGGCCCGACGTCGACGATCCAGTCGGCCCGTCGGACGATGCTCATGTCGTGCTCGACCACGAAGACGCTGTTGCCGCCGGCGCGGAGGTCGTCGAGCACCTGCACGAGGGACTCGGCATCGGCGGGGTGCAGTCCTGCGCTCGGCTCGTCGAGGACGTACACGACACCGAACAACCCGGAGCGGAGCTGCGTCGCGATCCGGAGCCGCTGCGTCTCACCGGGGGAGAGCGTCGGCGTCGACCGGTCGAGCGCGAGGTACCCGAGCCCGAGGCCGAGGAGGACGTCGAGGCGCGTGACGAGGTCACCCGCGATCGCGACGGCCACCTCGGTGTGCTCGCCCGAGGACGCACGGGACGTCGCCGCCGAGGCGTCCGTGATCGCGGCGATCGGCCGGAGCACGTCGGCGAGCGCCGTGATCGGCAGCGCGTTGAGGTCGGCGATGCTGTGCCCGCCGACCGTCACGGCGAGGGCCGCCCGGGTGAGCCCGGTGCCGCCGCACAGGCCGCACGGTCCGGACTCGACGTACTGCAGGGCCTTGGTGCGCTGGGTCTCGCTCTGGGAGTCCGCGAGGGTGTGCAGCACGAACTGCCGGGCGCTCCAGAACCGACCGCGGTAGGGCTTGGCGACCCGGTCGCGCTTCGGGTGCACCTCGACCACCGGCTGCTCCTCGGTGAAGAGCAGCCAGTCGCGGTCGGCGCGGGGGAGGTCCCGCCACGGCCGGTCGATGTCGTAGCCGAGCACCGCCGTCACGTCGCGGAGGTTCTTGCCCTGCCAGGCACCGGGCCACGCGGTGATCGCGCCGTCGCGGATGCTGAGCGAGTCGTCGTGGACCGCGGACGCCTCGGTGACCTCGTGCGCGGTGCCGAGTCCGTGGCAGCGGGGACAGGCCCCGGCGGCGGTGTTCGGCGAGAACGAGTCGGACTCGAGCCGGTCGGCTCCCGGCGGGTAGGTGCCGGCGCGGGAGAAGAGCATGCGCATCGAGTTCGACAGGGTCGTCAGCGTGCCCACGGTGGAGCGGGCACTCGGGGCACCGCGGCGCTGCTGCAGGGCGACGGCCGGGGGGAGTCCCGTGAGCGACTCCACGTGCGGGGTGGACCCCTGCGCGATGAGCCGCCGGGCGTACGGGGCGACGGACTCGAGGAACCGGCGCTGCGCCTCGGCGAACACGGTGCCGAACGCGAGGCTCGACTTGCCGGAGCCGGAGACGCCGGTGAAGGCGACGATGCGGTCGCGGGGGATGTCGACGTCCACGTCCTGCAGGTTGTGCTCGCGGGCGCCGCGGACGCGGATGAATTCGTCGGGGCGGGGGTCGGGCATCCTCACGATGCTAGGCCGAGGCGGCTGGGTGCTCGGGTGCTCGGGTGCTGGTGGTGCGCGGGGACCGACCGGTGCGGGTGGTGTGCGGGGACCGTCCGGAGGTCATCCCGACCGTCGTCGGTCCGCCGCCGCCAGTGCCCGGCGCATCCGCTCCGCGTCGCCGACCGCCCACCCGCCGGAACTCGCCAGCGGCAACTCCGTCATGTGCCGACGCAGGTGCTCCGGGTAGTCCCGCACGACCCGGTCGGGGTCGTCCCGCACCGTGGCGTACAGCGCGGGGCCGTCCGCGTAGAACAGGTCGGCGACGACCAGCCGGCCGTCCGAGCCGCGCATCACGTTCGCCGGGTTGTCGTCGAGCGGACCCCACCACGGCTGCTCCCGGGCGCCACGCGCGTGCACAGCGTCGATGTGCTCGGCGAGCGCCGCCACGTCCGGCTCCCGTGCACGGATCGACCGGTGGAAGGCCGCCCCCTCGGCCGCGGACACCGGTGCGAGGTACTCCATCACCGTGAGGTCGGACCCGCCCTCGAGCACGCGGTGGTCGACCAGCACGGGGACCTGACGGGTGTGCGCCGCCACACGGTAGAGCATCGCCGAGTACGGCCCGGCGGGGTCGAACGGGCTGACCCGAGCCGCGAGTCGACCGGAGGGGGAACGGAACGCGCACGCCCAGTCCCCGGTGCCGCACGGCGTCCACCCGAGGCCCTCGAGTGTCCGGACCACCTCGGTCCACGGCATCTCGGCGCTGAGGTGCTCGTCGTACGCGTCGTCGCTGCCCACCGCCCCATCCTGCACGACCCGCCCACGGGCTTCCGCGCGCGCCGACGGTCTGGGACGATCGACGCGACACGGACGACGGCGCCCGTGCACCATCCGCTGAGGAGTCCACCATGACCGTCCGACTCAACCCGTACATCGGCCTCCGCGACCAGGCCCGTGACGCGCTCGACTTCTACCACGGCGTCTTCGGCGGCGAACTCACCGTCAACACCTTCGGCGAGGCCGGCATGGCTCAGGACCCCGCCGACGCCGACAAGGTCATGCACGGCCAGCTCGAGGGCGAGAACGGTCTGCTGCTCATGGCCTCCGACGCACCGACCGGCATGGAGGGCCCCGACGTCAGCAACATCTCGGTGTCCCTCAGCGGTGACGACGAGGACGCCCTCACGCGCTACTGGAACGGGCTCGCCGACGGGGCGAAGACGATCATCGAACCCCTCACGAAGGCCCCGTGGGGCGACACGTTCGGCATGGTCACCGACCGCTTCGGCGTGACCTGGCTCGTCAACATCAGCGGCGCGGCGGGCTGATCGCGTCCGCCGGGGCGCTCGCCGGGACCGGCCACCGGGGGACCCAGCACCGGACGCGTGCGGCGTAGCGCCGGAAGTCGTCGCCGAACCGGTGGTCGAGGTCGGCCTCCTCGAGCGGGCGGACGACGCAGTTCCAGACGATCGACCCGGCGAGCGCGTACACGACGACCATCCACGAGGTGAGCAGGAGCCCGACGGCGACGCCCTGGGCGATGCCGGCGAGCGCCATCGGGTTGCGCACCGAGCGGTACGGACCGGCGATCACGAGCCGGTTCGGCATCGCGGACGGCAGGGGGGTCCCGGCGCCCTGCGTCGACATCGCCGCGGCGGACGCGATGCCGAGCGCACTCGCGGCGACGAGTGCGACGGCTCCGGTGACGACAGCGGTGGTCACGACGCCGTCGGGCAGCGTCGGGTGGAGCCGCCAGCGGTGCTCGGCGGCGGCGATGACGAGCGGCAGCACCCCGAGGAAGAGCCCCCAGAAGACGGTGATCTGCAGGACGGTGCCGAGGACGTGGCGGCGGCGACCCGCGTCGGGGTCGGCGGTCCGGAACCGCAGCGGGCCGGTCGTCAGCCACTCGGTCGGGACCCGGCCGAGCACGACGAGCGCCAGGGCGAGGGCGGACCCGACGGTCGCGCCGATCATCACGAGCACTCCGGCACCGGCCTCGGTCGTCGCGGTGGCCCAGACGGCCAGGGCGGCCATGACCAGCGCGGTCCACCCGGTCGTGACCACCGCGGCGGCGCGACTGCCGGCCGCCGCGAGCGCCGATGCCACGACGAAGAGCGGGACGTCGAACACCGCGACGACGACGGGGTCGAGTGAGCCGAGGGTCGCCGACCGGACCCCGGGGAGGGTGCACACCGCGATCCACCAGAGGGCCCCCGCGACCGACTGGACCGCGAAGTACCGTCGGCCCCAGGACATGCGAGCACGGTAGCAGTGCGGGATCCCGGCAGCGGACACCGCAAGAATCGCGCAACGCCCCGGTCCCCGCGTTGTCGACCGTGCTCGAGCCGACCTACCGTTCCGGCTGTGTGCGAGGACGCACACGTCCCCCTGCGAGACCTGGAGGCGGCATGTCCGCACGCACCGCATCTCCGTCCACGTTCGGCTCACGGCTGCGCGACGACGTCGTCCACGCCCGCGAGTACACGCTGTTCACGCTGCTGCTCGGGTCGCCGTTCCTGCCACGTGCGGTACGCCGGTTGATCGCGTCCGCCGCGGGCGCCGACCTCGCGTCGAGCCCCGGTCCGCTGTTCTCACTGACGGGGGACCCGAAGAACCTCGTGGTCGGCCGGGGCGTGTACTTCAACCGGAACGTCACGGTCGAGGCCGTCGCGCCGGTCCGGATCGGCGACCACACCGCGATCGGGATGCAGGTGCTCGTGATGACGAGCCACCACGAGATCGGCGACGACGGGGCGTGGAGCGAGACCGCCTCGGGCCGATCGGTCGACATCGGCGAGCGGGTCTGGATCGGTGGGCGTGCCGTCGTGCTGCCCGGGACGGTCATCGAGGACGACGTGGTGGTGGCGGCCGGGGCGGTCGTCCGGGGGCGGCTCACGTCCCACGGGGTCTACGCCGGGGTGCCGGCGCGGCGGATCCGTGAACTCGGCGTCCCGGGCGCCGCCCCCGCGCCTGCGGGCGCCGCGACGGCGACGCCCGCGGTCCCGGCCGCTGCCGGACCGCCCGCGGTCCCGGCCGCTGCCGCGACGGCGGTCAGTCCTGCCGGTTGATCTGGCCCAGCCAGCGCCCGAACGACGGCTTGCGCTCGTCGTGCAGGACGGAGACCGTCGTCGCCGGCGTGCAGCTCCGCTGGACGTCGACGGCCGTGCTCTCGTGGAGGTCGTGGCTCATGGTGTGCTCCTTCGCGTTCGGTGGTGGATGAGACACCCGGGACGCTCGTTCCATTCCCGGGTGCGTGCAGCCCGTGGGCCGTGCCGGGTCAGGGCGTCACCATGCCGCCGTTCACGTTGAGGGTCTCCCCGGCGACGTAGCTCGACTCGTGCGAGGCGAGGAACACGTAGGCGGGCGCGAGTTCGGCCGGCTGCGCGGCGCGGCCCATCGGCGACTCGCTCGACCCGAACTCGGGCAGCGACTCCGGATCGACGCCGCCGCTCGGCTGCAGGACGGTCCAGGTGGGTCCGGGAGCCACGATGTTCACCCGGATCCCACGCTCGACGAGTGCCTGCGACAGCCCCTTCGAGAGGTTGTTGATCGCGCCCTTCGACGCCGCGTAGTCGAGCCGGTCCGGAGCGGGCGCGTACGCCTCCATCGACGCCGTCGTGGTGATCGTCGACCCCGGCTGCAGGTGGGGGAGCGCAGCGCGGACCAGGCGGAACAGCCCGAACACGTTGACGTCGAACGTCGCCTCGAACTGCTCGTCGGTGAGGTCCTCGACCTCGGGCTGCCAACGCTGCTTGCCGGCCACGCTCACGAGCGCGTCGAGGCCGCCGAGTCCCGCGACGGCCTGCTCCACCAGCGTGGTCGCGTAGGACCGGTCGCGCAGGTCACCTGGTACCGCGACGGCCGTCCGGCCCGCGGCGCGGATCTGCTCGATGACGTGGTCCGCGTCGGACTGCTCCTCCGGGAGGTACGCGAGCGCGACGTCCGCACCCTCGCGTGCGAACGCGATGGCGACGGCGCCACCGATACCAGAGTCCGCGCCGGTGATCAGCGCCTTCCGACCGGCGAGCCGGCCGGTTCCCCGGTAGGTCTCCTCACCGAGGTCCGGTACCGGCCGCATGCGGCTCTGGAGGCCCGGCTCGGCTTGCGTCTGCGGCTCCGGCTGGACGTCGGGGTAGCGGGTGCGCGGGTCGGCTGGCTCGTACTGGTCGCGGGGCATGGTGCGGGTCCTCTCATCGGTTCCCTCCCACAGAACCGGACGGCATCTGGACCGCCGCCCAGGAGTGCGGTGTCCGGTCAGTGCCGCGCGCGACGGCGGGGTGCGACACCGTCGCTCTTGTCGGTCGCGTGGAACGCCTCGACGAGCTGCGCGACGAGGTCCGGCTGCTCGACGATGAGGCCGTGCGTCGCCCTCGGGACCACCGCGAGTTCGCCGTCCGGCAGTGCCTCGAGCATCTGGGCGAGGTGGTCGAGCCGCACCTCGTCGTCGTCCCCGCACAGGATGAGGACCGGGACGTCGAGGCCGCCCAGCTGCGCCACCGTCACCGCGGGTTCCGCCGTGTGCAGCACCCGCGACTTGGCGGTGACGACCTCCCAGTGCTCCGGAGGATCGGGGGACACCTCGGCGTAGGCGTCCGCCATGAACCGGGGCGGGTCACAGTCGAGGACGCCCTCGTGCCAGCCGTCGACGGAGAAGGGTGCACCGCCGAACACGAGCGACCGCACCAGGTCCGGGTGGGCGAGCGCGAGGTGCAGCCCGACGATCGCGCCGTCGCTCCACCCGACGAGGTGCACGGGGCCGGCGCCGAGGGACCGCACGGTGCCGGCGAGTTCCTCGGCGATGTCCGCGAAGTGCCACGGGCCGTCGACGTCGGGAGTGCGACCGTGCCCAGCTCGGTCGACGAGCACGACACGGGCGCCACCGAACGCCTCGGCCAGCGCCGACATCGACCGGGAATCGGTGCCACCGGGGTGGAGCAGCACGATCGGGGTGCCCGGACCACCCGGGTCGGAGGTCCAGGGTTCGGTCATGCCGGAGTCTCCCACGGCGAGGACCCGGGCGTACGGTGTGCGCCATGCCGAACCAACTCAAGAAGCCGGACATGTACGAGGAGCTCCGCAAGGAGGGCAACTCGAAGGAGAAGGCCGCCCGCATCAGCAACGCCGCCGCGGCGCGGGGCGAGCACGCCGTGGCGAAGAAGGGCGGCGAGTCCGGGTCGTACGACGACTGGACCGTGGCGGACCTCAAGCGACGCGCGAAGGAGCTGGGCATCACCGGGTACTCGTCGAAGCGGAAGGCCGAGCTCGTCGAGGCGCTCCGGGAGCACTGACGGTACCGGGAGCACTGACGGCGTCTGGCACCATGGAGTCGTGAACGAGACGGGCATGCCGCGCTTCCGACGGATCTGGTCGACGGTCCAGGTGGGCGTGCTCGCCGTGGCCGTCGTGTTCTGCGTCGTGATGCTCGTGATCGGACAGGGCAAGCTCGACCGCGTGTACGCCGTGGCCGCGGTGTTCTTCGGCCTCGCCCTCATCGGGCACAGCACGTACCTGTGGCTGGTCGCGCGGAACGGCCGCGGCCGCCCCTGAGTCTCAGGCGTTCGCGAAGACGCGCACCCAGTCCACCGTCATCTGCTGCGGGAAGCGCGTCGACGCGTCGGGCGACCCGGGCCACGAGCCGCCGACGGCCACGTTGAGGACGACGAAGAACGGCTTGTCGAACACCCACGGGTCCGCCCCGACGTCGGCACGGGTCAGCGTCCGGTACGCCGTGCCGTCGACCGACCACGTGATCGAGTCCGGACGCCAGTCGACGCCGAACACGTGGAAGTCGTCGGCGAACGGAGCCCCCGTGGGGTTCGTGGTCGCCGCCGAGATGCCCTGCGCGCCGGAGTACCCCGGGCCGTGCACCGTGCCGTGGACCACGGCCGGTTCGTACCCGACGTTCTCCATCACGTCGATCTCGCCGCAGGCCGGCCACCCGACCGACCCGATGTCCGCGCCGAGCATCCAGAACGCGGGCCAGATCCCCTGTCCCCGAGGGATCCGGATGCGCGCCTCGATCCGGCCGTACTGCGCCGTCGAGGTACCCTCGGTCTTCAGTCGTGCCGAGGTGAACGAACCGTCGGCCTCACGCCGAGCGGTGATGACGAGGTTGCCGGCACCGTCGAGCGCCGCGTTCCGCCGGGAGTCGGTGTAGGTCTGCAGTTCCCCGTTGCCCCACCCGCCCGCACCGAGGTCGTACCGCCAGACCGCGCTGTTCGGTGCGCTGCCGGCGGGGCCGTCGAACTCGTCCGCGGCGAGCAGGGTGCCCGCTGCCGCCACAGCCGGTGTGGAGCGGCTCGCGATGCTCGTGCCGACGATCGCGGCGGTGGTCCCGGCGATGCCGGCGGTCATGAACCGGCGACGGTCGATGCGGTCGTCCACGTCGTCCTCCTCGGGTGTGCGCGTGGGTGGTCAGGGTCGGTAGGCGATGCAGAGCACCGTGACGTCGTCGGGGTGCTCGCCGCGGTGGGCGAGCTCGGTGATCCCGTCGACGAGCTGCTGGGGGTGCGAGCGTTCGGCGACCCAGGCCTCGAAGCGGTCGAGCGCGTCGAGGTCCCCGCCGAAGAGGTCGAGCACCCCGTCGCTGACGCTCACGACGACGTCGCCGGGCTCGAGGTCGGTCGTCTCGCTCGACCACGAGGTCCCGACGCCGATCGGCAGGTGCCCGGACCGCAATGACCGGACCGCGCCATCGGCACGCCGGAGCAGGCTCAACCCGTGGCCGGCGTCGACCCAGCGGGCGTGGCCGTCGCGGTCGATGCGCACGTGGAAGCACGTCGTGAACTGTGCGCTCTCGACGTCGGACGTCCCGGTCGCCAGGCCGGCGGCCGCTCGACGGACCGCCGTGGCCGCGTCCGGTTCGTCGACGGTGCTGCGCACGAGGGACCGGACCGCGGCGGCGATCATGCCGGCGCCGACGCCCTTGCCCATCACGTCGCCGAGCGTGAAGGCCGCGCCGTCCGGTGTCGGGAACCAGTCGTAGAAGTCGCCGCCGACGGTCCGTGCCGGGATGCACACCCCGAGTGCGTGGAGTTCCGGTGGGAGTCCCTCCGTGGACGCGGGCAGCAGGGACTGCTGGACGAGGGCGGCCCGGTCGATCTCACCCTCGGCCACGCGACGACGACGCTGCGCGGTGCTGAGCCGGACGTCCGCCTGCCGGGCGAGCTCGTTGGTCACCGCCGCCGTCGCGCCGTACACGACGACCGCGAAGGCGAGCCGGACGAGTTCGCTCGGACGCGGCTCGGTGGGCTCCAGCACGTACGGCAGCAGCAGCGTGGCGCAGGTCCCGAGCAGCGGGTACAGCACGTGGCGCCGACCCGGGCTCGCCGCCATCCAGATCACTGGCAGGACGACGACGGCGAGGAACACCGAACGGGTGTCGCCCGTCCCGTACCGGAGCAGTCCGATCGCGACGAAGTCGATCGCCGGGACGACCAGCTCGGCGCGGGCGGCGCCCGGCCAGCGCGCCATCACACCAGCCACCAGCAGCCCGCCGAGGGCCAGTGCCACGCCGGTCCACATCCGCGGCGCGTCGGTGACCGGGAGCCAGGGGGTGAGCGTGCTGGTCACCGCGGCGGCCACGACGAGGGCGGCGACGACGGACTGCTTCGCCAGGGGCGCCCACGAGGCGCGGAGCCCGACGAGCGCGATGGGCCCGGTGTCCTCCCGTGCGGTCACGGTCCAGGTCCTGGGGGTCGCGGTCGAGCCGGCCGTGCTGGTCATCGGGTCGAGTCAAGCCGTTCCGGCCCGACAGGGCAAGCCCGTGCCCGGGTCACCCGAAGCGGACGGCGAGCGGCACGAGCAGTCCCGCGACCCAGACGAGCACCATCACGAGGGCGCCGATCGCGATGAACCGCCGGCGCCGTCGGAGCCTCGGACTCGGTTCGTCGCCCCACATCTGTGCGCGGACGAGGACCCGGTTCGCCTGCTCGACGACCTTGCGCACCTCGGGATCGTCGAGTTCCAGCACGCCGTCGCGGGCGTGCTGGGCGATGACGGTCGCCTCGTCGACGGTGAGGTCGTCCTTGCGCATGCGCCCATCGTGGCAGGCGGCCCGCGTCAGCGCACCCCGTCGCGCGTCACGGCCACCCGGAGCGGCAGGCCCGCGGCGAGCGCCGCGACACGCGGATCGCGCAGGGGACGCCCACCGACCGTCGGCAGGTCGAGGTAGCCACGGCTGACCGTGTGCCGGAGCGCACCGGTCGGCACGGGTCCGTCGCCGGGGAGCATGCGCCACGCCTGCGGTCGGCGACGCAGGAGGTCGGCGTCGGAGGCGGTGTCGGGGTCGGCGACGAGGCGCGCCCAAACCTCGTCCTCGGTGCTCCGGGCGAGGTCGGCCGGCGACAGCGCACCATGGTCGAGCAGCCGCCCGACGAGGTCGCGGAGCACGGTCACGGGCACGAGGTTCGCCGCGGAGCGTTGTGCGAGTGCCTCGCGGACGGCCAGGTCGGCCAGCTCGAGGGCGTCGTCCGGATCCGCGTCGACCGTCCCGCCGACGAGCCGCAGACGACCGAGCAGCACGTGCGGCGGCGTCTGCGTCCGTCCGTGCGCCTGGCCGCTCCGGAGGAACGAGTCCAGGTGGTCGAGCTTCAGTCCGCCCGGGACCGACGTCAGCACCGACGGCACGCGGCCCTCGTCGACCGCGATGACCTGGTCGGCGTCGATACCAGGGACCTCGTCCGCGAGGCGCCGGATCGCGGTTCGTCCGAGGGAGTGGTGCTCGAGACCGCCCAGACCCTCCAACGTGTGGCTGAACGGCAGATGCCCGACGTCGTGCAGTAGCGCGGTCGTGCGGGCGAGGTGGTCGTCCGGAGCGAAGGCGGTGACGAGCGCGAGCACCCCGAGGGAGTGTTCGAGCCGCGAGTACGACTGGGTCGTCGTGAGCGCGGCACCGCCGGCGTGGGCGACGAACGCGAGCCGTCGCACCGTCCACGTCTCGAGCAGTCGTCGTTCGAGCGGGGTGAGCCGCACCTCCACCCGCCAGAGCGGATCGAACCAGACCCCGTCGATCCCGAGCGTGTCCACCGCGTCCCCGTGCACCGTTCCCCCTCGTCGCCTGCCCCTCGACGCTACCGGACCCGCCGTGCTGCACGTGCCCTGTGCGGGGACGGAGCCGCGACCGCGTACCAAGGACCCATGGCACATCGGTTCCGCGGGAAGATCGTCGTCGTCACCGGAGCATCGAGCGGGATCGGCAGGGCCGCCGCGCACGAGTTCGCACGGCAGGGCGCGACGCTCGTGCTGGCCGCCCGCAGTCACGACTCGCTCGAGGCCGCCGCCGCCGAGTGCCGGGCGCTCGGGGCCGAGGCCGTGGCGATCCCCACGGACGTCGCCGACGAGCACGCCGTCCGCGACCTCGTCGCGACCACCACGACCCGCTTCGGACGGATCGACGTCTTCGTGGGGAACGCCGCCCTGTTCGTCTACGGCCTGTTCGAGCAGACCCCGACCGAGGCCTTCAAGCGCGTCGTCGACACGAACCTGTACGGCCACCTGCACGCGATCACCGCCCTGCTCCCGCACTGGAAGCAGCGGGGCGAGGGCACCTACGTCCTCGTCGGCTCGATCCAGTCGCTGCTGTCCGCGCCGTACCAGTCCGCCTACGTGACGAGCAAGCACGCTGCCCTCGGCCTGGTCGACGTCCTCGGCGACGAGTTCGCCGGCACGGGCATCCGCTTCGCCGCGCTCCTGCCGTCGACCATCGACACGCCGATCTACCAGAACGGCGCCAACTACACCGGCAAGACCTCGCACCCGTTGCCGCCGACGGTGTCCGTCGAGCGTGCCGGCCGCGCGATCGTCCGCACGGCACTGCACCCCAAGCGCTACCGGTTCGTCGGCCGGATCCAGGCGTCGCTCGTGCCGCTGCAGTACGTGTTCCCCGGGCTGTTCCACAAGATCACCAAGCCGATGGTGCAGACGTTCGCGCTCCGCGGCAGGGGAGCGCCGACCGACGGCAACCTCTGGACCCCGGCCGACGCCGGCAACGCGACGAACGGCGGCTGGGTCGCGAAGCGTCGCCGCGTGACCCGGCCGCTGGCCTGGGCGGGCGTGGCTGCGGTCGTGGGCGCCGTGCTGCTCGGGCGCTCCCGCCGGTGACCGGAGCGGCCGCGTCCGACCGCTAACCTGCTGCTCGCGAGCGCGTCGGGTGCTCGCGGATCGGGGGACCGCATGGCCGACGCAGGACCGGCGACACAGGTCGAGGTCGACACCGAGGACGCTGCCCGGGCACGTGGACGGTCGCACCGCGCGGGCTCGAAGACGGGCAGCGGACCCTGGACCACCGTGCTCGTCACCGCGTGGATCGTGCTCGTCGTCGCCTTCGTCGCGATCTCGGTGTTCGAGAACGCCTTCCGGTACCGGGCGGTCGGCGCCTCGTTCCTCATCGCATCGGCGTGGACGCTCCCGCCGCTGCTCGTCCTGCACGGCATCCACGCCGCTGTCGTCCGTCCCGGCGGTCCGCGCGCCCGCCGTCGTGACGCCCCCTTCGACCGCGCCGCGGCCCGGGTGGTCGCCGAATCGCGTGCGGCGGGGTTCCCGGACCTCGACGTCGCCGCCCTGGTCCGGATGCTCCGATCGGCGGACAACGGCCCCGACCCGGGCACGGGCGAGCGTGGGATGCCCGACTGGCCGCTCCTCCGCTGGGAACTGCCGCTCGCGCCGCCACAGCCCGGTCGGTTCGTCGTCGCCGAGCGCAGGAGCGGACCCGAGCGCGGGAGCGGACCGGAGCGCGGGAGCGGACCGGAACGCACCGTGCTGACGCTGGTCGAGCATCCGACCGAGCCCCCCGTTCCCCGGACCGCGCCGTCGGTGGCGGAGCACCTCGGCACGATCGTGCTCGGGGCGTACCGACCGGACGCGCCGGCCCCATTCACCGCCTCGCGCATCGGCGGTGCCCCCGCGGTTCCCGAGGGATGGGAGTGGCCGCTGTGCGCCCACCACGACGAACCGATGCAGTTCACCGCCCAGATCGAGCACCGGGGCACGCTCGTCAGCGTGTTCGTGTGTCAGTTCGACCCGGGGACGTGTGCCTCGTGGGAGCCCGACAGCGGCGCGAACGCGGCGTTCGTGTTCTCCCGCCGAGGGCTGCACCTCGCGGCCGGACCCGTCTCACCGCACGGCGATCCCGACGACCCGGAGCCGGCGTCCCCACCGCTCCTCGCCGACGCGATGCTCCTCCGGCACGTGCCGGTGCCGATGGTCCACGACGACGAGGACCCCGACCGAGTGCTCACGGCCGCGGCCGCCGAGGGGGTCCTCGTCGCGGGCCAGTACGGCGGCCTGCCGGAGTGGATCCAGGACGACGAGACCCCCGCGGGCACCGAGTTCGTCGCGTCGATCGAGCCGGGTCCGCTCGGGTTCGACCTCGGCGACGCCGGGCGGGCGTACGTCTTCAGCGACGGCGCGCGGGCGTCGGTGCTCTGGCAGAGCTCCTGAGCTCTGACGTCCCTCTCGGGGAGACGCGACCGCCTGCGGGCCCGGAGGCGCGGATCGGGCCCGCACCGCGCCTCCAGGCCGTCCCGTGCGAGCGTCCGCACACCGTGACAGGCCGTGCGGGCCGCACCGAGCGCGGAAACTCGCACGCTGCGACGGCTAGAAGAGCGTCGCGCTCGCCCGGCGCGCGCCCTCGCCGAGGGACTCGAGCTTCGCGGCGGCGATCTGCGGGTGGATGCGGCCGCCGAGGCCGCAGTCGGTGCCGGCGATGACGCGCTCCCGGCCGACGACCGAGGCGAACCGCTCGATGCGCTGCGCGACGAGGTCCGGGTGCTCGACGACGTTCGTGGCGTGGCCGACCACGCCGGGCACGATGACCTTGCCGTCCGGCAGCGCGACGTCCTGCCAGACCGTCCACTCGTGCTCGTGGCGGGCGTTCGCCGCCTCGAACGAGTAGGCGCCGGCGTCGATGTCGAGCATGAGGTCGACGATGTGCCGGAGCTCGATGTCGGTGGTGTGCGGGCCGTGCCACGAGCCCCAGCAGAGGTGGAAGCGCACCCGCGAGGTGTCGAGGCCGCGCAGCGCGTGGTTGAGCGCATCGACCCGGATGCGGGTGAAGGCGCGGTAGTCCTCGACGGTCGGCTCCGGGTTGATCTGGTCCCAGTTCTCGGCGATCGAGGGGTCGTCGATCTGCAGGACGAGGCCGGCGTCGAGGATGATCCGGTACTCCTCGCGCAGGGCGTCGGCCCAGGCCCAGATGTGCTCCTCGTCGGTGGCGTAGTACTCGTTCGCGACCCGCGCGGCGGACCCGGGGGAGAGCGCCGTGATGAAGCCGTTCGCGGCGCCGGCCGCCTCGACGGCGTGCCGGAGGTTGGCGGCGTCCGTCCGGGCTGCCTCGTGCCCGGTGTACGCGATCGGGCCGGTCGTCGTCGGGAACGCGGTGGCGTTCTTGCCCGTGCCGATGCCCGAGCCCGGGTCGGTGTAGGCCTCGCGGAAGATCGTCCAGTCGCGGCGGTCCGGGAAGCTCGTGAGCCGGACGTGTCCGGGCTCGGAGCGGACCGGCTCCTGCGTGAAGATGTCCTCCTCGGTCAGGCTGAGGCCGCTGACGCGCTGGAACGAGTAGCCCCACCAGGCGCCGTAGTCGACGCTGTTCGACATCGCCTTGCCGAACTCGCCGTCGCCGGGCTGCGTGATGCCGAGGGCGGTCTGGCGGGCGACGACGTCGTCGACCGCGGCGCTCGTGAGCGCACGGACCTCGTCGGTGGTCTCCAGCGTGAAGCCGTCGGCGGCGAGGGGCCGGGCGGCGTTCGCGGCGATGAGCTCCGGCGTGCGGGGCAACGAGCCGGCGGTGGTGGCCTGGACGTGGTCGGTGTTCTCGAAGGACATGCTGCCCAATCTGGCACGGGCGGGCCGACACGCACCCAGCGGGCACGTGTCCGATTCACTGTGTATATTCAACATGTGAAATTTCGAGACAGCCACCACGTGATGTCACCAGCATCGCCCGGATCAGAGACAACCGGTGTTCTCCGAGCGACGAGGGCGGCGCGACCCGCCCTGATCGCGTCGATCGTCCTCGTCATGGGGATCGTGTTCGGGCTGGTCAGCCCGACCGCCGCCTTCGCCGCGCCCCCCGCCGAGGACATCGAAGGGCTCCCCGTCCCCGAGGCCGTCCCGGAGTGGGTGTGGCGCGCCGACACCCGCGGTCCGGCGGACGGCATCTTCGACGACGGGTTCCGTCCGAAGGGCGACGAGGGCTCGTGGAACGACAACCTCGCCGACCACGTCCTCAACACGGAGCAGCCGAACCGCTCGGCCTGGGTGTCGACCTCGTACGACCAGGACGAGGCGCTGAGCTTCGGCCGCTCGAACCTCGACGGGCCCTTCTGGGAGTACCAGATCGCTCCGGACGAGACCTTCACGAGCGTGCAGATCTCCTTCAAGGACGCACTCCTGCCCGGCGGTGAGTACGACGAGGACCTGGCGAACCGGTTCGAGAAGGCGAAGGACTCCTGGTTCGGTGACGTCGAGGGCGAGGCGGAGTTCTCGGCCTTCGGCGGCATCGACGGCTCCAACGTCCACTCCGCACGCAAGTGGGAGATGAACGACGATGGCGACTGGGAGGTCACCGAGACAGCGGAGAACCCGACGTTCTCGCGTCCGGTGACGCAACCGAACCTCGACCCGCACCCCATCCCGGAGTCCGGGGTCTGCTACGGCGGCGCGCGGGCGACCTGCGCCCCGTCGATCGGCGACGAGGGCGACCTCGCCGACGTGCACGGCGACCGCTTCTCGGGCGACACGGACGACTTCGACTTCACGCTGCGCACGGACGAGCTCGCCGAGGACGAGTCGCTGCTCCTGGCTCCGGCTCCGGACTCCGTCGCGATCGTCGACGACTTCGCCGCCGACGTGCACGATGCCGGGGCGTTCGACGAGTTCACCGACGAGATCACTTCGGCGTTCGAGGCGGACGCGGACGCACTCGCGGGGGTCTCCTCGGCGTCGAGCGTCATCGACAGCGTCGCCGAGTCCATGGAGGTCGTCCTCGACACCGGTTCCGAGCTCCTGCCCTACTTCGGCATCGCCGCGACCGGCTACGCCCTGAAGGGCGACATCGAGCACGGTGACTGGGGCGACGCGGCGGCCGACGGCATCGCCGAGGCGATCCAGACCGCGATGGTCGTGGCACCGGAGTTCGACATCATCCTCGTACCGCTCCTGTGGGTCGATCTGCTGGCGAAGGCGATCGGCGACTGGGCCTACAGCCTCTTCCACCCGGCCCCCGAGTACAGCGAGGCGTACCGCAACCAGCTCGAGAAGGCGAACGACCAGGTCGACGCCGCGCCCGGGCTCCTGACGGACGCCTGGACGAAGGAGCGGAACGCGGTCCTCGTCAAGTTCTCGAACGAGCAGATCGAGCAGCGGCTCGTCGCGTCCGTCATCGAGAAGGTCCGTTCGGACATCACGGTCCTCCGCGAGATGGACCGTGCGGTCCTCAAGGAGATCGTCCGCCACGAAGCCCGTGCCATCGCGCACGCTCGGACCGACGGCGAACGCCAGTCCGTCCGACTGTCGTCGCTCCGTGCCCAGGCCGACCTGCGTGCCACCACCCAGCACGCCATCGACGAGCGGGTCGGGCAGTACCGAGCGCGCTACGCCGGCCTCATCGACGCGACCGCCGCCGCGACCTGGAAGCTCTCGCTCGAGAAGCTCGCCGGGACCTTCGTCGAGGACCAGAAGGTCTCGGAGTACCTGACCAAGGTCTCCGAGATCGCTTCCGAGGCCTACTTCCAGAAGCCCTTCGACCAGCTGCCCGCAGGCGAGAAGGAGATCGCGCGGGATCGTGGCGCCGAGGAGCGCGCAGCACTCCACGCCCTGGTCCCCGAGATCGAACGGAGCCGGCACTGGACGCCGCCGAACGGCGACGAGCGCTCGACGATGATCCTTCTCCTGCGGAACGGGGTCGAGCGGGGGATCAGGGACGACCTGAAGCTGCCGCCGGCGCGGACCGCGACGACCCTGGGCGTCCACGGCCTCCGAGTGGCGCCGACCAACGGAACCTCGTTCGCGGCGGGGACCAGCGGCACGGTCCGGTGGGACCGGCAAACCGGTTCGTCGGCCATCCCGATCGACGGCCCGGTCGGGACGTCGTTCTCGTGGACCGTCGAACTCCCGGACGGCCTCACCGCGGGGACGCTCCCGACGATGCCTGCCGTTCCCGGCTGGACCCAGACGTGGAAGCAGGACGGGCAGACCCTCGTGCACACCGCGACGCGGACGTCCGGCTCCGGCCCAGCGTTCGGCAACCGCCAGCACTACGAGATCCCGGTCACGGCGACCGACACGCTCCGGACGTCCGACGCCGTGCGGGTGACGTTCGCGCCGCCGCGCGGACACACCTCGACGGCCGCGCTCGGCTTCTCGACGATCGCCGTCGGGATCATCGAGCCGATCGAGGCCGAGGTGGTGGACTCCTCGAAGGGCGACCACCTCGTCCGGTTCGGGGTGCAGAGCCTCGTGACCGCCTCGACGAAGTGGACCGTCAAGCTCGAGGCGAAGACTCCTGAAGGCGTCTGGTTCGACGACCGCCCCGTTCTGCACGGCGCGATGCGCGACTCCGCAGCAGCCGAGTGGCGTGACAAGACGGACCTCAAGATCATCACGAACTCCGTCGGGTACCGCAGCATCAATCTCCGCTCCGACAGGAGCTTCTCCGTGGAGCCCGGTGTGGGCGTGTCGTGGGCGACGAACGTCGAGGTGCTCGACCGCGCGGCCGGCGGGACGTTCGAGATCCCCTACACGATGACCTTCGAGGCTGACGGCGTCTCGACGACCGTCCGGAGCGCCGTGCGGTTCGCGCCGGCCAGCGTGCTCCAGCAGTCGTCCACCGGCGTCAGCGAGCTCGACGCCGGCGCGCCGGTCGCGGTCCCGGTGGACGTGCAAGCGGTCGGGAGTGCGCTGACGTCGCTCGGGGCGGGAACCCTCCGCCTCGAGGCGCCCGAGGGAACGGTCTTCGATCCGACGGAGACACTGCCCGCGACCAAGCTCGACGGATCGTCGCTCCCGAGCGCCGGGGTCACCGGCGTCCGATCCGACGACGGTTGGAAGACCCTGACCGGAACGATCAGGGGTGGCTCGATCGCGCTCGCCGACGGCGACCGGATGCGGTGGCTCCCGAAGGTCCGAGTGGTCCGACCGCCGTCGGACCAGCGTGCCCCCGGGCTCTCGTTCGAGCTCCGGGGGACGGCCTCGGCCGGTCCGGTGTCCGTCGACGGCTTCCAACGGGTCGCCTACCCGCAGGACGCCACCCGGGTGTCGTTGTCCCAGCACCACGTCCCCACGATCGCTCCCGGAACCGCGGGGCCGGTGCTGTACTCCATCGGTGCGACGCGGGCTGTGGACGGCGTCGGACTCGTCTTCCGCGCGCCCAGCAGCACGACCTTCTCGAAGTCGGAGATCGGTTATGACTCGGCGACCGGGTCCAAGTGGATGCCGGGTGTCCTCTCGTCCGACGCCAGGACGTTGACGGTCCCCATCTTCGAACGGCTGCCGCTCCCCGCGCAGGCAGCCTCGGTCTCCGTGTACGTGGCCGTCGACCCGGAGCTCTCCGCTGCCCCGAACGGTGGCACCGTCGACGTGACCGGTCCGGTCGAGAGCACCCAGACGGCGCTCCGTGTCGACTCGACGCCGGTGCCGGTGGTTCCCGACCCTGGTCCGGACCCCGAGGGAACGCTGTCGATCACGAGCAAGGCGGTGCCGCTGATCCGCCAAGGTGAGACCGGTACCCAGACGTTCCAGGTGCAGAACGTCGGCGACGGCGCGTCCTCCGCGTTCCGTCTCGCCGCCACCGTGCCGGAAGGTTCGCGCCCGGCCAGTGCTCCGCTCATGGTCCGCCAGGGCTCGGCGCAGGGCTGGACCGCCGTCCCCGCAGACGTCAGCGGACGCAACGTCACGGCGCGGTCCGACCTCCCCGGGCTCGCCGCCGGGGCATCGATCGACGTCCGGCTGGACCTGCAGAACACCGAGACGGACTGGTCGGCCGGCAGCCGACCGGGCGGCGTCGTGCGAGCGTCGAGCGGGACCGAGACCCTCGCCGAGTCGCGCTTCCTCTTCATCGCGCTGCTCGGCGACGGGAAGATGGTCGCGCAGTGCACCGAGTCCAGCGGGCTGGGGCTGGCGCAGGTTCGCATGCGGTGGTCCGAGGAGTCGAACGGCTACTACAAGATGACCGTCGAACAGGCTCGCGTCACCAGCCCGTACCTCCTCTCGCCCAACGCGCGGATCGGCCTCCAGCTCAGGACCGACGGCTACGACGGCGCCTGGGGGACGAAGAGCATCCGGCGCGGCGACTGGGTCTCGGACGGCCCGACCGCGTGGGCCTACATCAGGAAGCCCAAGATGCTCGTCGGGACCGTCGACGTGGAGTTCTCCGATCAGGCCCTCGAGTGGGCACCGAACTGTCACGCCGACTTCACCATCTTCAAGAACTGACCATGCCGTCACACGACACGAGAGAACAACGAGCAATGCGAACCATGCGGATGAACAAGCGGCTGGTGACGGCGTTGGCAGCGGCCACCGTGGTGTCGGTCGGTGCCGCCGTCGCGGTGGTGATGACCGCGCAGAGCGCCCAGGCGGCGTTCGAGGCGCCCGTGGCGATGGAACAGACCTCCGACTGGAAGAAGACCGGCTGGCGGAGTGAACGGGAGCAGACCCGTTGCCCGGTCGACACCCTCGTCGTCGGCGTCAAGATCGACCCCGTCGAGGGGCTCCAGCTCGGCGAGAACCACGTCAAGTGCGCCAGCCCGGCGGTCGCCGAGGAACGCGGGGTGGTCGTCCGACCGACCGGCACCCCGACGAAGAGCGTGTGGATCGACGAGGGTGACCCGGAACCCGTCACGTTCGACTGCGGGAACGCGGCGATGATCGCGACGACGCACCTCGGCACGTACACGAAGGGCGAGACGCAGTACCGGTGCGCCGTCCTCCAGGCGGAGAGCGCCGTCCTCGGCACCGCAGCGCACATCGTGGTCACGTCGTCGGAGTGGTCCGACTGGATCGACGCCGCGCACTGGAACGACGGCACGCTGCAGACGTCGTTCGAGTACGTCTGCCCGGCCGGGTCGGCGATGGCCGGTCGCGAGCACGCGCACACCGGGTACGGCAAGGTGCGGTTCCTCTGCAACACGTGGGAGGTGCGCGCGAGGTCCTGACCGAGCGGGCCGACGGGAGGTGCGGTGCACGTCCGACGTGCACCGCGCCTCCCGCGCTGTTCCCGCGGCGACGGACGGGAGAATGGGACACCGTGCCCCGTCCCACCACCCGCATCCCGCTCAACACCCTCGCCGTCCCGTTCGGCCTCGCCGGCTTCGCCGAGACCTGGTCGTACGCCGCCCCCGTCCTCGACCTGCCGGCCGTCCTCCCGCAGGTCTTCTGGGGCATCGCCGCCGTCGCCTGGGTCTGGCTGCTCGCCGCGCACGCCGTCCGCGGGGTCCGGGTGCGCGCGCACGACCGGCTCGTCGACCAGCTGCGGCACCCCGCGCAGGGCCCGCTCGCGGCACTGGTCCCGGCGACCGCGATGCTGCTCGGGGTCGACCTCGCGCACGGCTGGCCGGTCGGCGGGAGGGTGCTCGTGCTCGTCGCCGTGGCGGTCGCCGCCGGGTTCGCCGCCTGGCTCCTCGCGTCGTGGTTCGAGGGTCGGCTCGCCCTCGAGTCGGTGCACGGCGGCTACCTCCTGCCGACCGTCGCAGCGGCGCTCGTCGGCTCGGTGGCCACGCACGAGGTCGGGCTCACCTGGCTCTCCTGGGCCTGCTTCGGCGTCGGCGTGTTCTTCTGGGTCGTGATGACCGGCCTGCTCCTCATCCGACTGTCATTCCGCCCCGCGTTGCCCGCACCGCTCGTGCCGACGATGGCGATCCTCGTGGCACCGCCGTCGGTCGCCACGGTCGCGGTGTTCGCGCTGACGGACGACGTGCTCACGGTCCCGGTGCAGGCGATCACCGGGCTCGGCGTGCTGCTCGTCGCGGTGCAGGTCGCCCTGCTGCCGCGGTACGTGCGGCTGCCCTTCTCGCTCGGGTTCTGGTCGTTCGTGTTCCCGGCGGCGGCGGTCGCGACGGCCGCGATCGAGTGGCTGCGGGTGCTCGACGTGCGGTGGGCGTGGATCCCCACCGCGGGGGTGCTCGCCCTGCTCTCGGTGCTGGTCGCGGTCGTCGGGTCGCGGTCGATCGCGCTGGCCGTGCGGCACCTGCTGCCCCAGGCGGAGGGCGTCCTGCAGGCCGCCGACGACGAGGACGCCGAGCCGGGCCCCGTGACGGGCGCGACCCGGACGGTCTGAACGCGACCACGGTTCGGGAGGCGCGGTGCGCGTCCGACGTGCACCGCGCCTCCCGAGCCGGTCGCGCGCACCGCGTGACGTCCGGAGACGACGTGCGTCGCCACCCGGCCGTGACACGACGTACCGTCGTGGCATGACCACGACGACGCCGACCGCAGCCGACTTCCGCTCCGAGTGGGCCGCGTGGCACGACGCCCACGAGGCGGCCCGGGCGAGTGCGCACGGCTTCCTCGCGATCACGAGCATCCGGTGGCTGACCGGCACGCCGGAGCGCTTCGAGGACGCGCCCGGGGCGTGGTCGACCTCGGAGGCGGGACCGGTCGTCACCCTCGACGACGGCGAGTCGATCGAGGTCGACGGCATCGCGGTGACGGGCACGCACCGGTTCGGTCCGCTGCCCGAGCGGTCGAGCACGACCATCGCGTGGCAGGACGGCGACGAGCGGGTCGTCATCGAGGTCGCCCGGCGTGGCGGCAGTGACGTCCTCCGACCGCGGCACCCCTCGAACCCGACGCGGACCGGGTACACCGGGACGCCGTCGTACTCGCCGGACCCGTCGTTCGCGGTCCCGGCGCACTTCGAGCCGTTCGACACGCCGCGCTCGGTGACCGTCGGGTCGGTGGTCGACGGGCTGCAGCACGTGTACGAGGCGCCGGGCGTGCTGACGTTCGACCTCGACGGGCCGCGGTCGCTCCTGGCGTTCAACGGGTACGGCGACGGGCTCCTGGTGCTGTTCACCGACCGGACGAGCGGCGTGACCACGTACGCGGCCAACCGGAGCCTGGACGTCCCGGCGCCGGACGCGTCGGGCGCGACGACGATCGACTTCAACCGGGCGACGAACCTGCCGTGTGCCTACACGCCGCACGCGACGTGCCCGTTGCCGCCGGCGGAGAACCGGCTCGACGTCGCGGTGGAGGCGGGGGAGCAGCTGCCGGCGTGAGGCGCGGGCGCGGCGCGGCGCCGCGGCGCGGCGGGCGCGGGCGGCGGCGCGGACTCCGTACGACGTTGTCGATGTCGTACGACGTCGGTGGTGTCGTTGATTGCGTGCGCGGGGTGTTGCGCACGCCGGGTTGCGACGAGCCCGCTGTCGTCCGACATCGACGTTGTCGTTCGGCGTCGGCACGCGCACGGCGGCGGCACACGCACCCGCGGGCGACGCCCGGCTCAGCGCACCCCGACGCGGGCCCAACCACTCGTCGCCCGCCATGCGCCCGGGTCGAACGAGAACACGCTGCCCATCCCCGGCTGGTCGAGCGCACGGGTGACCGGCACGCCCCGCAGGTCGGCGAGCAGCAGCGCCCCGACCGCACCGTGCGACACGATCGTGACGTCGCCGGCGTCGGTCAGCGCCCGCACGGCACGGACGATGCGGTCCTGGGCGTCGACGGCGCGCTCCCACCCGCGCACCGACTCCTCCGGCGTGGCGAAGAACGCGTCGACGACCCCGTCGAACTCCGCGGGCGGCAGGTAGCCCGTCGCGCTCCGGTCGATCTCGCCGAGCGCGGGGTCCGTCGAGGGCACGAGCCCCACGGCCTCCGCGAGGATCGCCGCCGTGTCGACCGCTTTCTGCTCGGTGCTCGACACGATCCGCTGGACCCCGGGGCCCCAGGCGACGGCCGCGGCTCCGGCAGCGCGGACACGCCCGTCGGGGGAGAGCCCCCACGACTCGATCGGCCGCGCGGGGTCGACGACCACCTCGGCGTGGGTCAGGAAGAACGAGGGCACGGCGTCACTCCAGGTCGTCGGCGACCGACGGGTCGACGACGCGCACACCGTCGACCTCGCCGATCCGGGCGATGAGCAGGGCCCCCTCGGCACGGCCGGCGACGTCGATCCGGACCGCGGTGGCGTCGACCCGGTCGGTGTCCTGCCGCACGAGCCGGGCGACCCGCCACCCGCCGGCCGTCGCGAGGGCGAGCACGTCCGGCAGCACCCCGCGGCCGGCGTCGTAGACCACGTCGAGCGTCATCGACTGCTCGGCGGAGCGGGACAGCGCCCGGACGATCGCGGTGTAGCCGAACACGACGACGAAGTGCAGGGCGGTGACGACGAGTGCGAGCAGCCAGAGCCCCGCACCCGCGGCCATGCCGATCGCCGCGGTCTCCCACACCGCGGCGGCCGTGGTGAGCCCCCGGACGGCTCCGCGTCGGGTGAGGATCAGCCCGGCGCCGAGGAACCCGACCCCGGAGACGATCTGCGCCGCGACGCGCGAGGGGTCGAGCACGACGTGGTCCGGCACGAGGACGTCGCTGAACCCGTACTTGCTCACGAGCAGCATGAGGGCCGACGCGGTCCCGACGATCGCCTGCGTGCGGATGCCGGCGCTCTTCGACCGGAGCTGCCGCTCGAGGCCGATGAGCGACGCGAGGGCGAACGCGAGCAGGACCTCGCCGATCTGGACCCACCCCTGTCCGGCGAGGGGCTCCGTGAGCTGTTGGATCGTCACGCCGACCGACGATACGCCGGCACCCGGCGGACGGGAGGCGCGGTGCGGGCCCGACCCGCGCCTCCCGTCCGTCAGCGGGTCGCCGTAGGGTGAGCGCGTGGAGTTCCCGGGGGAGGCGGCCGACGCGCGTGACGCGTCGACCTCTCCGGGGTCACCCCGGGGCACGCAGGACCAGCAGCACGACACGCCCCGAGCGGGACGGCGCGCTCCGCGCGCGACGCCGCACGGAGGCACCGACGGGTCCCCCGGGAACCCCACGCCCCTGACCGTCGTCGCCGGTGCCCTCGCCGACGCGTTCCTGACCGCGGAGCACTGGGGACCGGACGACCTGACCGCCGCCGGCTGGGCGGTGGTCGGCGTCGAGCGCGCCTACGTCGGGCTCGCGGTCGCAGCGGCCCTCGCCGCACACCCGCGACCACCGGTCGACGCACCGCGACAGCTCGCGGCGGTGCTCGAGGCGTCGCCGCGCCTCGCCGAGCTGCACCGCGCACGCGAGGCGCGCCGACCGGTCCGGGTCGTCGCGCGCCGGGCGACCGCGGTCCGGGCGCGTCCGGAGACCGCGAGCCGACTGCTCGTCGACACGCTGCCCGAGCTCGCGCGCGAGCTCGACCTCACCGTCGGGCGGCTGCTCTGGCTCGCCGACACCCGCTCGTGGAACCGGCGACCGGGGTCGTCGAGCCCGCTCCACCACCACCGCTGCGAGTGGATCCGTCGACCCGGACGCACGCCGCGGCTGCTCGAGAAGCCGATGGACATGCTCCGCCGGACGCAGCGGACGATCCTCGACGAGCTCCTCACCGCGCTGCCGGTGCACGACGCGGCGCACGGCTTCGTCGGCGGTCGGAGCGTCGTGACCGGAGCCGCGGCGCACACCGGGCGGCAGATCGTCGTCACGGCCGACCTGACGTCCTTCTTCGCGAGCGTCACCGCGCCCACCGTGTACGGGGTCTTCCGCGCGGCGGGCTTCGCGGAGCCGCTCGCACACGTCCTCACCGGGGTGTGCACGCACCGGGTGCCGGTGCACGTCCTCAGCGCGATGCCGGACGGCGGCAGCCCCGAGGAACGGCAGGCGCTGCGCGCGATGCTCCGGGAAGCCCACCTGCCGCAGGGCGCGCCGACCTCACCGGCGCTGGCGAACACGGCGCTCCGGCACCTGGACGCACGGCTCGCGGGGTGGGCGGCCTCGGTCGGCGCGGTCTACACCCGGTACGCCGACGACCTGACGTTCAGCGGCGACGAGCGGCTCGCGGCACGACCGGACGCGTTCCTCCGCGGGGTCGACCGGATCGTCACGGAGCAGGGACTCCGGCTGAACCCGTCGAAGACCCGGGTGCGGCGACGGGGCACACGGCAGTCGGTCACCGGGGTCGTCGTCAACGACCGGACGTCGCCCGGTCGGCGCGAGGTCGACCGGCTGCACGCGATCCTGCACAACGCCGCCGAGCACGGTCCGGCGTCGCAGAACCGTGCTGGACACCCCGACTTCCGGGCGCACCTGCTCGGGCGGATCGGGTGGGTCGAGCAGGTCCACCCCGGACGCGCACGGCGCCTGCACGAGGAGTTCGCCCGCATCACGTGGTGATCGCGGGCCGTCCCCGTGCGGGTGTGACGCCGGGTTGCAGCGGGCACGGGCACGACGCCCGACCGCCGGTAGCGTGCCGCCATGTGCCCGAGTGAGATCCCGGCCGACGCCCGCTACGAGGAACTGATCGCGCCGCTGCGACCGGTGATCGAGCGGATCGCCCTCGACGCCCGGCAGCGGGAGCGCGAGGAACGGCTCGCCACCGACCAGCTCGGGTGGCTCGTCGACGCCGGGTTCGCGCGCTGGCGCACCCCGGTCGCGTGGGGCGGGGTCGGGGCCCGGCTGTCGGACGTGTTCCGGGCGGTCGCCGAGATCGCCGAGGTCGACCCGAACCTCGCGCACGTGTGGCGGAACCACTTCTCGTTCATCGAGGACCGGGTGCACGCCGAGGGGAGCGCCTCCGACCGGGCGATCGTCGAACGACTCGGCGGTGGGGAGTTCGTCGGCGGTGGGTGGAGCGAGACGCCGAACCCGGCCGGAGCGGACATCAGCACGCGGCTCACCCCGGACCCGGACGGCGGCTGGCGCGTCACCGGCCGGAAGTTCTACTCGACGGGGAGCATCTACGCCCGGTGGATCACGGTGCTGGCGCTCGACGACGCCGGAGCACGGTTCGTCGCGCTCGTGGACGCCCGCGACCCGGGCGTGCGGATCGGCGACGACTGGGACGGGTTCGGCCAGCGGATCACCGGCAGCGGGAGCGTGACGTACACCGACGTGCACGTGCCCGACGAGCGGGTCCTGCCGTACGCGACGCGCTACCCGTACCAGGAGCAGTACTACCAGACGGTGATGCACGCGATCCTCGTCGGCATCGGGCGTGCGGCCCTCCGCGAGGGGGTCGAGGCGCTGCGCTCCCGGCAGCGCGGGCACCACAACGGCACGACCACGGACCCGACCGCCGACCCCGAGCTGCTCAGCACGATCGGCACCGTCGCGGCCCGGGTGTACGCCGCCGACGCCGCGTTCGCCGCGAGCCTCGGACCGGTGGACGCCGCCGTCGACCGCCACACCGGACTCCGGGCCGCCGGGGCGGACCCCTCGACGGACCCGGTGCTGCGCGCCGCGCTCGAGCGGAGCTGGATCGCGGTCGCCCAGGCGCAGACGGTGGTCACCGACGCCGTGCTCGACGCGACGACGCTCGTGTTCGACGCCCTCGGGTCGAGCGGCACGTTCCGCTCCCTGGGGCTCGACCGGCACTGGCGGAACGCCCGGACCCTGGCCTCGCACAACCCGCGCGTGCACAAGCGGCGCATCGTCGGGGACCTGCTCGTGAACGGCGCCAGCCCGCTCGACCGCGTGTAACCCGCCGTCACGATGCGCAACCGGACGACACCTGCACCCGCCGGGGCCGCGCTGCCCCGTACGGTCGTCGGCAACGGCCCGCCACGGACGCTGGGGAGGCGACGGTGGCGGGCCGCTCTGCACGCGTACGGAGGGACCACCGTGACCGAGACACCCGCACCGACCATCGTCGCCGTACCGGACGGCGACCTCGCCGCCGCCGTCGCCCGACCCGGTGGGATCGCCCGCCTCGCCGACCGGATCCGGGCCTCGGGCGCCGCGGTCGTCGCGATCGGCACCGACCGGTTCGACGCCGAACGCGGTCGTGGCCACCGGCTCGACCCGACCACCGCGGCGCTCGCCCTCGGCCGTGCCCTGCCCACGCACGGGCTGCTCGTCGCCGCGGCCCCGACCCGGGAGCACCCGTACAACGTCGCCCGCCGGGTGCTCTCCCTCGACCACGTCCTGGACGCCCGGGTCGGACTCGTCGTCGGAGCGCGGGACCACGGCCTGCCGGCGACGGGGGAGCAGCACGACCCGGCCGAGTTCGCCGAGGTGGTGCGCGGCCTCTGGCGGACGTGGCCGCTCGACAGCATCGTCGGCGACCGCGCAGCCGGCCGGTTCGCCGACACGACCCGGATCCTCCCGCTCGACCACGACGGCGGGCCGGACGGGTACCGGGTCCGGGGGCCGTTGACGACGCCGTCGAGCCGGCAGGGCGAACCCGTCCTCGCGGTCTGGCACGACGTCGCACACGAGGGTGCCGACCTGGTGCTCGGCGGGGCCGCGCGCCCGCTCGTGCCGTTGCCGGGCGAGGCCGGTGCGTCGGGGCCGAGCCGCGCCTCCCGGACCCCGACCGGCCCCGGTGCCCACCGGCGGACGCTGCGCGACCTGCTCGGTCTGCCGGTCCCCGCGCCGGTCGGCGCATGATCGCCGACGCCGACGCCGGGCTCGTCCTCGGCGTCAACCTGCAGGGCTTCGGCCAGCGACCGGCGGCCTGGCGGACCCAGGACGTCGAGCCGACCGACCTGCTCACCGCCGGGTTCTGGGAGGACCTCGGCCGGACCGCCGAACGCGGGCTGCTGGACATGGTGTTCTTCGCGGACCACCCCGCGCTCGGCGACCCGAACGTCCGCGCGTACGGGCTGCTCGAGCCGTTCGTGGCGCTCGGGGCGATCGCCGCCGCGACCACGCACCTCGGACTCGTCGGGACGGCGTCGACGACCTACAACGACCCGGTCGACCTCGCCGAGCGGCTCCTCTCCCTCGACACGGTCTCCGGCGGCCGCGTGGCGTGGAACGCCGTGACGACCTACGACCGGTCGGTGTCGGCGAACTTCGGCGTCGCGACGAACCCGGAGCGACCCGAGCGGTACGCCCGTGCCGGCGAGGTCGTCGACCTCGTGCAGGCGCTCTGGCAGTCCGCCGCCACCGGGGTGCCCGTCGACCACCACGGCGAGTTCACCGAGTT
This sequence comes from Curtobacterium sp. USHLN213, assembly GCF_037144815.1. Classification (NCBI taxonomy): domain Bacteria; kingdom Bacillati; phylum Actinomycetota; class Actinomycetes; order Micrococcales; family Microbacteriaceae; genus Curtobacterium; species Curtobacterium sp. USHLN213. Next base: position 57,443 of record NZ_JBBCYQ010000003.1, on the reverse strand, counting down.
CGCGGGGGCGATCACCGTCCCGCCGTCGGCGCAGGGACACCCGGTGGTGTTCCAGGCCGGGGGATCGCCGCACGGACGAGACTTCGCCGCGCGCGTCGCCGAGGGCGTGTTCGCCGTCGAGCTGACACCCGAGCCCGCCCGGGAGCACTACCGCGCCGTCAAGCAGGCGGCCCGGACGTACGGCCGTCGGGCGGCGGACGTGGCGATCGTCCCGGGGCTGTCGCTCGTGCTCGGCAGCACCGAGGCCGAGGCGCAGCGGCGGTTCGACGAGCTCGAGGCCCTCGCCCCGGACGGCTACTCCCTGCGGGCGCTCGGGACGCACCTCGACGCCGACCTCACCGACCTCGACCCGGACGCGCCGGTCCCCGCGGCGATCCTCGACCGCGAGGTGGACCCCGTCACCTACGGCCCCTCGCTCGGGTACCACGAGACCGTCGTGCGCTGGGTCCGCGCGCACAACACGTCCCTGCGGGAGGTCCTGCGCGGCTTCGGTGGCTACGGCGCCCGGATCGTCGTCGGTACCCCGGAGCAGGCCGCCGACACCATCGAGGAGTGGTACCGGACCGGGGCCGCCGACGGCTTCAACCTCATGATCGACGAGTTCCCGCGCGGCCTCGAAACCGTGGTCGACGAGCTCGTGCCGATCCTGCAGCGGCGCGGCGTGTTCCACCGCGAGTACGAGGACGTCACGTTGCGCGGGCGGCTCGGGGCGCGGGCGCGCGGGCTGTAGGGCGCGCTCCGCGTGACGCCGTGTGACGCGACGACCAGGCCCGCCGCGTCACACGGGGCAACGCCCGGTCACGCTCCGCAACACCCGTCGTGCCCGGGCCCGGTCGGTCATAGCGTCGCCACCATGACCGACTACCTCGACCGCGAGCACGACAAGACCTTCACGAAGGTCTACAAGCAGCAGACCCCGGACATCCTCTCGGCCTTCGTCCAGTTCGACGAGTCGGTGTTCCGGGCCGAGGGTCGCGAGATCCCGCTGAAGTACCGGGAGCTCATCGCACTGGCGGTCGGCATCACCACGCAGTGCGTCTACTGCATCGACGGCCACAGCCAGCGCGCGGTCACGGCCGGCGCGAACGAGGCCGAGCTCGCCGAGGCCGCCTGGGTCGCCACGGCCATCCGCGCCGGCGGCGGGTTCGCCCACGGCCGCCTCGGCTTCAAGTTCGGCGCCGACGCCGCGGCTCCCTCCGACTCCGCGACCTCCGCGTCGCACCAGCACTGACCACCGACCACACCCGACGGAAGCGCACCCCATGCCCGACCGCATCACCCTCGTCACCGCCCTGCAGGGCGCCGGCTGGCACCCCGCCGCCTGGCGCACCGCCGGCCCCGCGGCACAGCGCCTCACCAGCCTCCGGCACTGGCGCGACGTCGTCGTGGAGCAGGACCGCCTCGGCGTCGACGCCGTCACGATCGAGGACTCCTTCACCGCCGGTCCGGTGGACGCGGCGGGCGACCTCGACACGAGCACGGTCGTCGGCCGCCTCGACGCCCTCCTCGTCGCGAACGCGGTCGCCCCCGCGACGCGCGCGCTCGGTCTGGTCCCGACCGTCTCGGTGACGCACACCGAACCGTTCCACGTCGCCACGGGCCTCCAGACCCTCGACCACGTCTCGCAGGGGCGAGCCGGGTGGCGGATCCAGGTGAGCCCGACGGCCCGCGAGGCAGCGCTCTTCGGGCGCCGTCCCGGCGGCGACGAGGCGTCCGTCCTCTTCGACGAGGCGCGCGAGGTCGCCGAGGTCGTCTCGCGACTCTGGGACAGCTGGGACGACGACGCGATCATCCGCGACGTGACCACCGGCCGGTTCATCGACCGCGACCGCATCCACAACGCCGCGTTCGCGGGGTCCTTCGTCTCGGTCCACGGCGCGTCGATCGTGCCGCGGTCGCCGCAGGGCCGTCCGCCGGTCTTCTCGCTGGCGCACCGCGCCGACGCGGCCGCGTTCGCGGTGGACGCTGCGGACGTCGTGCTCGTCACGCCCGGGTACGACGGACGGGAGGCGCGGGACCTGCTGTCGGAGATCCGTCACCTCGAGCAGGTGGCCGGCTCGGACGTCCGTCGTCCGGTCCTCGCCGACCTCGCGGTGCTCATCGGGTCGTCGTCGGCCGCCGCCGCCGACGCGCTGGCCTCGCTCGACACGGCTGCCGGTGCCCCGTACGCGTCGACGTCCGACACGTCCGTGCTGGCGACGACCGTGCCCGAGCTCGTCACGCTCATCGGGGACCTGCGAGACCTCGGGTTCGCCGGTGTCCGACTCCGGCCGCTGCGCATCCCGCTCGACTCCACGGCGATCGCCCGCGAGCTCGTCCCCGCGCTCGTCACGGCCGGCCTCCGTGCCGACGTGGCCTCGCGTCCCACCGCCGACCTGCGCACGCGGCTCGGCATCGCCCCGGCGGTCAGCCGGTACGCGTCCGCATCCGCCCCCGTGGAGGTCCCAGCATGAGCGCCAAGCGTCAGGTCCACCTCGCCGCCCACTTCCCGGGCGTCAACAACACCACGATCTGGAGCGACGACCGGGCCGAGAGCCAGATCGCGTTCTCGTCGTTCGAGCACTTCGCCCGGAACGCCGAGCGCGGGCTGTTCGACTACCTGTTCCTCGCCGAGGGCCTGCGGCTCCGCGAGCAGAAGGGGCGCATCCACGACCTCGACGTCGTCGGGCGCCCGAACACGCTCGCGGTCCTCGCCGCCCTCGCCGGGGTCACCGAGCACATCGGGCTCGTCGGCACGCTGCAGACCACGTTCAACGAGCCGCTCGAACTCGCGAAGCAGCTCGCGACGCTCGACCACCTCACCGACGGACGCGCCGGCTGGAACGTCGTGACCAGCTCGGACGCGTTCCACGGCGCGAACTTCCGTCGTGGCGGGTTCCTGGACCACGCCGACCGGTACACGCGGGCGGCGGAGTTCATCGAGCTGTCCCGCGAGCTCTGGGACTCGTGGGAGTCCGACGCCGTCGTGGCCTCGGGCGTGTTCGCCGACCGCTCCCGGATCCGCGACGTCGACCACCACGGGCCGCAGTTCGACGTGACCGGGACGTTCCCGGTGCCCCGGAGCCCGCAGGGGCACCCGGTGGTCGTGCAGGCCGGCGACTCCGACGAGGGGCGCGACCTCGCCGCGGCGCACGCCGAGGTGATCTTCTCGCTGCACACCGAGTTCGAGGACGCGAAGTCCTACTACGACGACATCACGGCGCGCCTCGAGCGCGTCGGCCGCTCGAAGGACGAGCTGCACATCCTGCCCGCGTCGACCTTCGTCCTCGGAGACACCGCCGCGGACGCCGCTGAGCGGGCCCGGGCGATCCAGCGTGCCCAGGTCAGCCCGGCCACGGCGATCGCGTTCCTCGAGCAGGTGTGGAACCGCGACCTGTCCGGGTACGACGTGGACGGCCCGCTGCCCGACGTCGAGCCGGACCTCGAGGGCGCCGCGATCACCCGCGGCCGCGCACGGCACACCCGCGACGTGCCGGCGCTCGTGCGGTCGTGGCGCGACCGCGCCGAGGCCGAGCACCTGTCCATCCGTGAGCTCGTCATCGCGGTGTCGACGCGCGGCGGGTTCGTCGGGACGCCGTCCCACATCGCGGCCGAGATCGACCGGTACGTCCAGGAACGTGCGACGGACGGCTTCGTCGTGGTCCCGCACACCAACCCGTACGGCCTCGACGAGTTCGTCGACACGGTCGTCCCGCTGCTGCAGGAGCGCGGCGTCTACCGGGAGTCCTACACCGAGGGCGCGACGCTCCGCGAGACGCTCGGTCTGCCCGGGACCATCCGGGACCGCCGGGGAGTGCTCGCGTGACGGTGCGCAGCCTGTCGATCCTCGTGCCGGGGAACTTCGCGGACGACGCACCCGTCGACGGCCTCGAGGCCACGCTCGACCTCTTCGTCACGGCGGAGCGGCTCGGCGTCGACGGCGCCTGGGTCCGGCACCGTCACCTCGAGCACGGCATCGGATCGGCGGCGGTGTTCCTCGCCGCGGCCTCGCAGCGCACGATCGCGATCGAGCTCGGCGTCGCCGTCGTGCCGATCGGGTGGGAGAGCCCGTTCCGCCTCGCCGAGGACTTCTCGCTCGCCGACGTCCTGTCGCACGGGCGGGTCCAGGTCGGGCTGTCGACCAGCGCCCCGCACGAGGGCATCCTCGGCGACCTGGTGTTCGACGGCGACTGGCGCTCCTTCGACCGCGGCTACGGACGGGTCACCCGCTTCGTCGACAACCTGCGCGGGGACTTCCTCGGCGGGGACGACACCGTCATCCAGAGCCCCGGCAACGTCCAGCGCCCGCGGCTGCAGCCGTACGCACCGGGGCTCGTCGACCGGGTCTGGTACGGCGGGGGATCGCTCCGGTCGGCCGCCTTCGCGGGCAGCGCCGGGCTCAACCTGCTCATCGGCAACCTCACCTCGGGCGAGGGCACGGACGACTACGGCACCGCTCAGCGGAACCAGCTCGCCGCCTACCGCGCCGCGCTCCCGTCCGGCCGGACACCCCGCGTCGCCTGGGGACGATGCGTCGTCCCGACGGACTCGGCCGACCGCGTCTCGCGTGAGCGGTACCGGACCTGGTACGAGTCGCGCCTCGATCGGCAGACGGCACCGCAGGGTCCCCGGCGCACCCTGTTCTCGGCGGACCTCGTGGGACCGGCCGAGCAGATCGTCGAGCAGCTCGTCCGGGACGCCACGCTCGCCGAGGTCGACGAGTTCCGCATCGAGCTGCCGTACGAGTTCGCCGGCGACGAGTACGAGCAGATCGTCTCGGACGTCGTGTCGAGGGTCGCGCCGGCCCTCGGGTGGGCACCAGCGCGGACGGTGGTGGCGGCGTGACCCGGTACGTGCTCTCGCGCATCGGGCAGGCGGTGCTCGTGCTCTGGGCGGCGTGGACGATCTCCTTCTTCGTCCTCTACGTCCTGCCGAGCGACCCCGCCCGGATCATGCTCGGTCCGGACGCCACCGACGTGACGCAGGCGCAGCTCGACGCGCTCCGCCACCAGTACGGACTCGACCAGCCCGTGCTCGTGCAGTACTTCCAGCACCTCGGTTCGCTGCTCACAGGCGACCTCGGCCGCTCGATCGGCGTCGGACGACCCGTCACCGAGGTCATCGGCGAGGCCGTCGGTCCCACCGCGCAGATCGCCGTCGTCGGCCTGCTGCTCGCGATCGTGTTCGGCGGCGGGCTCGCGGTCCTCGCCACGTGGACCCGCAACCGCGCCCTCGGGCAGTTCCTGCTGCAGCTGCCGCCGGTCGGTGTCGCCGTCCCGGGCTTCTGGTTCGCCCTGCTGCTCGTGCAGTGGTTCTCGTTCGGCCTGCACGTGTTCCCGGCGTTCGGCGGCGAGGGACCGTCGTCGGTCGTCCTCCCCGCGATCACCCTGGCGCTGCCGACCGGCGCGACGATCGCCCAGCTGCTGTCGAAGTCCCTGGTCGCGACGCTCCGTGAGCCGTACGTCGACACCGCCTACGCCAAGGGCGCCGGACGCTGGCGCGTGCAGCTCCGGCACGCGCTGAAGAACGCCGCGCTGCCGGCCCTCACCGTGACCGGCCTCATCGTCGGACAGCTGTTCTCCGGCACCGTCGTCACCGAGACGGTGTTCTCCCGCCCGGGCCTCGGCCGCGTCACCGCGACCGCCGTGCAGGGGCAGGACATCCCCGTGGTCCAGGGCATCGTGCTCGTCGCCGCGGCGATCTTCGTCGTCGCGAACCTCGTCGTCGACCTCGTGTACCCGCTCCTCGACCCGCGTGTCGTCCTGGCCGGGAGCCGCCGGAAGCTCCGGGAGCAGGACGGTCCGACACCGGGCGGCGGCACGGGCGACGCGGCGGGCCCCGGCGCAACCACGGGCACCACCGCCCCGACACCCCAGGGAGTCCCCGCATGACCGAGACCACGCAGCTCGCGATCGGCCGTCCCGCGTCGCTCGTCTCCGACCGCGTCCCCGGCGGCGCGACCGCACTCCGAGGCGTCGTCGCCCGGCCGACCCTCACGCTCGCCGTGCTCTGGCTCGCCCTGGTCGTCCTCGCCGCGCTGCTCCCCGGCGCCTTGACCCACCTCGACCCGCTCGCCGCGGAACCCGCCGTGAAGCTCACCGCGCCCGACGCCGCACACTGGTTCGGCACCGACCAGCTCGGCCGCGACCTCTACGCCCGCGTCGTGCACGGCACGGCGCTCACCCTGCAGGCGGCGATCCTCGCGATCCTCATCGGGCTCGTCGGCGGCTCGGTGGTCGGGCTCCTCGCCGGGTTCGTCGGCGGGGTGGTCGACACCGTGCTCATGCGCGTCGCGGACGTCCTGCTCGCCATCCCGAGCCTGCTGCTGTCGCTGACGATCGTCACCGTCCTGGGCTTCGGCACCGTGAACGTCGCGGTGGCGGTCGGCGTCGCGAGCATCGCCACCATCGCCCGGATCATGCGCTCCGAGGTCGTCCGGGTCCGCACCGCCCCGTACGTCGAGGCGGCCACGGCGAACGGGAACCGCTGGTGGCGGGTGCTGCTCGTGCACGTGCTGCCGAACGCGGCCGGACCGGTGCTCGTCCTCGCCGCGCTCGAGTTCGGCACCGCGATCCTCGCCGTCTCCAGCCTGAGCTTCCTCGGCTACGGCGCCCAGCCGCCGGCACCGGAGTGGGGCTCGCTCGTCTCGACCGGCCGCGACTTCATCGCCACCTCGTGGTGGCTGACGACCATCCCCGGTCTCGTCATCGCGGTCACGGTCCTCGCCGGCAACCGCGTCGCCCGGGCACTCGACACCGAACGGCGGGCCGTCCGATGAGCCTCCTCAGCATCCGCGACCTCACGGTCGCGTACGGCCACGGCCGGCACGCGCGGACGGCGCTGCACGGCGTCTCCCTCGACGTCGGTCGCGGCGAGCGCGTCGCGATCGTCGGCGAGTCCGGTTCGGGCAAGTCGACGACGGCGCACGCGGTCCTGCGGCTCCTGCCCGCAGCGGCCGAGCTGACGGGAGGCACGGTGCGGCTCTCCGGGACCGCCGCCGGTTCCGCGGACCTCGACCTGGTCACCGCGTCCGACGCCGAGGTCCGTCGTGTCCGCGGCGTCCGGATCGGCTTCGTGCCGCAGGACCCGACCGTCTCGCTCAACCCCGTCACGCGCATCGGTCGGCAGGTCGCCGAGGTGCTCGAGATCCACGGGATCGCGACCGGGGCCGACGCCCGCCAGCGCGCCGTGGAGGAGCTCCGTCGCGCCGGGATCGACCGTCCGGAACTGCGCGCGGAGCAGTACCCGCACGAACTCTCCGGCGGCATGCGGCAGCGAGTGCTCATCGCCATCGCGTTGATCGGCGACCCGGAGCTCCTCGTCGCCGACGAGCCCACGAGCGCCCTCGACGTCACCGTGCAGCGGACGATCCTCGACCACCTCGACCGACTCGTCGCCGAGCGGGGGACGAGCGTGCTCTTCATCACGCACGACCTCGGGGTCGCCGCGGACCGGGCGGACCGGATCGTCGTGATGTCCGAGGGGCGGATCGTCGAGCAGGGCACCCCCGCCGAGGTGCTCGGCGCTCCCCGCGAGGCGTACACCCGCACGCTCATCGCCGCGGCGCCCAGTCTCGACGACGTGACCGTGTCCGTGGGGGCCGACCCGCGCCTCCCGTCCGACCGTGACGACCCGCTCGTCGTCGCGACGGGCCTGCGGAAGTCCTTCGCCCGCGTGGCCGCCGTCGACGGCGTCGACGTGACCGTCCCGCGCGGCCGCACCCTCGCGCTGGTGGGGGAGTCCGGGTCCGGGAAGTCGACCACGGCGCGCCTCGTGCTCGGTCTCGAGCGCGCCGACGTGGGCACCGTCCGGTTCGACGGCGACGACGTGAGCGCCGCCCGCGGTGCGGCGCTGCGGGCGTACCGGCGCCGCGCGCAGATCGTGCAGCAGAACCCGTACGCGGCCCTGCACCCGCGGCTTTCGGTCGGGTCGATCATCGCCGACCCGCTCGCGGCGTTCGGGATCGGCACCCGGCGGTCTCGTGCGGCCCGTGCGGCGGAGCTGCTCGACCTCGTGGCCCTGCCCGCATCGGCGGCGGGGCGGCGGCCGTCGGAGCTGTCGGGCGGCCAGCGGCAGCGCGTCGCCATCGCCCGGGCGCTCGCGCTCGACCCGTCGTTCGTCGTCCTGGACGAACCGGTCTCGGCGCTCGACGTGTCCGTCCAGGCGCAGATCCTCGACCTGCTCGCGTCGCTGCAGGAGACGCTCGGCGTCACGTACCTGTTCATCTCGCACGACCTCGCCGTCGTCCGCCGCATCGCCCACGAGGTGTCCGTCCTCCGGGGCGGGCGTGTGGTCGAGCACGGCGCTGTCGCCGAGGTCCTCCACCACCCGCAGCACGAGTACACCCGTGCCCTGCTCGACGCGATCCCCGGTCGATCCCGGCGCGTCGCACCCCTCACCCCCTCCGAAGGAGTCTCATGACCATCCACCGCACCCCGATCCGTCTGGTGGTCGCGATCGCGGCCGGCACCGCGGCGGCCCTGGTGATGGCCGGCTGCTCGTCGGGCGGCACCGCGTCGTCGTCCTCGTCGAAGCCCGTCGACGGCGGCTCGCTGACCTACGCGATCGCCAACGACCCGATCACGCTCAACCCGACCGGGACCGGCGCCGGCAACGACACCCTCGCCATCACCCGGCAGCTCGTCGACTCGCTGCTCTGGCAGGACCCGTCGGACGGCTCGCTGAAGCCCTGGCTGGCGACGAAGTACTCGGCGAACGCAGACGCGACCGCGTTCACGTTCGACCTGCGCTCCGGTGTGACGTTCTCCGACGGGTCGGCCTTCGACGCCACCGCCGTGAAGGACACCTTCGACGACATCGCGAAGGCCGGGGCGTCCAGCACCGCCGCCGCGTACTTCTCGGGGTACCAGGAGACGAAGGTCGTCGACGACGACACCGTCGAGGTCGACTTCACGACGCCGAACGCCGCGTTCCCGAACGCCACCGCGTCGGTCGCGCTCGGCATCGTCGCGCCGAAGACCACCGAGACGCCGTTCGAGGACCGGGCCGACGGCACGGCCGTCATCGGGACGGGCCCGTTCACGCTGTCGTCGTACACGAAGAACACCTCCACCGTCCTGACGAAGCGCAAGGACTACGACTGGGGCCCGGCCGCGCGGTCGAACACCGGCGCGGCGCACCTGTCGAAGGTGACGTTCCAGGTCGTCCCGGAGGCGAGCGTCCGCACCGGCAGCCTGCAGTCCGGCCAGCTCGACGCGATCAGCAGCGTGCAGCCGAGCGACGTCGACACGCTCAAGTCGCAGTACGAGCTCGTGACCCGCGCCAACCCCGGGCAGGTGTTCGGGCTCACGTTCAACCAGAAGCGCCCGCTCGTGTCCGACCTCGTCGTCCGCAGGGCGATCGCGCAGGCCGTCGACCCGAAGACCGTCCGGGACACGTCGCTGAACGACCTGTTCGAGGTCGCGACGTCGGTGCTCGGCTCGACCACCCCCGGGTACTCCGACACCTCCTCGGCGATCTCGTACGACCCGGCCGCGGCCGAGCAGGCGCTCGACGAGGCCGGGTGGAAGACGGGCTCGGACGGCATCCGCGCGAAGGACGGCCAGGAGCTTCGGCTCAAGCTCATCTGGATCACGAACTTCGGGCCGAACCAGACCTCGCTCGAACTCATCCAGCAGGAGCTGCGGAAGGTCGGCGTCGGTCTGACCCTCGAGAGCGGCACCGTCCCGCAGTACCTCGCCAACACCACGAGCGGGGACTGGGACCTCGCGTGGGACAACAGCTCCCGCGCCGACGGCGACGTCCTCCGCTCGAAGTTCTCGAGCGACGGCGCCCAGTCGATCGGCGCCGCCGACGGCACGCTCGACGCCCTGTTCACGAAGGAGCTCTCGCAGTCGTCCGCCACCGAGCGTGCGGCCACGTTCGCGGCGATCCAGGAACGGATCGCGTCGCAGGTGGACTTCGTCCCCGTGCACGAGCTCACCAGCATCATCGCCACAACGAAGGACGTGCACGGCATCGCGTTCGGCGCGGACACCCGCCTCGACCAGCTCACCGGCGCCTGGACGGACGCAGCATGACCGCCGTCCCCCTGTCCGTCCTCGACCTCGTCCCGGTCAGCGCCGGGTCCACCGCCGCGCAGGCGCTGCACCGCACGATCGACCTCGCGCAGCACGCCGAGCGTGCCGGGTACGCCCGGTACTGGCTCGCCGAGCACCACCTCAACCCGGGTGTCGCCGGCAGCGCACCGAACATCGTGATCGGGGCCGTGGCCGCCGCGACCTCGACGATCCGCGTCGGCAGCGCGGCGACGCTGGTCGGCAACGTCCGAGGGCTGCAGATCGCCGAGACCTTCGGCACGCTCGCCGCGTTGTACGGGCCGCGGATCGACCTCGGTCTCGGCCGGTCGGGCGCCCCCGCACCCGGTGCTCCGAAGCCGCCGTCGCTCGCCCCGCGCGAGGACGAGGTCGTCGACGGGCTGCTCATCCCGGCACCGTTCGACTTCCGGATCGCCCCGCGCAGCCGGTTCGCGCTGCAGGGCGAGCTGCTCGGTCGCGTGCCGGGCGACGTCGACCGGTTCGAGGGCGAACTCGACCTGATCCGGGCGCTGTTCGCCGGGACCTGGTCACACGACGGCGCGGTCGTCGAGGCGCCGCCCGCCGCCGGTACCCCCGTCGAACTCTGGATCCACGGCTCCACCGGGGGTGCGAGCGCACGGGCCGCCGGCGCGCTCGGCCTGCCCTACGGCGCGAACTACCACACGTCGCCGGGCACGGTCCTGGCGTCGGTCGAGGCGTACCGCGACGCGTTCCGCCCCGGTGTGCTCGACGCGCCGCACGTCATCGTGTCGGCGGACGTCGTCGTCGGCCGGGACACCCACGAGGCGTCCGGACTCGCCCTCGGCTACGGCCAGTGGGTGCACTCCATCCGCTCCGGTGTCGGGGCGATCGAGTACCCGACGCCCGAGTGGGCCCGGGAGCACCCGTTGGACGACGCTGCGGCGGCATCGGTCGCGGACCGCATCGCCACGCGGTTCGTCGGCGATGCGGGCACGGTCGCGGACCAGCTCGAGACGCTCCGGCGGGCCACCGGGGCGGACGAGCTCCTCGTCACGACGATCACGCACGACCACGACGCGCGGGTGCGCTCCTACGAGCTGCTCGCGGCCGAGTGGGCGCGGCGTGCCGAGCAGGCGGTGCCGGCCGCGGTCTGAGACGTCGTCGGCCGACGGACGGGAGGCACGGTGCCAGCTGGCACCGCGCCTCCCGTCCGTCGTGTGCGCGTGTCTCGCGCACGGCTGGTCGGTTGCCGACTCGACGCGACATCGTCGTCGTCGTACGACGTCGACCGTGTCGCTGTCGTGCGTCCGCGGAAGCCCGCGTGCGCAACGAGCGACGTGACTGCTGTCGTACGACGTCGACCTTGTCGCACGGCATGGCACGGCACCGCACCGCACCGCGCCCCGAGGGCACGCGCGACGACACCCCCGCGGCCAGATCGGCCACGGGGGTGTCGGACAGCGCGTGCCGGGTCAGCTGGCGTCGAGCGGCAGGCCCTCCGGGTTCAGCTCGGACTGCTTCACGGCCTCGTTCGACAGGTTGTAGGCCGTGAGCCACTTGGCGTACGTGCCGTCGTCGATGAGCTCGTTGATGGCCTCCTGGACCGGCTTCGCGAGCCCGTCGCCCTTCTTGGTGGTCGCCGCGATGAGCCCCTGCAGGTCGGCGCCGGCACCCGAGTACGTGCCCGCGGTCGTCGTCGCCTTCGCCGTCCCCGCGTTCTGCTTGTTCTGGTAGGCGATCGTCGGGTTCGGGCCGAGGTAGCCGTCGACCTTGCCGGACTGCACGGCTAGGAGCTTCGCGTTCGCGTCCGGGTAGTACTTCACCGTGATGGTCTTGCCCTGCTTCGCGAGGTCGGCCTTCCACCCGAGCAGGATCTTCTCCTGGTTCGTGCCGGAGTCGGTGGCGATCGTCTTGCCGGCGAGCACGGACGGGTCTCCGTCGAACCGCAGGGAGCTGCCCTCCTTCACCTGCAGCGCGAGGTTGTCCTGGCGGTACGAGGCGAAGTCGTACTTCTCCTTGCGCTGCTCCGTCACGGTGATGTTCGACAGGCCGACGTCGACCGATCCGCCGTCGATGCCGACGAACAGGTTGTCCCACGTGGCGTTCTTCACCTGGGGCTCGAGGCCGAGCTTCGCCGCGACGAGACGGCCGAGGTCGGGCTCGGAACCGGTCAGCGTCTTCTGGTCGTCGCCGGTGAAGGCGAGGGGCGGGTACCCGGACGGCAGGGCCCCGATGCCGATGACGAGCTTGCCGGACTGCTTGACGTCGGCGGGGAGCTCGTCGTGGAGCTTCGAGTCCTCCTGCACGGAGACCTTCGTCTCGGTCGCGGCGCCGTTCGAGGCGGCGCCGATCGTGACGGTGCCGTCGTCCGAGCCGGTGCCGGCGCTGGCGTTCGCGGCGCAGCCGGCGAGGGCGACGACGACGCCGGCGGCGAGGACGAGGGCGCCGGCGCGGTGCCGCCAGCGGGAGGGGGTGATCGGGGACATGGTTCTCCAGGGTGCGTCGTGGGTCGGAACGGGTGGGGAGTTCAGCGGACGCGGGACAGGAAGTCGCGCGTGCGGGGGTGCTGCGGGTCGTCGATGAGCTGCGCCGGTGGGCCCTGCTCGACGATGCGGCCGTGGTCGAGGAAGACGACGTGGTCGGCGACCTCGCGGGCGAAGGCGACCTCGTGCGTGACGATGACGAGCGTCGTACCGGACTCGGCGAGGTCCGTGATCACGCCGAGCACCTCGCCGACGAGTTCGGGGTCGAGGGCCGAGGTCGGTTCGTCCAGCAGGACCACCGAGGGCTCGAGCGCCAGCGCCCGGGCGATCGCCACGCGCTGCTGCTGCCCGCCGGAGAGCTGGCGCGGGCGGGTGGCTCCGCGGTCGCCGAGACCGACGCGTTCGAGCAGCGTCTGGGCCCGGGCCCTCGCGGTGGCGGCGGGGACCCCGGAGGCGATCGGTCCCTCGGCCACGTTCTCGAGCGCGGTGAGGTGCGGGAACAGGTTAAAGTGCTGGAACACGAACCCGATCCGGGAGCGCTGCCGCAGGATCAGGCGCTCGGGCAGCTCCTTGTAGCGCGGGACCCCGTCGCGGCCGGTCCGCACCCGGACGCCGATGGTCTCGCCGCCGACGGTGACGACACCGCGGTCGAGGGGTTCGAGGTGGTTGATCGCCCGCAGCAGCGTGGACTTGCCGGACCCGGACGGGCCGAGGATCACGGTGACGCTCCCGGACGGCAGCGACAGGTCGACGCCGTCGATGACGACGTTCTCGCCGAAGGCCTTCACGGCGCCGTGGATGCCGATGGTGGCGCTCATCAGATGGCCTTCCCGTCGTTCTGGCCGGACGCGACCACGCGGTCGGCGGCGACCACCTGTGCAGCGCGTGCCGACGAGGAGGGGCGATCCGCGCCTCCTGGGCCTCCCCGGCCGCGCCCGGAACCGCGGCGCACCGCGGACCGGAGCCGCTGGAACGGCGTCGGCGGGAGCGCGCGGACGGAGCCGCGGGCCGTCCAGCGCTCGACGTAGTACTGCACGATCGACACCGCACTCGTGAGCGCGAGGTACCAGATCGTCGCCACGACGAGCAGCGGGATGACGTCCGTCGGGTACGTGCTCGACAGGTTCTGCACCACGCCGAACAGGTCGAGGAGCGACACGTAGAACAGCAGCGAGGACGCCTTGAGCAGGCCGACGATCTGGTTCACGAAGGCCGGCACGATCGAGCGGAGCGCCTGCGGCAGGATCACCCGCACGAACTGGCGGCGGCGGGGGAGCCCGAGGGCCTGCGCGGCCTCGTGCTGGCCGTGGTCGACGGCGAGCACACCGGCGCGGACGATCTCCGACGCGTAGGCGATCTCGCTGAGGCTCAGCCCGATGACGCCGATCGCCAGGTCGCCGAGGACGTTCGCGGTCGGGACCTCGAACTGCGGTCCGAACGGGACGCCGATGCCGATGGTCGGGTACAGCGACCCGAGGTTGTAGAGGAAGACGAGCACCAGGATGAGCGGCACCGAACGGAACAGCCACACGTAGCCCCAGGCGAGCCCGGACAGCACCGGGTTGCGCGAGAGCCGGCCGATCGCCACGACGATGCCGCCGGCGAAGCTGATCACCGCGCTCAGTGCCGTCGCGACGAGGGTGAGCTGCAGGCCGGTCAGGATCGCCGGGCTGAACAGCCACTTGCCGACCGCCGGCCAGCCCCACTGCTCGTTGGTGAAGAGCGTCTCGACGAAGTTCAGGAGGACCACGAGGACGACCGCCGCGGCGATCCACCGCAGCGGGTGGCGCAGCGGGACGACGGGGCGGTCGAGCGCGGCGCGTCCGGCGGCGTCGATGGTCGCGTCGGCCGGGCTTCCGGCGGGACTTCCGGTCGGAGTTCCGGCGGGGCTTCCGGTCGGGCGCTCCGTGTCGGTGGTCTGGGTCATGTCGCGACCGTAGGAGGTGCGCCGAGGCGCGACAACGCCGCGCGAAACACATCGGCACGGGAGGGAACCCGGCGTCACACGCGGGGATCGGATGACGCTCTGTGACGCGGGACGGCGGCTATCGTGACCCCCATGACCGCACACCGCGTGACCGCACCGGAGCCGCCGGCCGACGGCAGCAAGCCGAAGGGGCCGGCGTCGTACTTCCCGAGCATCGAGAAGACCTACGGGCGTCCGGTGCAGGAGTGGCTCGACCTCGTCGTGGACCGGCTCGACGGCCAGAAGCACATGGAGGTCGTCGCCTGGCTCAAGACCGAGCACGGCATGGGACACGGGCACGCGAACGCCCTCGTCGGCTACGTGCGGAACGCCCTCGCCGACTGATCCCCTCGCCGTGGCGGTTGTCGGTGGTGCTGCCTAGCGTGACAGCGTGGCCGAACCCGTCGACGCGTGGTGGCGCCGCCGACAGTGGTCGCGCGGCGTGGCGGTTCCGTACGCCGTGGGGGAGTTCCGTGCCGAGTGGTCCTCGTACCCGGTGCTCGTCCGGCAGTACCACCCGGAGTGGAACCACGGCGTCGTCCTCAGCCAGGTGCCACCAGCTGCCGAGGTCCTGCTGACGTGGGAGTGCGACGTCGGGCACGTCTTCGTCGCGACCCCGGGTGAGCAGCGCTCCCGTCCGGGTCGTGAACGACGCCGGTCGGTGTGGTGCCCCGAGTGCGCCGTCCAGGCCCAGCCGCAGCGCTGGCCCGTGCTGCCCTCCGACTGGCCGGCCGCGGTGCCGGTGCCGCAGCGGGTCGTGCGGGTCACCGGTCGGCAGACCCTGCCCGCGGCTCCGGCGCGAGGGACCCCGGCCGGTGCCGTGGCGTCGACGCGGTCCCGCCCTCGTCGCCCGGAACCCGGTGCACCCCGCCGGCCTCGGCCCCCGGCCGTCCCGCGGTCGATCTGCCCGAAGACGCCGCGGCTGCCCTCGGGGGAGTCGTTCACGAGCGTGTGCGCCCCGGCGACGGCCTCCGCGGTCGAGGCCGAGCTCCGGGCCGCCCTCGCCGAGCGGTTCGCCTTCACGTTCGACCACTCCGCGATCCGCCTCGACCGACCGTTCTTCGACCACGTCGAGGTCTGGCCGGACATCATCCTGCCGGAGCTCCGCGTCGCGATCGAGTACGACTCCACCGGACGTCACGGCCTCGAGCACGTCGGACCCCGGCAGGAGACGGACCGCCGGAAGGACCGTGCCGTGCGCGGTGTCGGGTGGGAGGTCGTCCGTATCCGGACCGGCCGGCTGCAGGCGCTGGGGCCGTACGACCTCGAGGTCTCCGGGATCTCCGGCCGGACGATCGCGCGCCTGGCCGACACGCTGCGCGAGGTCCGCGGCGCGCTCTTCGTCGACGCGTACGCGCGCTGACGCGCTGGCGCCCGCGCGTCGGCGCCGCACAACCACAGTGCGCCGGAACCGCGGTTCCCCGCGGTTCGGCGTGCCTTCCGTTGTGCGCAGCACCCGCCGGCCGCCCGCCGCCCCCGCGTCAAACCACGGAAACGACGTCGAACCGCGTGCGACGGCTGGTGCGACGTCGCTTTCGTGGTTCGACGCGCGGGGCGCGCACGCCTTCGCCCGCCGCACAACCACAGTGGGCTGGAACCGCGGTTCCCCGCGGTTCTACTTGCCTTGCGTTGTGCGCAACACTCGCCGACCGGGCGCCGCCGGCCGCCCGCCGCCGCACCGCGCCGCGCGTCACCCGCGCAGCGCCAGCGCCTCGCTCCGCCACCGGGCGTGCAGCTCCCACGGGTCGCTCACGCCCGCGGCCACGACCGCGACGTGCTCGAGCAACTCCGGCGTCACCCGGAACCACTCCGTACCGGGGTACCGCGACCCGGCGAACTGCGCGTGCCGCCGCCGCTCGAGGGTCCGGTCGCCGCGCTCGAACCCGAGGAGGTCCTGGTGCGGGATCGCCGCGAGCCGCTGCCGCGGGTTCGCCGTCGTCCCGATCTTGATCCGGTCGCCGAAGTCGTCCCGCATCCGCAGGTAGTACACGACGTCGACCCTCGGGGGAGCGAGGTCCCCGTCCGGCACGTCGCCCCAGCGCCACTCGCACGTCGCACACACCGCACCCGACGGGAAGCGCACGCCGACCCGCGACCCGCACACCGGGCACGGGCCGGGCAGCACGTCCTCGACGCCGACGTGCTCGGCGGCGGCGTCGACCACGAGGGCGACGTGTCCGGCGCACAGCGGCACCGCGGGCACCGCCGACCCGGCGACCGCACCGGCGTCGCAACCGGGCGCGCAGCACGAGAGGGCGACCATGCCGGGAACGCTAGCCCGACCCACCGACGCCAGCCGCGCCTCCAGGCCGGCGCTACTCGGTGAAGATGACGCCGATCGGTTCGCGCTTCTCCTCCTGGAACCGGTCCTCGGCGCGCCCGAGCGCCCAGTACGCGGACAGCGACATCTCGGACTTCTCGAGTCCCCAGTCGTCCTGCAGCAGTCGACGGATCGCCTTCATCGCGGTCCGCTCGCCGTGCGCGAACACCTGCACGGGCCTGGAGGCGCGCTCCAGCGAGCGAGCCGCCTCCAGCAGCAGCGTGCCCGGCTCGGCGCCGGTGGCGTCGCGGTGCAGCCACCGCAGGTCGACCCCGGCCGGGTGCGCGACGTCCTGCTCGTCGGCCGGACCCGCCACCTCGACGAGGGCGACGCCCGTGGCGGTGTCGGCCATGCCCTCGAGGGCGGCGGAGATCGCGGGGAGCGCGCTGTCGTCGCCGAGCAGCACGTGGGTGACGTCGGGGTCGGTGGACGGGGCGTACCCGCCGCCGGGACCGGAGAGGGCGAGGAGGTCGCCGGGCTGCGCCGAGGCCGCCCAGGGACCCGCGAGGCCGTCGTCGCCGTGCACGACGAAGTCGACGGCGATGGTCTTCGCCTCGTGGTCGACGGCGCGCACGGTGTAGGTACGGCGCGCCGGCCGGTCGTGCTTCGGGAGCGACTCGCGCAGCGACTCGAGGTCGTACGGCGGCGTGAGCCCGAGCGACGGCTTCGCGAGCAGGAGCTTGACGTACTTGTCCGTGGTGGCGAGCCGCTCCGGGTCCGCTGCCGCGACGAACTCGTCGAAGGCGGGACCGCCGAGGTGGACGCGGACCATGTGCGGCGAGAGACGCTCCGTGCGGTCGACGACGAAGACGTGCTGGGGGCGTTTGGGTTTCGAGCTCATCGGTGCGAGCTTCCTCTCTCGACTTCTGGGTGCGCTGTGCTTGACGTACCGCTCAGTAAGGTTAGCCTTACCTCCATGGACACCGTCATCCCGTTCTCCGAGCTGCTGCGTCGGCGCACGCGTCGCTCGCAGGGGTCGGGTGGCGACGGGTTCATGCAGGACCTGCTCGCCGGGCGGTGCGACGTCGGCGAGTACGCGGCCCTGCTCGGACAGTACGCGTTCGTGTACGACGCCCTCGAGCGCGCGGCCGAGCGGATGGCGGACCACCCCGTGGCTGCCCCCTTCGTCACGTCGCAGTTGACGCGGATGCCGGCGATCCGGGCGGACCTCGAGTACCTCATCGGTCCGGACTGGTCCGAGCTCGTGTGCCCGCTGCCCGAGACCACCGCGTACGTCCGACGACTGAACGAGGTCGCGGCGACGTGGCCCGGCGGGTTCGTCGCCCACCACTACACGCGGTCCCTCGGCGACCTGTCCGGGGGGCGACTCATCGGGCGGCTGCTCGCGGAGCAGTTCGGCTTCGAGACGAACGGCGTCCTGTTCTACATCTTCGACCAGGTCGCCGACCCGAGCGCGTTCGAGCAGACCTACCGGGCGCAGCTCGATGCGGCTCCGTGGTCGGCCGAGGAACGCGAACGGGTGATCGCCGAGGTCGAGCTGGCGCACCGGCTCGACAGTGGGCTGCTCGCGGGGCTCGACGCGACGCGGGGGCCGGTGCTCGGACGCCCCGGGGCGTGGTCCGACGACGACGGGCCGCAGGGCGCGGGCGACGACGTGGCCGTGATCGCGTGACCGAGCCGAGTTGACCCGAGCGGCCACGTGCCGCCCACCAGACCCGCCGGGATCGCGGAGCGCGTCGCTTCGCAGGGGTGCTTCCGCCACGCGCCGCGATCCCGGCGTTCCCTTCGCTCGTGCCGCGTGCGCCGCGCCGAGCCGCGCCGTGCCGCCCGCGTCGCGCCGCGGGCGCTTGGTGAGCAGAAACTGTCGGGTGCGGGCAGCCCAGGCGACCATTTCTGCTCACGAAGCGGGCCTGCCGCCCCCGCCTCAGTGCCGCATGCGGCGCGCGAGCTTCTGGATCGGGCCGGTCTTCGGCGCGCGCTCCGCGGGTTCGACGACCTCCTGCTGGTAGAAGTCCGCGAGGTCCGCCATCAACGCCCGACGCTCCGCCCGCGCGTACGCCCGACGCTCCCGCGTGAAGGCGATCACCGTCGACCAGCACATCAGCACCATCACGACGCTGAACGGGAGCGCCGTCGTGATCGCCGCGGTCTTCAGCGCGTTCAGCCCGCCCGCGAGCAGGAGCGCCACCGCGACGAGGGCCGTGACCCCGGCGAAGAACACCCGGATCCAGTTCTTCGGCTCGATCTGCCCGCCGGTCGCGATCATGCCCATCACGAGCGCGCCCGAGTCCGCCGAGGTCACGAAGAACACCCCGATCAGGATGATCGCCCCGATCACGAGCACGGACCCGGCGGGCATCCCGCCGAGCAGCTGGAACAGGACCTGCTCGACGGACACGCTGCCGTCCGCCCCGACGAGGTCGCCGGTGCCGTGCAGCTGGTCGTACAGCGCGGTGCCGCCCATGATCGCGAACCAGAGGAAGGTCAGCAGCGTCGGGACGAACAGCACGCCGAGCACGAACTGCCGGACGGTCCGTCCGCGGGAGATCCGCGCGATGAAGATGCCGACGAACGGCGCCCACGACATCCACCAGCCCCAGTAGAACGTCGTCCACGCGCCCTGCCACTCCTGCCCGGCCCGACCCGCGAAGGCGCTTGTGTCGAACGCCAGCCCGACGAACCCCTGCACGTACTGTCCGATCGACTGCACGAACTCGCCGAGCAGGAACTGCGTCGGCCCGACGAACAGGACGAAGACGAGCAGCACGGCCGCCAGCACGAGGTTGATGTTCGACAGGATCTTCATGCCCTTGCCGACGCCGCTCAGCAGCGACCCGACGGCTATCAGCGTGACGACGACGATCAACCCGATCTGCAGGCCCCGGGTGTTCTCCGCCGCCCCGGTGTACTCGAGCCCCGCCCCGATCTGCAGCACGCCGAGCCCGAGCGACGTCGCGACCCCGAACAGCGTGCCGATCAGCGCGAGGACGTCGATGAGGTTGCCCCACCCGCCCACCACGCGCTTGCCCAGCAGCGGCTCGAGCGCCCAGCGGATCGACACCGGTCGCGACCGCCGGTGGATCGCGTACGCCAGGGCGAGCCCGACCACGACGTAGATCGCCCACGCGTGCAGGCCCCAGTGCAGGAACGTCTGCGTGAGCGCCTGCTGCGCGAGGGCGTCGTCGTCGCCCGTCACCCCCGGCCGTGGTGCGGCGAAGTGACTGAGCGGCTCGGCGACGCCGTAGAACACGAGCCCGATGCCCATGCCCGCGGCGAACAGCAGCGACAGCCACGAGAGCGTCGAGAACTCCGGCGCCTCGTCGTCCTGGCCGAGCACGATGTCGCCGAACCGGCTGAACCCGATCCAGATCGCGAAGACGACGAACGCGGCCGCGGCGATCACGTAGTACCAGCCGAAGTCCCGCACGATCCACCCCTGGACGGCCGAAAAGACGTCCTCGGTGGCACGAGGCGCGGCGAGCGCGACGGCGACGAACGCGAGCACGATCCCCGCGGCCGGCCAGAAGACCCAGCGCTCGACGGGCGGCTTCCGGACCGCCGTGTCGGCCGGCGGGCCAGGAGGCGCGGATCCCGTCCTCACGTCGTCCTGCGTCCGCCCCGTGGCGGGTTCGCGGTCTGCCGGCTCGGCCGTCTCGTCCATGGCGTCCCTCCACCCACGGATGCGGAGCATCCCTGGCCGGATTCTACGAACGCTCGCCGTGGTCCGTCCGGGTGCGATGGGAACGGGCGAGGCCGCGCACCCGCCCGCCGCGGTCCGTCCGGACGGTTGTCGTCACCGGTCCCGACGGGCCGATACGCTGCTGGGATACCGGGACGACCTTCCCGGCCGAGACCCGGAGAGGACCACATGACGATCGACGGTCAGACGCGCCACGGACGCGCGCGGGACGACGTCAGTGGCGCGGTCGACAGCGACCTGCGCTCCGACGTGCGGTACCTCGGCAAGCTGCTCGGACGCGTCCTGCGGGAGACCGGCGGCGAGGACCTCCTGCACGACGTGGAGAGCCTCCGTGCCGCGGTCATCGACGCGTACGAGGGCGGCGAGGCCGAGGGCGCCGCGCGTGCCGAGGCCATCGTCGCGGACCTGTCCGCCGAGCGGGCCGAGGCCGTGGCCCAGGCGTTCACCACGTACTTCCACCTCACGAACCTCGCCGAGGAGCACCACCGCGTGCGCGTGCTCCGGCACCGCGGCGACGACGGCGGACTCGCGGGGGACTCCTTCCCGGCGACGTACGCCTCGCTCGTCGAGCAGGTCGGCGACGAGGCCGCTGCGGCCCGGCTGCGCGAACTCCGGTTCCACCCGGTCCTCACGGCGCACCCGACCGAGGCCCGCCGACGCGCGGTGACCACGGCCGTGCGGCGCATCACCGACCTCATCGACGAGCGCGACCGGACGACGAACACCACGGCCCTCGCCGAGAACGAGCGCCGGCTGCTCGAGGAGATCACGACCCTCCTGCGCACCTCGCCGCTCCGCACGACCCGCCCGACCCCGCTCGACGAGGTCCGCACGGCGATGAGCGTGTTCGACCAGACGCTGTTCGAGATCGTCCCGCAGGTCTACCGTCTGCTCGACGACCGGCTGCTCGGTGACGACGCCGGCCGCGTGCCGGTCACCGCACCCGCCTTCGTGCGCTTCGGCACCTGGATCGGCGGCGACCGCGACGGCAACCCGCACGTCACCGCGGACGTCACCCGCCAGGCGGCGGAGATCGCGGCCGAGCACATCCTGCTCGGGCTCTCCCGCGCCGCCACCCGCATCGGCAGCACCCTCACCCTCGACGCGAGCGAGACCCCGGCGGACGCCGGTCTCACCGCGCTCGTCGCCGCGCAGGAGTCCCTCGACCCCGGGATCGCCGAGCGCATCGGGGTCCGTGCGCCGAACGAGACGCACCGTCGGGCGCTCCTGTTCGTCGCCGCCCGCATCGACGCCACGCGCCGGGGCGAGGCCGAGCTCGCCTACCCTGGGCCGGACGCGCTCCTGGCCGACCTCCGCACGATCCAGACCTCGCTCGTCGCGGCCGGGGCCACCCGTCCCGCGAACGGCGAGCTGCAGAACCTCGTCTGGCAGGTCGAGACCTTCGGGTTCCACCTCGCCGAGCTCGAGGTCCGGCAGCACTCGCAGGTGCACCGGAACGCCCTCGCAGAGATCCGCGCCGGTGGGGAGCTGAGCGAGACCACGGAAGAGGTCCTCGCCGTGTTCCGCACGATCGCCGCGCTGCAGGCCCGCTACGGCGTCCGCGCCGCCAGCCGCTACATCGTGTCGTTCACGCAGTCGGCAGCCGACCTCGCGAACGTCCACGAGCTCGCGGTCGCCGCACTCGGGTCGCCCGAGGCCGCCCCGGTGCTCGACGTCATCCCGCTGTTCGAGACCTTCGCGGACCTGCACGCCAGTGTCGACATCCTCGACGAGGCCGTCCGCACCGAGCCGTTCCAGCGTCGCCTCGCAGCGACCGGTCGTCGCCTCGAGGTCATGCTCGGCTACTCCGACTCCTCGAAGGACGTCGGTCCGGTGTCGGCGAACCTCGCGCTCTACGACGCACAGGCCCGGATCGCCGACTGGGCGAAGCAGCACGACGTCGAGCTCACGCTGTTCCACGGCCGCGGCGGCTCGCTCGGCCGCGGTGGTGGCCCGGCGAACGAGGCCGTCCTGGCGCAGCCCCGCGGTTCCATCGACGGACGCCTCAAGCTCACCGAGCAGGGCGAGGTCATCTTCGCCCAGTACGGCGACAAGGACATCGCCGCACGGCACCTCGAGCAGATGGCCTCGGCCACGCTGTTCGCGTCCTCGCCGTCGAACGAGGACCGCACGGCCGTCGCCGCCACGCGCTTCGCCGACCTCGCGCAGCAGCTCGACGACGTCTCGCGCGAGGCGTTCTACGGCCTCGTGAAGGCGGACGGCTTCGCGCCGTGGTTCGCGCGCGTGACCCCGATGGAGGAGATCGGTCTGCTCCCGCTCGGCTCCCGTCCGGCCCGCCGTGGTCTGAGCGTCGAGTCGCTCGAGGACCTCCGGGCGATCCCGTGGGTGTTCTCGTGGACGCAGGCGCGCATCAACCTCGCCGGGTGGTACGGCCTCGGTTCCGCGCTCGAGGCCGTCGGCGACGTGGAGCTCCTCCGAACCGCGTACGCCGAGTGGCCCCTCTTCGGCGCGATGATCAAGAACGTCGAGATGTCGCTCGCGAAGACCGACGAGCACATCGCCCGCCGGTACCTCGAACTTGCGGACCGTGACGACCTCGCCGCGATGGTCCTCGACGAGATGCTCCGCACGCGCGAGTGGGTGTTGCGCGTCTCGGGCGGGAGCGACGTCCTCGAGGACCGTCCCGTCCTCGCACGCGCCGTCCGGCTCCGCAGCCCGTACGTCGACGCGCTCTCGCACCTGCAGCTCCGGGCACTCCGCGCGATCCGCACCTCGGGCAGCACGGACCCGACGGACGGTGACCACCGGCTGCTCCTCCTCACCGTGAACGGCATCGCGGCCGGCCTGCAGAACACGGGCTGATCCGCGCGGACCGGCCGTCGGTCGTCGACGCGACCGTCTCGGGCCCAGGAGGCGCGGTGCCAGCTTGCACCGCGCCTCCTGGCCGTCTCGGTGTGCGCAACGCGACACCACCGCCCTTGTCGAATCGATTCGGGGGCGCGTAGCGTGGCCGACGTGACGACGGAGCGCACAGGACCGACCAGTCGGACGACCGCCCTCCCACCGATCCTGCCGCTCGCCCTGATCGTCGGCGTCTCGCCGTTCGCGACCGACATGTACATCCCGGCCCTGCCGGCGATCGCACGCGACCTCGGCACGACGCCCGGTGCCGTGCAGCTGTCCCTGACGGCGTTCCTCGTCGCGTTCGCCGTCGGGCAGCTGCTCGCCGGACCGGTGAGCGACGGCATCGGGCGGCGTCCGCTGATGCTCGTCGGCACGGCGGTCTTCGCCGTCGCCTCCGTCGGGTGCGCGATCGCGCCGGACGTCGTGACGCTCGTCGTGGCGCGGGTGTTCCAGGGGCTGGCGGGTGCGGCCGGGGCGGTCGCCGGGCGGGCGATGGTCTCGGACGTGGTCGACGGGCCGCGGATGGCGAAGGTGTTCGGGACCCTCGCGGCCATCAACGCGATCGGCCCCGTCGTCGCCCCGCTGGCCGGGGGAGCGGTGCTGACGGTCGGCACCTGGCGACTCATGTTCGTCGTCCTCGCGGTGCTCGGTGCGGCGTTCTTCGTCGCCGTGGTCGTCCGGTTCCGCGAGACCCTGCCGCGGGCGTTCCGCGGAGGGGTGGGCCTCGGTGCGAACTGGGGTCGCATCCGTGAGCTCATGGGCATCCCGCGGTTCCGTGCGTACGTGCTGACCGGGGTGCTCTCGACCATCGGGTTCTTCGCGTACATCGCCACGAGCTCGTTCGTGTTCCAGACCGGCTTCGGGTTCTCCGAGGGGATGTACACCCTCGTGTTCGCCACGAACGCCTCGATGATGATCGTCACGACGCTCGTGTTCCGCCGCGTGGTCGGTCGGTTCTCGGAGGACGCGCTGCTGTCGTTCGGCCTGGCGCTCGGGACCCTCGGCGCGACGGGCGTCCTCGTGTCCGCGCTGCTCGGGGCCGGCGCGGTGCCGGTCTGGGTCTCGCTCGCCGTCGTGACCGCGGCGTGGGGGTTCGTCCTGCCGGCGGCGATGACCCGCACGCAGCACGTCGGTGCTGCGCACCCGGGGACCGCAGCGGCACTGCAGGGCGGGCTGACGTTCGGGCTCGGCGGCCTCGGCACGCCGCTCGCGGGCGCGCTCGGCGGGACGGCCGTCGCGATGGGGTCGGTGATGGCGGTGCTCATGGCGGCTGCCGTGGTCGTGCAGCTGCTGGCGACGCGACGGACCGGACGCGCCTCGACGGGTTCGTGACCCGGACCCGGTAGGTTGCAGGGTGCACCCCGCACCGATCCCAGGAGGCACCGACATGGACATCGTCGTACACGAAGCGGACGCCGGCGCCGCCGTGCTCGAGTGCAGCGGCCGACTCAACATGGTGTCGGCCCCGACGTTCCGCGAGACCGTCGCGAAGGTCGTCGGCGACGGACGGCCCCGCGTGGTCGTCGAGCTGTCCGGGGTGGAGTTCATGGACTCCTCCGGTCTCGGCGCGCTCGTCGGGTCGCTCAAGGCCGCGCGACAGGCCGGCGGGGACCTCCGCATCGCGGCGCCGTCCGACCAGGTCGAGATGGTGCTGAAGCTCTCCAACATGGACAAGATCCTCCGCACGTACCCGGACGGGGACGCCGCGGTGACCGACTGGGCATGAACGCCGCGGTGGGTGGGCACAGCCTCGACCTGGCGTGCCCGCCGGACGACGTCACGGCGGTGCACGCGTTCCTCGCGACGGTGTGGGACACCGAGCCCACCGTCTCGGCCGAGGACCGGATGGCCCTCGAGCTCGCGCTGGTCGAACTCACCTCGAACGTGATCGAGCACGGGGCGGCCGGTCGCGGCGTCTCGTGCTCGCTCCACCTCGACGTCGGGTCGGACGCGGTCGAGGCGCAGCTGACCGACGACGGTGTGCCGGTGCCGGTCGACCCGTCCGCCGCGCAGCTGCCCGACGCGCTGGCCGAGAGCGGGCGGGGCCTGGCGCTCGTGCAGATGGTGGTCGACGACCTGCGCTACGAACGGGTCGCGGACCGGAACCTGTGGACGGTCCGGCGCGGGCGCCACTGAGTGCCGCTCGTGTCTGACGGACCGGTTCGTCCGCTTCGCGCAGCCCGTGGGCCGGTATCCGCAATGCGTGCGCATACATCCCGTAGGCTCCGCGCCGCCGTGTCACGATCCAGTCGATGAACGTCGAGCCCGACCCCAGGAACAGCTTCGAGACGTCCGGGGCCGACCTCGAGGCGGCGATCCAGATGTACGAGGACGCGTACGAGAGCGTGGGCTTCCAGGCGGAGCGCACGGAACGCCCATTCAGCTACCGCTTCCGGGTCACGGGCGACGAGACGATGTCCTTCCGCTCCACCCGGTTCGACGCCCGGATGCAGGGCGAGCTCGAGTCCGGCGACGAGTACGTCGTGATGTGGCTCGCCGACGGTGGGGGCACCGTCGACGTCGGGCGGCAAGAGGTCGCCTTCACGCCCGGCACGCCGATGATGTTCCCGACCGGTCGACCGTTCGCCTTCGACCTGCAGGACCTCCGGCAGAGCCTGGTGCAGTTCGACCGCACGTTCCTCGAGGGCGTGGCGGCCGAGGAGCACGGCACGCAGCCGGCCCCGCTCGTCTTCGACCACACCCAGCCGCCGCGGCGCGAGGACCTCCGCGGGTGGAACGCCCAGGTCCGCCGGGCCGCCGAGACCGTGCTCGGTGAGGCACCGGTGTCGCAGCTGGTCCTCGCGGAGACCGCCCGGGACACCGCCCTCGCGCTCCTCCGCACCTTCCCGCACACCGTGCTCGCGCCGGACATCACCCTGCCGCAGGGCGCCACCGGCCGCGTGCGCGAGGCCGTCGAGTACATGCACGCGTTCGCCCACACCCCGATCAGCACGACCGACGTCGCCGAGCACGTCGGGCTCAGCGTGCGCGGGCTCCAGCAGGCGTTCCAGCGGCAGGTCGGTACGGCGCCCAACGCGATGCTGCGCGGCATCCGGCTCGACCGCGTCCGCGAGGAACTCCGCCGCTCGTCGCCCGGTGACGTCACGGTCGCCGCGATCGCCGTGCGGTGGGGCTTCGCCCACCTCGGGCGGTTCTCCGGGGCGTACGCCTCGCGCTTCGGCGAGTACCCGCGCGACACGCTGCACGCCTGATCCGACCGCCCACTACGCTTCGAGGGTGCGCAGACCTCGACCGTGGGTGATCGTCCCCGGGATCTGGAACTCCGACCCCGACCACTGGCAGTCGCTGTGGCAGGACGACCGGTCGGCCGACGACCCGGGCGCGGTCGTCCGGATCGCACCGGCGTCGTGGAGCGAACCCGACCCGGACGACTGGTCCCGCGCGATCACCAGCGCCGTGGCCGCCGTCGACGAACCGCCGGTGCTCATCGCGCACAGCCTGGGCGTCCTCGCCGTCGCCGCGTGGCTCGGTCAGCGCGGACACGCCGAGGTCGCGGGTGCCTTCCTCGTGGCGCCGCCGGACCCGCTCGCGCCGGGGTTCCCCGCCGCAGCGGCCGGGTTCGTCGAGCCGGTGGCCCAGGCGGCCCCTGCGGTCGCGACGCGTCTGGTGGTCAGCGACGACGACCCGTACTGCACGCTCGACCGGGCCCTGGCGTTCGCGGACGTCCTCGGTGCCGGAGTCGTCCGGGTCGGCACGCTCGGCCACGTGAACGTCGCCAGCGGTGTCGGTGCCTGGCCGGCCGGCCGTGCACTCGTGGACGACCTCGAGCGCACGCTCTGACACCGTCCGCGACACGCCGTTCACCTTCGAGGCGATATGGCAGGGACTCCGGCGACACACCGGGGATGTCCGCCGAGATGAGCGTTGCGATATTTATCCTTCGATCATGGAAACGCAGTCCGGTGCACGCACCCCCCTCGTCGACCCGTTCGGTCGCGAGCTCGAGGAGTGGCTCCGTGACGCCCCGGCGACGCGCGCCCCGTACCTGTCGGACCTCGTGGTCCCGCCGGTCACCGGGCCCGTGCAGCGTCCGGACGCAGCGTCGGACGCCCCCGTCGAGCCCGCCACGACCAGCGGCGCCGCGGCCGTCGTCGATGCTGTTGTGCCGGCCGACGACTCCGCCTTCCGTCGCCCCCGCGACCGTGCTCGGCACGCCGCGGTCTGCGCGCCGTCCTTCCCCGAACCGCCGGAGCGCATCGCCCTCCGCATCGAGGACCTCGCCGTCGAGGTGTCCTCGGCCAGCGGGCGCACCACGATCGAGCGCATCGTGATCCTCGAGGACGAGGTCCGTCGTCGTGACGAGGACCTCGCTCGCCTCGCCGCGTGGGAGGCCACCGTCGCCGGACAGCGCGACCCTGAGATCGAGGCCGCTCGGGCGTTCGCCCACTCCGTCTTCGCGGACCTGCTGGCCGATGCCGCGCTCGAGGCCGATCGTCGTGACCGTGCCGCGGCGCGGCGTGCGGCGACGGGCAGCGTGCCGGTCGCAGGCGTGCCCGCGTCGGCCGCCGTCCCGGCACCCGCCGTCGTCACCGCCGTCGTCACCCCGACGGGTTCCGCACCCGCTCCCGCACTCGTGGACGCGACCGAGGTCGTGGACGCGATCGACGCCCCCGAGGCGACCACGCCGGGACGCGACGAGCCCGCTCGACCGGTGCTGTCCCTCCCGGTCGTCTCACCGGTGTCCGCGAACACGCGACCCACGCCGCTCGTCCAGCCCGCGACCGGGCCGACCGTGATCGACCGTGCCGCGTTCGCCGCCGCCCTGACGGCGCACGCCGGCGCGACGGCCAGCACGCCCGTCGTGCTCCCGGAGGCCGTCGTCCCGACGACCGCCGAGACCGCCGCCGCCGAGACCGTCGGCCACGCGCCGGCCGCGCACACGCCCGCCGGGCACCCCGCCCACGCAGCCGACGTCGCGTCCGAGGACCGTGCCTCCGCCGGGTGGTGGACGCGCTTCGTCGCCGTCGTCATGCGCGCGTTCGGTCGCCGCTGATCCACCGGGCAGCCGCGCGTCGCCCGTCGTCCACAGTGCTGCTCGGTCCCGTGGTCGTCCACAGGGCGCCCGGACCGACCCGGGCGGCTCGGTAGACTGACGGGATGCCGACGCTCCGCGAACTCCAGGCCGTGATCGAAGACCTGTGGCCCGCCGCCGGCGCCGAGTCCTGGGACTCCGTCGGGCTCGTGGCGGGGGACCCCGACCAGACGGTCGAGCACGTGCACCTCGCGGTCGACGCCGTCCCGGCCACCGCCCGCGAGACGGTCGAGCTCGGCGCTGACCTGCTGCTCACCCACCACCCGTTGCTGCTCCGCGGCGTCACCACGATCGCCGAGTCGACCTACAAGGGCAGCGTGCTCGCCACCCTCGTGCGCGGCGGGGCAGCCCTCGTCGCCGCGCACACCAACGCCGACGTCGTGACGACGGGCACCTCGGCCGTGCTCGCCGACCGGCTCGGCCTGACCGACCAGCGCCCGCTCGAGCCCGGTGCGGACCCGTCGACGGGCATCGGCCGCGTCGGGGTGCTCGCCGAACCGACCACGCTCGGCGCGCTCGCCCGAGCGCTGGTGGACCTCCTGCCCGGCACCGCGACCGGCGTCCGGGTCTCGGGGGAGTTCGACCGGCCCGTCCGTTCCGTCGCACTCTGCGCCGGCGCCGGCGACGCGTACCTCGGGCACCCCGACGTGCTCGGGGCCGACGTCTACGTCACGAGCGACCTCCGGCACCACCCGGCGTCCGAGTTCCGCGAGCAGGCGATGCTCGTCGGCGGGCCCGCCCTCATCGACACCTCGCACTGGGCCACCGAGTGGCTCTGGCTCGACGTCGCCGCCGAGCAACTCCGCCGCGCCGCGGGCGTCCGCGTCACCGTGAGCGACCTCCGCACCGACCCGTGGGACTTCGCCGTCCTGCCGGCCGCCGAACCCACCACCGACACACAAGGAGTCTGACCATGAAGGCAGCACCCGAGGACCAGGTCATCCTCCTCGACGTCCAGCGTCTCGACAACGACGTCACCCGGATCGCGCACCGCATCACGTCGCTGCAGAAGGGCGACCGGCTCACCGAGCTCGGCACCACGGCGGCGGGGCTGCGCGCCCAGCTCGCGGCGGCCACCGGCGAGGTCGAGGACGCCGAGCGCGAACTCGCCCGCCTCGAGTCCGACACCGCCACGGCGCAGGCCCGTGTGGAGCGTGACACCACGATGCTCCAGAACGTCTCCAGCGCGAAGGACGCCGCTGGTCTCCAGAGCGAGCTCGAGTCGCTGCAGCGCCGCATCGGGGACCTCGAGACGGCCGAACTCGAGGTCATGGAGAACCTCGACGGCTTCCGCGCCCGCGTCGGTGACATCGAAGCGCAGCTCGCCGACGTCGAGGCTGCACGTGCCGGACTCGTGGCCGAGCGTGACGCCGAGATCGCCCGGCTCGAGTCCGACCGCGAATCGGCCACGCAGAGCCGTGCCGCCGTCGCCGCGAAGGTGCCGGCGGACCTCCTCGCGCTGTACGACCGGCAGCGGGCGCGGTACGGCTTCGGCGCCTCGCTGCTGCAGGGCGGGGTGTCCACGGCGTCCGGCGTGACGCTCACGAACTCCGACCTGCAGACCATCCGGCGGGCAGCGCCCGACGACGTCGTGCTCTGCCCCGACAGCGACGCGATCCTGGTGCGGACGGCGGAGTCCGGGCTCTAGACGCGACCTGACGACGGACGGGAGGCGCGGTGCCGGCCTCCCGTCCGTCGCGTGCGTGCGCTGGTCGCGTCGCGTCGCACGTGGGCGCAGTGTGCGAGGTTCCGTGCTGCGTGCGAGGGCGCTGACGTCGCACGCAGCACGGAACCTCGCACAGTGCCGCGGTAGGCGCGCGCGCCGCGCTTGCGCGCCGAGCGTGGGGTGCGAATGGGCCGGCCGTACGCCGGGTTCTGTCCCGCCGCTCGCGCGGCGGTGACGGCCATCTCTCTCGGACCGACGTTGCCGTCGGCCTCCAGCGGTCTACCCGAGGACTCGGCGAGCAGCCTCAGCGTCCTCTGTCTGACCTTGCTCCGGGCGAGGTTTACCGAGCGGATCCGGTCACCCGGACCCCTGGTGGTCTCTTACACCACCGTTTCACCCTTACCGACGTCGCCGCCGGCGGTCTGCTTTCTGTGGCACTGTCTCGCGGATTGCTCCGGGTGGGTGTTACCCACCGCCCTGCTCTGTGGAGCCCGGACGTTCCTCGGCACTCCCGGGGGAGTGACGCGACCGTCTCACCGACCCATTCGCGAGCACGAGTCTACCGGGCACGTGGCCACGTCGAACCACGGAACCGACATCGAACCAGCGGCGTGGGCCGGTTCGATGTCGGATTCGTGGTTCGACCCGCGGCGAGGCCGCGGTGAGGTGGCGCTCCCGGGAGGGGGCCGCGGCGAGGCCGAGTGCTACGACTGCGAGCGCGCGGCCAGGGTCGCGGCGCCGATGATGCCCGCGTTGTTCCGGAGCGTCGCCGGGATGATGTCCGCCTGCAGGTCGAGCAGCGGGAGGAACTCCTCGTACTGCTTCGACACCCCGCCGCCGACGACGAAGAGCTCCGGGGAGAGCAGGGCCTCGAGCGTGGAGTAGTACTTCTGCAGCCGCTTCGCCCAGTGCTTCCACGACAGGTCGTCGCGCTCCTTCGCGGCGAACGAGGCGCGCGACTCGGCGTCGTGCCCGTCGATCTCGAGGTGCCCGAGCTCCGAGTTCACGATGAGCACGCCGTCGTTGATGAGCGCCGTGCCGATGCCGGTGCCGAGCGTCGTGACGACGACCAGGCCGTCCTTGCCCTTCGCCGCACCGAACTGCTGCTCGGCGAACCCGGCGGCGTCGGCGTCGTTGACGAAGTGGATGGAGCGGCCGAGCTCCTTCTCGAAGAGCGCCTCGGCCTCGAAACCGATCCACTTCTTCGAGACGTTCGCCGCGGACATGGTCTTGCCGTCGCGGACGATCGCCGGGAAGCAGACCCCGACGGGCACGTCCGACGCCGGAGCGAGCTCGTCGAGGATGGACGCGGCCACGGCGACGATGTCGTGCGGCTTCCCGCCCTCCGGCGTGGCCTTCTTGATCCGGTCGGTGGTGAGTTCGCCGGTGGAGACGTCGACGATCGCGCCCTTGATGCCCGTACCGCCGATGTCGACGCCGACTGCGAGGGAGGTCATGAGGAGCCTTTCGGTGTGGAGGTCAGGAGACCGTGAGGAGTTCCGCGCCGCGCTCGGTGACGACGAGGGTGTGTTCGAACTGTGCGGTCCACGACTTGTCCCGGGTGGAGACGGTCCAGTCGTCGGCCCAGATGTCGGCGTCGATGCCGCCGAGCGTGAGCATCGGCTCGATCGTGAAGACCATGCCGGGCTCCATGACGTCGTCGAAGCGCGGGGCGTCGTAGTGGGGGATGATCAGCCCGGAGTGGAACGCCCGCCCGACGCCGTGGCCGGTGTAGTCGCGGACGACGCCGTAGCCGAAGCGCTTCGCGTACGCCTCGATGGCACGGCCGATGACGTTCACCTGCCGGCCCGGGGCGACGGCCTTGATCCCGCGCTCGAGGGCGAGTCGCGTGCGGGTCACGAGGTCCTCGACCTCCTGCGACGCCTGCCCGACGACGAAGGTGCGGTTCGTGTCGCCGTGCATCCCGTCCTTGTAGGCGGTGATGTCGATGTTGACGAGGTCGCCCTCCTGCAGGACGGTGTCGTCGGGGATGCCGTGGCAGATGACCTCGTTGAGGCTCGAGCAGAGGGACTTCGGGTAGCCGCGGTAGCCGAGCGTCGAGGGGTAGGCGCCGTGCGCGACGACGAACTCGTGGCCGATCCGGTCGAGCTCGTCCGTCGTGACACCGGGGCGGATCGCCGCGCCGACGGCGTCGATGGCCTGGGAGGCGATGCGGCCGGCGGTGCGGATGCGCTCGACCTCGTCCGGGGTGTACGTGTCGCCGAGCCCGTGCTCGTGCGGCTCGGCCTTGCCGACGTACTCAGGACGCTCGATCTCCTTCGGGACGGACCGCAACGGGGAGATGCGGCCGGCGGTCAGGTGTCCGTGTTCGTCCCGGGGCATGCGGACCACTCTAGCCGGGGCCGCGTGTCGCGCGGACGCGAGGGCCTGGAGGCGCGGTGCCGGCCCGACGGACGGGCACCGCGCCTCCAGGCGGTCACCCAGCGCGCGGGGCGCGGCGTGGCCACACCGCGGCCGCCCCACCTGGGTACGGTGGCGGCATGAGTGACGAACGCATCGAGTCCCAGTGGTGGTTCAACGAGAAGAAGCACGCCGTCGAGCAGGGCCCGCAGTCGCCGCAGCGCGACCGGATCGGCCCGTTCGCCTCGCGTGAGGAAGCGCAACACGCCCTGGACCGGATCAAGGCGAACAACGAGCGTTGGGACGACGAAGACCAATAGGCTGAGACTCCCAGCTGGACCAGCTGCACCACGGAAAGGGCGTCAATGGACAAGCAGACGGACTTCGTGCTCCGCACCATCGAGGAGCGGGGCATCAAGTTCATCCGACTCTGGTTCACGGACGTCATCGGGACCCTGAAGTCCGTGGCGATCGCCCCGGCCGAGGTCGAGGGCGCGTTCGCCGAGGGCATCGGGTTCGACGGCTCCGCGATCGAGGGCCTCACGCGCTCGTACGAGGCGGACGTCCTGGCCCACCCGGACCCGTCGACGTTCCAGATCCTCCCGTGGCGCGGCGAGATCGACCCGACCGCGCGGATGTTCTGCGACATCACGACGCCGGACGGCCAGCCCGCCGTCGCCGACCCGCGCAACGTGCTCAAGCGCACGCTGGCGAAGGCG
Source organism: Curtobacterium sp. USHLN213 (assembly GCF_037144815.1). Classification (NCBI taxonomy): domain Bacteria; kingdom Bacillati; phylum Actinomycetota; class Actinomycetes; order Micrococcales; family Microbacteriaceae; genus Curtobacterium; species Curtobacterium sp. USHLN213. Next base: position 24,351 of record NZ_JBBCYQ010000003.1, on the reverse strand, counting down.
AGCGAGCGCGGCTTCACGTTCTACACGCACCCCGAGATCGAGTTCTACCTGCTGAAGAGCCGCGACTGGAAGGACGGCGGCCCGCAGCCCGTCGACCGTGCCGGCTACTTCGACAACGTCCCCGGCGGCAGCGCGCACGACTTCCGTCGCCGGTCCGTCCGGATGCTCGAGGACCTCGGCATCTCGGTGGAGTTCTCCCACCACGAGGCCGGCCCCGGCCAGAACGAGATCGACCTCCGCTACGCCGATGCACTGACGATGGCGGACAACATCATGACGTTCCGCACCGTCGTGAAGGAGGTCGCGATCGAGCAGGGCGTCTACGCGACGTTCATGCCGAAGCCGATCTCCGGCCAGCCGGGCTCGGGCATGCACACGCACGTGTCGCTGTTCGAGGGCGACCAGAACGCCTTCTACGAGGCGGGTGGCCAGTACCAGCTGTCCGACACGGCGAAGCACTTCATCGCCGGTGTCCTCAAGCACGCGCCGGAGATCACCGCGGTCACGAACCAGTTCGTGAACTCGTACAAGCGCCTCTGGGGCGGTGACGAGGCCCCGTCGTTCGTGACCTGGGGCCACAACAACCGCTCGGCCCTCGTGCGCGTCCCGCTGTACAAGCCGAACAAGGGCCAGTCCGCCCGCATCGAGTACCGCGGCATCGACTCGGCGGCGAACCCGTACCTCGCGTACTCGCTGCTGCTGGCCGCAGGGCTCAAGGGCATCGACGAGGGCTACGAGCTCCCGCCAGAGGCCGAGGACAACGTCTGGAGCCTGTCCGACTCCGAGCGCCGTGCCCTCGGGTACAGCCAGCTGCCGGCGAGCCTCGACCACGCGCTGAGCCTCATGGAGGACTCGGAACTCGTGGCGGAGACGCTCGGCGAGCAGGTCTTCAACTTCGTGCTGCTGAACAAGCGCCAGGAGTGGAAGGCCTACCGCGACCAGGTCACGCCGTTCGAGCTCGACACGAACCTCGGCGCGCTCTGACGGCACCGGGGGCACGCACCACATGACCGGTCGGACGACGACGTCGCGTTCCGAGTTGGCCCGCCTGGGCTTCGCGGAGCTGTCGGAGAGCCTGGAACGCATCGCCGACCTGGAGGCGCGGTTCGGCCCCGACCTGCAGGTGCCGGTGAGCGGGTCCCCGGCACTGTGGGAGTCCACGGCCGATCCGGACGGCGCACTCCGCGCGCTCGAGCGGCTGCTCGAGCGCGCGCCGGACGAACTGCGTCCGGTCCTCGCGGACGACGCCGCCACCGAACGGCTCGTGCGGCTCCTCGGGGCGTCGGTCGGGCTCGGCGAGTTCCTGCACCGCCGTCCGGCAGAGATCGACCTGCTCCTGGCGCCCGTGACGGCGCCGTGGTCCCAGCAGGAGTACACCGATTCGCTGCTCGCCGCGATCGACGGTGCCACGGGCGAGGACGCCCGACTCCGGCTCCGGGTGCGCTACCGCCGGCACCTGGCACAGATCGCGCTGTTCGACGTCCTGAACGCCGCGCCGACCGAGGCGTTCCCCGCCGTCGCGGCCGGGCTGGCCGACCTCGCCGGTGCCGCGCTCGAGGCCGCGGTGGACGTCGCCCGGCGCGAGGTCCCGTTCCCCGCGGCCGACGTCGAGGCGACGCCGCTCGCCGTCATCGCGATGGGCAAGGCCGGGGCCCGCGAACTCAACTACGTCAGCGACGTCGACGTCATCTTCGTCACCGAACCCACCCGCGACGACGAAGCGGGCACGGGCGTGGGGACCGACCGTGCCGTGCTCATCGCCACGCGGCTGGCGATCGCGGCCACGCACGCCATCACCGACCTCGCGGCCGAACCGGCGCTGTGGGAGGTCGACGCGAACCTCCGGCCGGAGGGCAAGGACGGCGCACTCGTCCGGACGCTCGACTCCCACGTGGCGTACTACGAGCGCTGGGCGAAGGAGTGGGAGTTCCAGGCCCTGCTCAAGGCGCGGCCGATCGCCGGGTCGGCCGACCTGGGGGAGCGCTACGCCACCGCGGTCGCCGGCTTCGTGTGGACGTCGGCGCAGCGACCGGGGTTCGTCGAGTCCGTGCAGCGCATGCGGCAGCGGGTCACCGACAACATCCCCGACGACGAGGTCGACCGGCAGCTCAAGCTCGGGCCGGGCGGTCTGCGCGACGTCGAGTTCACCGTGCAGCTGCTGCAGCTCGTGCACGGCCGCGACGACGAGACCGTGCGGGTCCGGTCCACGCTCGAGGCGATGGACGCGCTCACCGACGCCGGCTACGTCGGCCGTGCCGAGGCCGCCCGCTTCGGGCCGGACTACGCCCTGCTCCGCCTGCTCGAGCACCGCATCCAGCTCCGCCGCCTGCAGCGCACCCACCTGATGCCCTCCGACGAGGACGAGCTCCGGGTGCTCGCCCGGTCGAGCGGTCTCGCACGGTCCGCTGCGGCGCTCGAGACACGGTGGCGCGCCGTGAAGCTCGAGGTCCGCGGCCTGCACGAGCGCCTGTTCTACCGACCGCTCCTGTCCGCGGTGGCCGCGAGCGACGGCGACATCGTGCTCACCAGCGACCAGGCGGTCGACCGGCTCGGCGCGATCGGCTTCGCGGACCCCGCCGGGGCACTCGGCCACATCCGGGCACTGACGCAGGGCACGAGCCGCCGGGCGGCGATCCAGCGGAACCTGCTGCCGGTGCTCCTGCGCTGGATGGCCGAGGGACCGGCACCGGACCGAGCGCTCCTGGCCTTCCGCCGGCTGAGCGACACCCTGGGGGAGTCGAGCTGGTTCCTCCGCATGCTCCGGGACTCCTCCGGCGCGGCGCACTCGCTCACCACCGTGCTCTCGGAGTCGGCGTTCCTGTCCGGGCTGCTCGAACGCTTCCCCGAGGCGGTGGCCTGGCTCGACGAACCGGAGGCGCTGCTGCGCCCCCGGCCGATCGAGTCGCTGCTCGCCGAGGTCACGGCGACGACGGCACGGCACGGGGACGACGTGGACGGCGCAGCGGCCCTGGTCCGGTCCGCCCGACGGCGTGAGACGCTCCGGCTCGGCATGGCCGCCGTCCTCGGACACCTCGACGTCGATGCCCTCGGCCCCGCGTTGAGCGACGTCACGGAGTCGACCCTGGCCGGTGCCCTCACGCTCGCGCGACGGGACGCCCCGGCAGGCCTGGAGTTCGGCGTCATCGCGATGGGGCGGTACGGCGGCCGTGAGCTCGGCTTCGGCTCGGACGCCGACGTCCTCTACGTGTACCGGGCGACCGAGGACGTCCCGTCGGAGCAGGCTTCGCGAGCGGCGCAGACCATCGTGCGGGAGCTCGCCCGCTTGACCGACGACGCGATCCACCCTCTCGACCTCGACATCGACCTCCGCCCCGAGGGCAAGAACGGCCCCGTGGTGCGCACGCTCGACTCCTACGGCGCGTACTACGCCCGCTGGTCGCTCACGTGGGAGGCCCAGGCGTTGCTCCGCGCCCGCGGGGCGGTCGGGGACGCGCAGCTCCTGCGTGACTTCGAGCACCTCGCCGACCGCACGCGCTACCCGGAGCACATCGACGACCAGCAGGTGCGCGAGGTCCGACGCATCAAGGCCCGCGTCGAGTCCGAACGCCTCCCGCGCGGTGCGGACCCCGCCCGGCACCTCAAGCTCGGCCGCGGTTCCCTGAGCGACGTGGAGTGGTTCGTCCAGCTCCTCCAGCTGCAGCACGCGCTGACGATCCCGGGCCTCCGGACGACGTCCACGCTCGAGGCGCTCGACGCCGCCCGCGACGCCGGACTCGTCGCCCCCGACGACGCCGAGCGTCTCGGTGCCGCCTGGCGCTTCGCCTCGCGGACGCGGAGCGCGCTCGTGCTCTGGTCGGGCAAGACCACCGACGTGCTGCCCGTCGACCGGGTGCAGCTCGAGGGCATCGCACGTCTGCTGGAGTACCCGCCGGGGTCCGCCTCGGAACTCGAGGAGGACTACCTCGGGGTCACCCGCCGGGCACGTCAGGTCTTCGAGCGCGAGTTCTACGGCGCCTGACGCCCGTCGCGACACGCCCGGACCGACGTGTTTCGCAGCGAGTTGACACGTCCTCGGAAGTGAATTCCCCGTAACGTGCAGCGTCCCCCGTTCGACATCTGCCTGTACCCCGGCCGGTCGAACTCCGGCGTCCGTTACCGGGACGTGATCCTGCTGGCCGCGTCGACGCGAGGCGACGGCCGGAGCTGCTCGCGGCGCGCCCGGCGACCATGACCTGAACAGGGCTTTCGCTGGGGGTCGAGCCGCGCCTCCTGGACCGTCCACCACCCGTACAGGGTGAGTGGCAGGGTGAACGTGGTCCACCGGAGTGCTGTCAGCACCAGTGCGGACACGATGACCACACGCGGAGGGGGACCGTGGTGTACCCCGTAACGTGCCCGTAACGCCCCCGGTCGGGGGTCGCGTTGCGCACCGGGTCACGGTTCTGCATCAATGGGGTCACCCGAACCGGCCCTGATTCCCCAACGACGCGGAATCTCCACCTCGAACGTTGAAGCAGGGATCGATGTTCACCTTCATTCTGCAGATCAGGCAGATGGTCGAAGGGCACCCCGAGTTCTACCTGTTCGCCGTGTACTCCGCGGTGATCTGGTTGCTCTGGCTGCTCAAGGTCATCCTGTCCGCCCGCTACCGCCCCTACACCGGCACCTACACCGGCACCACGAGCGTCGTCGTCCCCGTCGTGGACGAACCGCTCGACCTCTTCCGCGACGTGATCGGCCGCATGGTCGAGCAGCGTCCCGGCGAGATCATCGTCGTCATCAACGGCGCCCGCAACGAGGCCCTCGAAGCGGTCTGTGACGAGTTCGCCCCACTCGTCCGCTGGACGCACACGCCCATCCCGGGCAAGCGCAACGCCGTCAAGGTCGGCACCGAGATGTCCAACGGCGACATCACCGTGCTCGTCGACTCGGACACGGTGTGGACGCCCGGCACCCTCGACGAGCTGCTCAAGCCGTTCGCGGACGCCTCGGTCGGTGGCGTGACGACGCGCCAGCGCATCCTCGAGCCGACGCGCAGCTGGATCACCCGCTGGGCGGACTGGCTGGAGAACTCCCGCGCGCTGTACTCGATGCCCGCGCAGAGCGTCCTCGGCCAGATCGGCTGCCTGCCCGGGCGCACGATCGCCTTCCGTCGCGACATCCTCGTGCGCGTCATGGACCGGTTCATGCACGAGAAGTTCATGGGCGTGTTCCTCGAGGTGTCCGACGACCGGACCCTGACGAACCTCACGCTCAAGGAGGGGTACCGGACCGTCTACCAGTACACGTCGCTGGTCTACACGGACGCTCCGCTGCAGGTGAAGAAGCTGTTCAAGCAGCAGCTCCGCTGGGCCCGTGGTTCGCAGTACAACACGCTCCGGATGCTCCCGTGGATGCTCGGCCACGCGCCGATCCTCGCGGTGTTCTTCCTCACCGACATCATCCTGCCGTTCATGCTGTTCGGCGTGATCGCCGGCTGGATCTACCGCGCCTTCACCGGTCAGGGCGAGAACCTCTACCAGGGGATCCTGCAGCAGTACGGCTTCTCGACCGGCTTCGTCTACGTCGCCGCCCTCATGGTGGTCTCGTCGGTGCTCAGCATGGCGATCCGGCAGATGCGGCACCTCGCCGAGAAGCCGAGCGACTTCTTCCGCCTGCCGATGTTCATCATCGTGTCGACGTTCTTCCTCATGCCGATCCGGCTCATCGGCTTCTTCCGCCTGGCGCACGCGTCCGGCTGGGGGACCCGTGCCGGTGCGTACGCCGGTGGACCGATGGAGGAGGACCCCGCGGACGCGGTGCAGCCCTCGGCCGTCGCCACCCAGACCCCGGTGAGCCCGATCGACGCGGCTGCCCCGGCCTCGGCCGGCGGAGCCGGCTACGGCGACGACCAGCGCGCCGTGGACCGGGCGTTCGACGACCTGTTCGGCCCGGACGCCACCACCAACTCCACCGCGACGGTGCTCGCGACCCGCCGCTCGGCAGCCACTGCAGCGCAGTCGCAGTCGGCGACCGCGGCTGCCCCCGCCCCGGCACGCGTCCGTCGGTACAACCCGTACGCCGCGATCCCGTACTGCATCGGCTTCGCGATCTTCGCCCTGGAGGCCTTCCTCATTGTCTGACCTCATCCGCTCCTCAGGTGCCTGGTGGGCCCAGTCCAGCAAGCACGCACGACTCACCGCGGTCGGGACCACCGCCATCGTCCTCGTCCTCGGACTCATCACCTGGAACGTCTGGGTGTCCCCGGCGGGCTCGGTGTCCACCGCGGTCCACCAGGCGCTCGGTGTGACGCCGCCGAAGAAGAAGATCTCGGCGGCCGAGCTCCAGACGAAGCTCACGGCCGCCCAGGAGAAGATCTGGGCGCTCGAGGGCAAGCTCGACTCCTCGACCGCGCAGTCCGGCTCGCGTGCCGACCAGATCGCCGAGCTCAAGGCGCAGATCGCGTCGCTGCAGTCGGACCTCGGGGCCGCCAAGGCCGCCGGGGCACGGTCCAGTGACGGCGCGTCGGGTTCGGGAGGGTCGGGCGACGGTTCCGGCGGCTCCGGGTCGGCCGACGGCTCGGGCAGTGGCTCGGGTGGTTCCGGCGGCTCCGGCAACGGCTCCGGCAACGGTTCCGGCTCCGGCAACCACGGCGTCACGAACCCGAACGGCGGCCCCTCGAAGGACCCCGGCACGACCCCGATCTCCGTCCCCACCAAGGCGCAGATCATGGCGCAGCCGGCTCGCTGGTACGGCCTCTACACCGCGCAGTCCCCCTTCAACTGGGCGGAGTACGACGAGGTCTCGCAGCAGGTCGGCAAGGCCACGAACATGGTCGGCTTCTTCCAGGGCTTCGACCAGGACTTCAACGCCACCGCCGTCCAGCGCGCGTGGGCGAACGGCCGCCTGCCGCTCATGACCTGGGAGTCCGCACCCGCCAAGACGGGCAACGACGCGAAGTACGTCCCCGGGTACACGAACGAGGACATCGTCTCGGGCAAGTTCGACGCCTACCTCACGAAGTACGCGAAGGCCCTCGCGGCGAACGGGCAGCCGATGGTCATCCGGCTCGACCACGAGATGAACGGCTCTTGGTACAACTGGTCCGAGGGGACGGCACAGCAGAACGCAGCCGGGTCCTACGTCGCGATGTGGCAGCACGTGCACGACGTCTTCCAGGCCAGCGGCGCGAACAAGTACGTCATCTGGAACTGGGCACCGAGCCGCATCGACAAGCTCGGCAACGACAAGTACATGCAGCTCGACTACCTGCGTGAGTACTACCCGGCGTCGAAGTACGTCGACTGGGTCGGCATGAGCGGGTACTACCGCACCGCCTCCGAGTCGCCGACCTTCGACAACACGTTCGGCAAGACCCTCGCCCAGCTCCGCCAGATCGCACCGGACAAGAAGATCCTCCTCAGTGAGATCGGTGCGACCGAGACCGGGACGAGCGTGACCAACGGGCAGAAGGCGAAGTGGATCACCTCGCTCTTCGACGGCCTCGCGGAACCGGCCAACGACGACGTCATCGGCTTCTCGTACTTCAGCGAGACCGCGACCACGGTCGTGGACGGCGTCCGCACCACGAACGACTGGCGACTCAACTCCCGCGCCGACAGCCTCCAGGCCTTCGTGGCCGGCATCTCGCGCACCGACACCGACTACGACCTGCAGGAGGTCAAGCAGTGACCGCTCAGAAGAAGACCGCAGACTCCCGTCCGGCACCCGTCATCAGCGTCATCGGCACCGGCTACCTCGGTGCCACCCACGCGGCCGCCATGGCCGAGATGGGCTTCGAGACCATCGGCGTGGACGTCGATCCCGCCAAGCTCGCGGCCCTGTCGGCCGGCGAGGTCCCGTTCTACGAGCCCGGCCTGCCGGAGCTCATCACGAAGCACGTCGCCAGCGGCAAGCTCCGCTTCACGGCGTCGCTGCCCGAGGCCGTGGCCGCGGCCGACGTCCACTTCGTCTGCGTCGGGACGCCGCAGCGCGCCGGGTCGCACGCCGCGAACCTCACCTACGTCGAGAACGCCACCCGCGGTGTCGCCGAGAACCTGACGCACCCCGGCCTCATCGTCGGCAAGTCGACGGTCCCGGTGGGCACGGCCGAGCGGCTCCGCGGCATCGTCCGCGAGTTCACCCCGTCGGGCATCGACGCCGAGCTCATCTGGAACCCGGAGTTCCTGCGCGAGGGCAAGGCCGTCGACGACACGCTGCACCCGGACCGGCTCGTCTGGGGCGGTGCCTCCGCGTCGGCCGACGCCGTGATCCGCGAGGTCTACGCCGCACCCATCGCCGAGGGCACCCCGGTCATCACGACCGACCTCGCCACGGCGGAGCTCGTCAAGGTCAGCGCGAACGCGTTCCTCGCCACGAAGATCTCGTTCATCAACGCGATCTCCGAGATGTGCGCGATCACCGGTGCGGACGTGTCCACCCTGGCGGACGCCCTCGGGCACGACGCCCGCATCGGCCGCAAGTTCCTGAACGCCGGCCTCGGCTTCGGCGGTGGCTGCCTGCCGAAGGACATCCGGGCGCTCATGCACCGGGCGAACGAGCTCGGTGCCGGTCGTGTCGTCGGGCTCATGCAGCAGGTCGACGAGATCAACATGGGCCAGCGCGAGCGCGTCATCGACATGACGATCGACGCGCTCGGCGGCTCCGTGCTGAACCGTCGCGTCGCCGTGGTCGGGGCGGCGTTCAAGCCCCTCACCGACGACGTCCGCGACTCGCCGGCGCTCAACGTCGCCGCTGCGCTGCACCTCCGCGGCGCCCAGGTCACCCTGTGGGACCCGGAGGCGATGGAGACCGCCCGCCGCTCCTTCCCGACGCTCACCTACTCGTCGTCGATGGAGGGTGCGATCGAGGACGCCGACGTCGTGCTCGTCCTCACCGAGTGGGACGAGGTCATCGCCGCCGATCCCGCGGCGCTCGCCTCGATCGTGGGGCGTCGCACGGTGATCGACGCCCGCAACTGCCTCCCGGTCGCCGACTGGGTCAAGGCGGGTTGGACCGTCCGTTCCCTGGGACGGCCCACTCCGGTCACGGGTGCACCCGTGAGCGTCGCTGCGGGGACGAACGACGCGGTGGCCACCGCGCGGTAGTCACCCGGACGCGAAGCGGGGTCTGTGCCGGGGCGGCACGGGCCCCGTTCTCGTGTGCCCGGCGGACCTGGCGCGTTCGGCGCGGTCCGGCACGTTCCGTCGCTTCGGCAGTGGACGCAACTGCCTGGAGGCGCGGTGCCGGCCCGCCGGGCGTGCGCCGCGCCTCCAGGCAGGCACGTTCCCACCCGGTGGCCGGGCCCGCAGGCGAGTGTCGGCACAGCGAGAACGCCCCCGCACCGGAGACCGGTGCGGGGGCGTTCGTGGTGCGGTGCGTGTCAGACGCCGAAGTAGAGCTCGTACTCGAACGGGTGCGGGCGCTGCGCGAGCGGGAGGATCTCGTTCTCGCGCTTGTAGTCGATCCAGGTCTGGATGAGGTCCTCGGTGAAGACGTTGCCCTTCGTGAGGAACTCGTGGTCCGCCTCGAGCGCCTCGAGCGCCTCGTCGAGGGAGCCGGGGACCTGGGGGATGCCCTTCGCCTCTTCCGGCGGGAGCTCGTAGAGGTCCTTGTCGACCGGCTCGTGCGGCTCGATGCGGTTCTGGATGCCGTCGAGGCCCGCCATCAGCTGCGCGGCGAACGCGAGGTACGGGTTGCCCGAGGCGTCCGGCGCGCGGAACTCGATGCGCTTGGCCTTGGGGTTCGTGCCCGTGATCGGGATGCGGATCGCGGCGGAGCGGTTACCGGCCGAGTAGACCAGGTTGACCGGGGCCTCGAAGCCCTTCACCAGACGGTGGTACGAGTTGATCGACGGGTTCGTGAAGGCGAGCAGCGCCGGTGCGTGCTTGAGGATGCCGCCGATGTACCAGCGGGCGAGGTCGGACAGGCCACCGTAGCCGTTCTCGTCGTAGAACAGCGGCTTGCCGTCGCTCCAGAGGGACTGGTGGGTGTGCATGCCCGAACCGTTGTCACCGAAGAGCGGCTTCGGCATGAACGTGGCGACCTTGCCCCACTGGTCGGCGGTGTTCTTGACGATGTACTTGAACTTCAGGATGTCGTCCGCGGCGTGGACCATCGTGTCGAACTTGTAGTTGATCTCCTGCTGGCCGCCGGTGCCCACCTCGTGGTGCGAGCGCTCGAGCTCGAAGCCCGCCTCGATCAGCTTGAGGGTGATGTCGTCGCGGAGGTCGGCCGTCTTGTCGACCGGCGACACGGGGAAGTAGCCGCCCTTGTAGGGGGTCTTGTTGGCGAGGTTGCCGCCCTCTTCCTCGCGACCGGTGTTCCAGGCGCCCTCCTCGGAGTCGACCGAGTAGAACGACTTGTTCTGGGTGACCGAGTAACGGACGTCGTCGAAGATGTAGAACTCGGCCTCGGGGGCGAAGAACGCGGTGTCCGCGATGCCCGTCGACGCGAGGTACTTCTCCGCCTTCTTGGCGACCTGACGCGGGTCACGGCCGTAGATCTCGCCGTTCCGCGGGTTGTAGATGTCGAAGATCATGATCAGCGTGCGCTCCGCGCGGAACTGGTCGATGTACGCCGTCGTCACGTCGGGGATGAGCTGCATGTCGGACTCGTGGATTGACGCGAAGCCGCGGATCGAGGAGCCGTCGAAGAGCTGGCCGACCGAGAAGAAGTCCTCGTCGACGGTGGAGGCCGGGATGTTGAAGTGCTGCTGCACACCCGGCAGGTCCGTGAACCGGATGTCGAGGAACTTGACGTCGGTGTCCTTGATGAAGGCCAGGACCTCGGAGGAATCGCTGAACATGTGGGCCGATCTCCAATGGGTTGGGTGATGTCGGAGGGTCCATCTCGGCACCCTCCGACGAGGCTATTGACACCGAGTTTCCCGGACATGACTGGATTGTTTCGTGCGTGTTACGTCGACCCGTTCGCCTACGCTGGGACCATGGCCCGCAGCACCAGTTCGTCGTCCGCGTCGTCCTCCGGGGGATCGGGGCATCCCGACGGCTGGCCGGGCAAGGACCTCGGTCTGCCGGAAGAGGGGCCCCGCAGCGTCGGGCGGATCGGCCGCCGGATCGTGGCCCTGCTGATCGACGGTGCGCTGGCCGACCTCGTGGCGTACGTCACCGGTGTGTGGTCGCCCGTGAACGGCTCGGGGGACATCGCGCACTCGTGGATCCAGATCGCGATATTCGCCGTGCTGCAGATCCTGTTCATCTGCCTGCTGTCGGGGTCGTTCGGGCACGTGTGCGTCGGGCTCCGGGTGGTGCCGATGCGCGGCGGGTACGTCGGGGTCTGGCGGCCGGTGGTGCGGACGGTGCTGCTGTGCCTGGTCGTGCCGGCGCTGATCATCGACCGCGACAGCCGTGGGGCGCACGACCGGATCGCCGGGACGGTGTTGGTGCGGCGCTGAGGGGCCTGCGGCGCGGAGCGCGTGGCGCGGGCGGCGCGAGAGCGCGGCGGCGCGGGGCGCTGAGCGCGCAGCGGCGCGGAGCGGGCGGCGTGAGAGCGCGGCGCAGCACGGTGCGAGGTTCCGTCCTCCGTGCGAGCAGGCGCCCGTCCCACGGTGCGCCGAACCTCGCACGGTGCGCGATCGACCCATCGCCGACGTTCGGACCGCCAGCGCACGGGACCCGCGCTGCACGGTGCGAGGTGCTTCGCCGGGCATGAAGTTGCCCACTCGGTGCCGCACTTCGAGCCCGCACCGCGTGGTCGACCTCGCACCGACAGGCGAGAGCCGCACCCTGCGAGGCCGCCGACGTCGCATGACGCCGCACGGACGCCGTGGTGCGCGACGCCGCACTGCGCGACGCCGCTGACCCCACCGCGCCAGCGCCCGTCGCGCCCTGCCGACGCAGAACGCCCCCGACCTGGCACGGTCGGGGGCGTTCGTCGTCTGTGGGGGAGTCCGTCAGCGCGGACGTCCCGCGCGGGCCCGCATCGGGTCCATCCCCTTCGGGATCGCCGCGGCCGGGCTCTGCGTGAGGGAGTCGAGCCGGTTCGCGACCGCCAGGACCTCGTTGCGGTTGAGCGCCTTCTTGAACTTGTTCATCGCGCGGGGGAGCTTGTGCAGCGTCACCGAGTCGTCACCGTCGCCGTCCTTGCCGCTGGCCACGTGCACGACGTGCACCGGGACGTTCGGGACGATGCGCTGGACCTTGCGGCGCTCCTCGTCGACCTGGCGGTTGAGGTTGCCACGCTGGCCCTCGGTGATGAGCACGACACCCGGGGTGCCGACGGCCCGGTAGACAGCGGCCTGCGAACGACCGTGCACCGCGACCGGCATCTCGCTCGAGCGCCACTGACGGCGGAGCGAGTTCGACAGCACGGCACCCACGGCACCGGGCTGCCCCTCGATCTGCGAGTAGGCGGCACGTTCGGCCAGCCGACCGAGGACGATCAGGAAGAGCAGCACACCCAGCAGCACGCCGGCCACGATCCAGAGGATGATCGCGAGCCAGTTCTGCCCGGGCAGCAGCAGGGCGAGCAGGACACCCAGCACCACCGGGACGACGAACGCCAGGGCGAACCACCAGACGGAGCTCGGGTCCGCCCGACGGGTCATCGTGAAGACCTGGTACATCTGCTTGAGACGACCCGGCTCCTTCGCCGTCGTACCTTGAGAACTGCTGCGTGCCATGCGACCAGGATACGGCCTGTCCCGACTTCCGAGGACCGTCGATGCTCTGGCTGTGGGCGAACAGCGTTCTCCACAGGACGGCGTCCGGTCCGCCGGAGGCCGGTCGGGCCCGGCCAGGCTGTCGGGATGCAGACGCTCCCCGATCACGTCCGGTGGCACGCGGTGGACGACGAGCAGCCGTTGCTCACCTGGGTCGCCGACCGCGCCGCCGTCGCCCCGGACCCCTCGGCACGGCACCTCGTCCCGGTCGTCGACGTCGGCCGACTGGCGGACGGACGGCTCGCCGTCGACGTCCTCCGTCCCGCGGGGACGGTGCTGTCCGCGGCACTCGACACCCTCGGCACGCCGACCACCGGTGTCGCCGTGACGCTCACCGTCCCGATGCTCGAGCTCGCAGTGACCGAACGGTCCGGCGCGGTGCAGATCGGCTCCGCGGGGCTCGACGACGTCCTGGTGGACGATGCCGGTGCGGTCGTGCTGTGCGACCGGCCACCCGGGTCGGACGGCGTCCGGCGGTCCGACCAGAGCGGCGCGAGGGTCCTGGTCCTCGCGGCCCGGCTGGTGTGGGAGCGGACCGACGCACGCGCGCCGGACCGTCCGGCCGTCGATGGTGCCCTCGCCGAGGCCCTCGACGGCGACACGACGGCGATGCGTGCGGCGCTGGCAGTGGTCCGGGCCGCCGCGGCGCCGCGCCCGATCCGCTGGGAACGGCCGTCGGGCGACCTGCTCGTCGGGTTGCCCGAGCGCACGTCGATGCCACCGGGGTCGGCTGGTTCCCTCGGGACGGCGCTGCGCGGGGTCGTCGAGCACGGCCTCCCGATCGGCGGTGGGAGACGGCTGCCGCTCCGACGCGCGCTGGTGGGGGTCGTGGTCGCGGCGGGGCTGACCGCGGCGGTGGTCTTCGCGATCGGCTGAACACGCCGGCAACGGGGAACGGCCCCGATCCACGGTGGGATCGGGGCCGTCCGGAGTACGACGAGCGCTGGGCTCAGTACCCGAGGTTCGGGCCGAAGTTGCCCTCCTCGAGGCGGTTCTTCACCGCGACGAGGTAGCGCGACGCGTCGGCGCCGTCGATGATCCGGTGGTCGTACGACAGCGCGAGGTAGACGAACGAACGGATCGCGATGGCCTCTTGCCCGTCGACCTTCACGACCGCCGGACGCTTCGTCACGATGCCCGTGCCGAGGATCGCCGACTGCGGCAGGAACACCACGGGGGTGTCGAACAGCGCGCCACGCGAACCGGTGTTCGTCAGCGTGAACGTGCCACCCGCGAGCTCGTCCGGCTTGAGCTGGTTGTTGCGGGTGCGCTCGGCGAGGTCCGCGATCGACTGCGAGAACTGCGCCAGGTTCAGCGACGCCGCGTCCTTGATCACCGGGGTGAGCAGGCCGCGCTCGGTGTCCACCGCGATGGAGACGTTCTCGGTCTCCGGGTAGACGATCTCCTCGCCCTCGACGGTCGAGTTGATCTTCGGGTGCGCCTTGAGCGCCTCGGACGCCGCCAGGGCGAAGAACGGCATGAAGGAGAGCTTCGAACCGGTCTTCTCGAGGAACTCGGCCTTGTGCGCGTCACGGAACTGCGCGACCTTAGTCACGTCCACCTCGACGACGCTGGTGAGCTGCGCGGTCGAGGTCATCGACTGCACGGCGCGCTCGGCGACGACCTTGCGGAGGCGGGTCATCTTCTCGCGGGTGCCACGCAGCGGCGAGACCTCGGCGACGAACGGACCGGCCGGGGCCGCAGCGGCGGAACCACCGGCGGCCGGGGCCTTCGCAGCGGCTTCGGCAGCGGCGAGGACGTCTTCCTTGCGGATGCGTCCGCCGACGCCGGAGCCGGTGACGGTCGAGAGGTCGACACCCTGCTCGTTCGCGAGCTTGCGCACGAGCGGGGTGACGTAGCCGGAGGCCGAGGCGTCCTGCGTCGGGTTCGGCACCGAGGCGCTGGCGGCCGAGCCACCCGAGGCGGCAGCCGGAGCCGGAGCGGCAGCCGGAGCCGGGACCGCTGCCGGCGGGGCAGCGGCGGGCGGCGGCACCGGAGCGGCCTGCGGCACCGGAGCGGCGGCGGGCGGTGCAGCCGGGGCCTGCGGCGCAGCGGGCTGCGTCTGACCGGCGGGGGCCGGCTCGGGCTCGGTCGGCTCCGGGGCAGGGGTCTCGGACTCCTGCTCGGTGCTCGGTGCCGCCTCGGGCTCCTCGGCGTCGGCAGCGGCCTCGTTCGAGGACTCGTCCGACTCGGTGGAGCCACCGTCGGAGGAACCACCGTCGGACGACCCGTCGCCGATCTTCACCAGCGCGGTGCCGACCTCGACGGTCTCGTCCTCCTGCACGAGGATCTCCTCCACGACGCCGGCGATCGGCGACGGGATCTCGGTGTCGACCTTGTCGGTCGAGACCTCGAGCAGCGGCTCGTCGACCTCGACCCGGTCACCGACGTTCTTCAGCCATCGGGTCACCGTGCCCTCGGTGACGCTCTCGCCGAGCGCCGGGAGGTTGACGGATTCGCTCATCGGGTGGACTCCTCTTCGCAGGGGTGGTTCGTGGTGGTGGTCATGGTGTTCACAGTGCGTGCAGCGGCTTGCCCGCGAGGTGCAGGAACGCCTCGCCGAGTGCCTCGTTCTGCGTCGGGTGCGCGTGGACGAGCGGCGCGACGTCCTCGGGGTAGGCCTCCCAGTTCACGGCGAGCTGTGCCTCGCCGATGAGCTCGCCGACCCGGGCGCCGATCATGCTGACGCCGACGACGGGGCCGTCGACCACACGGACGACCTTGACCGAACCGGACGTGCCGATGATGTGGCTCTTGCCGTTGCCGGCGAGGTTGTACTCGTACGAGTCCACCTTGTCGGCGCCGTACTGCTCCTCGGCCTTGGCCTGCGAGAGACCGACCGATGCGACCTCGGGGTCGGAGTACGTGATCTTCGGGATGTTCTTGTCCTCGATGATGACCGGGTTGAGCCCGGCGATCTCCTCGGCGACGAAGATGCCCTGCTGGAAGCCGCGGTGCGCGAGCTGCAGGCCCGGAACGATGTCGCCGACGGCGTACACGTTCGGGATGTTCGTGGCGAGGCGCTCGTTCGTCGTGACGAACCCGCGGTCCATCGCGACGCCGACCTCGTCGTAGCCGACGTTCTGCGTCACGGGGCCACGGCCGACCGCGACGAGCAGGATGTCGCCGTCGAAGGTCTTGCCGTCCTCGAGCGTGACGACCACGCCGTTCTCGTGCTGCTCGACGCCCTGGAACCGGACACCGAGCGAGAACTCGATGCCGCGCTTGCGGAACGCACGCTCGAGCTGCTTCGACATCGACTCGTCCTCGGCCGGGACGAGGTGGGGGAGCGCCTCGACGATCGTCACCTCGGCACCGAAGGACTTCCAGACGCTGGCGAACTCGACGCCGATGACGCCACCACCGAGGATGACGACCTTGTTCGGCACGTAGTCCATGCGCAGGGCGGTCTCGGACGTGATCACACGACCA
Source organism: Curtobacterium sp. USHLN213 (assembly GCF_037144815.1). Lineage (NCBI taxonomy): Bacteria > Bacillati > Actinomycetota > Actinomycetes > Micrococcales > Microbacteriaceae > Curtobacterium > Curtobacterium sp. USHLN213. The sequence goes on along the minus strand of NZ_JBBCYQ010000003.1, from coordinate 8,297 downwards.
CCGATCTCGAGGCCGGGGAGCGACTTCGAGTAGGAGCCGGTCGCGAGCACGATGTTCTTGCCGGTCACGGTCTGGTCGCCGACCTGCACGGTGTTCTGCGAGGTGAGGCGGCCCCAGCCCTCGACGACGGTGATCCCGCGTGCCTTGATGAGCCCCTGGAGGCCCTTGTACTTCGACGAGATGACGCCCTGCTGGTACTCGATGACCTTCGGGACCTCGACACCGGCGAACTCGGCGATGACGCCGTACTTCTCGGCGTCGCGCGTCGCGTCGGCGACCTCGGCCGCGTGCAGCAGCGCCTTCGTCGGGATGCAGCCGCGGTGCAGACACGTCCCCCCGAGCTTGTCTCCCTCGATGAGCGCGACGCTCATGCCGAGCTCGGCGGCCCGGAGCGCAGCGGCGTAGCCACCACTGCCGCCACCGAGGACCACGACGTCGTAAGTCTGTTCCGTCACCTGGTGCAACTCCCTCGTGCGTGTCGGGACCGATCGGGCCCCACTGGACACCGCGGCGGCGGCGTCCGACGGTCGGACCGCATGGTTCCGGTCCCGTCCCGTTGGTTTCCGGCGGGGGCGCGTCGAGCGCGCCGTCCCGCCGGAGTCAAACCTACTACTTGGCCTGGAGCTCTTCTGCGAGCGAGATGAGCGTCCGGACCATGGCGCCGGTCGCGCCCTTGCCGAGCCACCCGTAGCCGCCGCCCTTGTTCTCCGACGGACCGGCGATGTCGAGGTGCGCCCACGGGATGCCCTCGCCGACGAAGCGCTCGAGGAACTTGCCCGCGAGGAGCATGCCGCCCGCCGGGTTGCCGACGGTGGCGTTGACCATGTCGGCGACCTCGCTCGCGAGTCGGGCGTCGAGCTCCTCGGGGAGCGGCATCGGCCAGATCGGCTCCGCCACGGCCCCGGCGACCGCGCGGACCTGCGCGACGAGGTCGTCGCTGCCCATGAGGCCGGTGGTGCGGTCACCGAGCGCGACGACCTGCGCCCCGGTCAGCGTCGCGACGTCGACGATGGCGTCGGGCTGCTCGAGCGACGCGGCGGCCATGCCGTCACCCAGCACGAGTCGGCCCTCGGCGTCGGTGTTCGTGACCTCGACGGTCTTGCCGTTCTTCAGCGTGAGGACGTCGCCGGGGCGCGTCGCCGAGCCGGAGGGCATGTTCTCCGCCAGGCACAGCCACGCGGTGACGCGGACGTCGAGTCCGAGACGCGCGGCGGCGACGGTCGCGGCGAGGACGGTGGCGGCACCCGTCATGTCGGTCTTCATGCCGAGCATGGAGCCGGCCGGCTTGAGCGAGAGACCACCCGAGTCGAACGTGATGCCCTTGCCGACGAGTGCGAGGTGCTTCGTCGCGGACTCCGGCGCGTACCGGACGACGACGAGCCGCGGCGGGCGCTCCGAGCCGCGACCGACACCGAGGATGCCGCCGAAGCCCTGCTCCTCGAGCGCGGTCTCGTCGAGGACCTCGACGGTGAGGGGGAGCCCCTCGGCCTGCGCACGGGCGACGTCGGCGACGTCCGCCGGGCCGAGGTCACCGGCAGCGGTGTTGACGAGGTCGCGCACGAGCGTGGCGGCGTCGCCGACGATCGCCGGGCGGACGGTGGCGTCGGCCGCGGCGGAGGGTGCCAGCACGGTCACCTGCTGGTCCCCGCGGGCAGGACCGGTCGTGCCGGCGCCCTTGTGTCGGGTGAACGAGTAGGCACCGAGCGCGGCGCCCTCGAGCGCGGCGTCGACGAGCTCGGTCGTGTCGGTCGGCAGCGCGAGGACGATCGACGACGCGAGGGGGAGCTGGCGGACCGCGCTGCCGGCGGCCGAGCGGAGTGCCGCTGCGTCGGTGCCGGAGCCGAGCCCGATGAGCGCGATGCCCTGCGCGTCGACACCGACGGCGGGGATGCGCACGAGCTGGTCCTTCGCACCGGTCGCACCGATGGCAGCGAGGTCGATGCCGTCGAGCGCGGAGAACGGCGTCGTGGCGGGCGTCGCGATGGTCGCGGGAGCGCCGTCGGACCCGGGCCGGACACCGAGCACGAGGACGTCGGCGGAGATCGAGGCGGGAGCGGAGGAGTCAGTGGAGAGCGTCGGTCGGACCATGCCCCAACCCTATCCAGCAGGTGTTCGCTGTCGGCGTGGCCGCCCGGCACCGGGGGACACCGGCTCCCCGCCTAGCATGGGGACGGTGAACCACCCCGAGGAGCTCTACACCTTCGCCGAGGACGCGCCGTCCGTCCCCGAGGGGCTGCACCTGGTCGCCGGACTCACCGGGTTCGCCGACGCCGGCTCGGCCGTGGCGCAGGTGACGACCGCCGTCCTGGACGACCTCGAGACGGAGCTCGTCGCCGAGTTCGACCCGGACGTCCTGCTCGACTGGCGTGCACGCCGCCCGGTGATCACCTTCGAGCACGACCACATCGCCGCCGTCGAGCCGCCGCGGCTCCGCCTGCACCTCGTGCGCGACGAGATCGGCCAGCCGTTCCTCTTCCTCTCCGGGTACGAGCCGGACTTCCAGTGGAACCGGTTCGTCCGCGCGGTCACCGACCTCGCCGCCCAGCTCCGGGTCGCCGACACCACCTGGGTCCAGTCGATCCCGATGCCCGTCCCGCACACGCGCCCGATCAGCCTCACCGTCTCCGGCACGCGCGCCGACCTCGTCGAGCAGATGAGCGTCTGGAAGCCCGAGACCCAGGCGCCCGCGAACGTCCTGCACCTCGTCGAGCACCGGCTGTCCGAACTCGGCGAACAGGTCACCGGACTCGTCCTGCTCGTCCCGCACTACCTGTCCGACACCGAGTTCCCGGACGCCGCCGTCGCGGCGCTCTCCGGCATCTCCGCCGCCACCGGCCTCATCTTCCCCTCCGACGAGCTGCGCGAAGAGGGACGCGAGTTCCGCACCCGCGTCGACGAGCAGGTCGCCGGCAACGAGGAGCTGCAGCGTCTGGTCGGGGTGCTCGAGGAACGGCACGACACCTACATGGAGGGCAACCCGATCGCGTCGCCGCTCACCGGCGTCGACGGGCAGGTCCCCACTGCGGACGCGATCGCCGCGGAGCTGGAACGCTTCCTGGCGGACCGCCGCACCGACGGCGACGCGAGCGGCGACTAGCCGTTCCGATCAGCAGCACCCACGGCGACGCGAGCGGCGAGCGGCCGCACCGACGTGGCGGAGGCGGGTCGCGCCTCCTGGACCGTCGGACGGGAGGCGCGACACCCGTCCGTCGCGCTCGTCACGTTCTCCACAGCCCGTCCTGGCGGCGGTGCCGCCCCCGCTAGCCTGGTCACGTGAACTCCCGCCGCGCCTTCCTCGTGTGGGGCGTCGCGGTGCTGGCGTACGTCCTCGCGGTCGTGCAGCGGTCCTCGCTCGGGGTCTCCGGCGTCGACGCGCAGGACCGCTTCGCGGTGTCGGCGGCGGTGCTGTCGACGCTCGCGGTGGTGCAGATCGCCGTCTACGCCGGACTCCAGATCCCGGTGGGGATCGCCCTCGACCGCGTCGGCCCGCGCCGACTCGTGCTGCTGGGCGCCGCGCTGCTCGTCGCCGGCCAGGCCGTGGTGGCGGTGTCGCCCACCATCGGGCCGGCGATCGCGGGGCGTGTCCTCGTCGGCGCCGGGGACGCGATGACCTTCATCTCCGTGATCCGCCTCGTGCCGATGTGGTTCAGCGGGCCGATCCTGCCGCAGATCTCGCAGTGGACCGGCAACCTCGGCCAGGTCGGGCAGATCCTGTCGGCGTTCCCCTTCGCCGTGCTGCTGCACACCGCGGGGTGGTCGCCGGCGTTCGGCGTCGCCGCGGCCGCGAGCGCCGTCGGGCTCGTGCTGGCGTTCGTCTTCGTCCGGAACGGCCCCGTGCCGGTGCGCACCGACACGATCCCGCTGCCGCACACCTGGCGGGGCGCGTTCCACACCTTCGGGCACGCGCTGCGGCGTCCCGGTACCCAGCTCGGCTTCTGGTCCCACTACGTCACGCAGTCCTCCGGAACGGTCTTCTCACTGCTCTGGGGCGTCCCCATGCTGCGCGGGCTGGGGTACTCCCCGTCCGAGGCGGCCGGCTTCCTCACCGTGATCGTCGTCACCGGGTTCGTCGTCGGGCCGGTGCTCGGCGTGCTCTGCGCCCGGTTCCCGCTGCGACGGTCGAACCTCGTGCTCGGGATCGTCGTCGCTCTCGCGGTGGTGTGGACCGCCGTGCTCGTGTGGCCCGGACAGCCGCCCACGTGGCTGCTGATCGTGCTCGTCGTCGTGATGGGGATCGGCGGGCCGGGGTCGCTCATCGGGTTCGACTTCGCGCGGTCCTTCAACCCCGTCGGCTCCCTCGGGTCGGCGAACGGCGTGGTCAACGTCGGCGGGTTCCTCGCCGCGTTCGTGATGATGTTCCTGATCGGCACGATCCTCGACCTCGCGTCGTCGGCGTCGGGGCAGACCGTGTTCGCGTGGACGAACTTCCGGCTGGCCCTCACCGTGCAGTACGTCGTGGTCGGGATCGGCGTCGTGATGCTGCTGCACGCCCGTCGTCGCACGCGCCGGGTGCTGCACGCCCAGGACGGAATACGGGTGGGGCCGCTCTGGGTTGCACTCGTTGCGCGCCTGCGGAAGCGGAGCGTGCAATAATGAACGCGGACCCGTTCGGGCCTCCTGTGTCTCGGAGCACTCCAGTGCGCCGCAGAAACCGGGGGACTTGACATGGGTCCTAGTGCTGCCCGGAACGGTAGGACCTGATGACGCGGGAGACCGCGGCGCAGGCCCTGGGCGGCGAGGGAGGCCACGACCCCACGAACGTGGCACGACGAGAGAGGTGATCGCATGGCTGCCCGGAGCACGACGATCGATCCCACGAAGGACACCGAGCCCGAGGGCACCGCAGCAGAGAGCGCTGCGGAAGCCGAGGGGACGGCCGCGCCGAAGAAGCGCGCCACCAAGACCACCGCCAAGAAGGCCGCCCCGAAGAAGGCCGCCCCGAAGGCGAAGAAGAAGGCCGACGACGACGAGGACATCGACGAGGAGACCCCGGTCGCCGAGGCCGACGCGACCGACGACGCCGACACCGAGACCGACGAGAAGGACACCAAGCCGGACGCCGCAGCAGCGGTCGCCGCGGGTGCGCTCGTCATCTCGCAGTCCGACGACGACGAGGCGCCGGTCTACTCCACGACGATCACCGGTGCCACCGCCGACCCGGTGAAGGACTACCTCAAGCAGATCGGCAAGGTCGCCCTCCTCAACGCCGAGCAGGAGGTCGAGCTCGCGATGCGCATCGAGGCCGGCCTGTTCGCCGAAGACAAGCTGCAGCACTCGACCGGGCTCTCGAAGCCGGAAGAGCGCGAGCTGCGCTGGGTCGCCCGTGACGGTCAGCGCGCGAAGTCGCACCTGCTCGGCGCGAACCTCCGCCTGGTCGTGTCGCTCGCCAAGCGCTACACCGGCCGCGGCATGCAGTTCCTCGACCTCATCCAGGAAGGCAACCTGGGCCTGATCCGTGCGGTCGAGAAGTTCGACTACACCAAGGGCTTCAAGTTCTCGACCTACGCCACCTGGTGGATCCGTCAGGCGATCACCCGTGCCATGGCCGACCAGGCCCGCACGATCCGCATCCCGGTCCACATGGTCGAGGTCATCAACAAGCTGGCCCGCGTCCAGCGCCAGATGCTGCAGGACCTCGGTCGCGAACCCACTCCGGAAGAGCTCGCCCGCGAGCTCGACATGACCCCGGAGAAGGTCGTCGAGGTGCAGAAGTACGGCCGCGAGCCCATCTCGCTCCACACCCCGCTGGGTGAGGACGGCGACTCGGAGTTCGGCGACCTGATCGAGGACACCGAGGCGGTCGTCCCGGCCGACGCCGTCGGGTTCACGATGCTGCAGAAGCAGCTCGAGAGCCTGCTCGACTCCCTCTCCGAGCGTGAGGCGGGCGTCATCCGCATGCGCTTCGGTCTCGGGGACGGCCAGCCGAAGACCCTCGACCAGATCGGTGACACGTTCGGCGTGACGCGTGAGCGCATCCGTCAGATCGAGTCCAAGACGATGGCGAAGCTCCGCCACCCGTCGCGGTCGCAGTCGCTGCGCGACTACCTCGAGTAGGCCGATGCGCTTCGTCATCCCGATCCTCGTCGGGCGGATCCTCCGCGCCCTCGCACGTGCGCGTGGCGGGGGGTCCGCCTACCCCGGGTACATCGTGCTCAAGCTGGTGCCGAACTTCCTCCAGCACGTCACCGCGCAGTTCCCGAACGGCGTCGTCTTCGTGCTCGGTTCGAACGGCAAGTCGACGACGACCCACATGATCTCCGACATCGTGCGGGCGCACGGGCTGCGGGTCTTCACGAACCCGTCCGGGGCGAACCTGCCGCAGGGCATCGCCTCGGCGCTGCTGTCCGAGGTGTCGCTGACCGGCAAGCTCAAGGCGGACATAGGCATCCTCGAGGTGGACGAGGCCTTCGCGGTCGAGCTCGCCGGGATCCTGTCGCCGTCCACCGTGACGATGCTCAACGTCCAGGTCGACCAGCTCTACCGGTTCTTCGAGACCGAACGCGTCGCCACGATGATGCTCGACACCGCGGCCCTGTCGACCGCGAACGTCATCACCAACCGTGACGACCAGTTCCTCGACGCGTACGTCGGTACGGACGGCCAGCTCGTGCTGCGCTTCGGCGCCAGCGCCGAGGTCGTCGCCGCCGCGCCGAACGGCCTGCAGAACGCCGACGACTTCGACCGGCAGGACGCCGTGCCGAACGTCGCCGACGCCGAGGTCGTGGTGAACACCGGCGACGGTGCGACCATCCGCTTCGACGGTGCCGAGATCCCGGTCCGCCTGCCGGCTCGCGGGCTGCACTACGCCGTCGACGCGGCAGCGGCCACCGCGACGGCGAGTGCCGCACTCGGTGCGCAGTTCCGCGCCGACGCCGTGACGACGGCCTTCGGCACGATGAAGCCGGCGTACGGACGTGGTGAGCGACTCCCCATCGCGGGCGAGTCTGCCGAGTTCACGATGTTCAAGAACGCCGCGAGTCTCCAGCTCAACCTCGACGCCCTGCCGGACCACCCGGAACAGGTGCTCATGGCGATCGACGAGGGCACGCCGGACATCTCCTGGATCTACGACATCGACTTCTCGAAGCTCGACCACGTCGACGTCGTCTCCGGCGACAAGGCTTGGCAGATCGCGATCGCCCTCGAGCACGCCGGCGTCCGCATCGGCCGGGTCGAGCCCGACGTCGAGGCCGCGATCAAGCACATGGAGCAGCTCGGTTCGACGAACTCCGGGACGAAGAACTTCATCGTCAACTACGAGATCATGATGATCGCCCGCAAGGCCCTCGGCCACCCGGACATGGAGAAGACCGCATGACGGCCGACCGGCTGACCATCCTGCACGTCTACCCCCGCCAGATGGGCGTCTCGGGCGACCGCGGCAACGTGGCGGCCCTGGTCCGTCGTGCCGCAGCCGCGGACATCGCCACCGAGGTGCTCGAGTACGCGCCGGGTGACGAGCTCCCCACCGCGGCCGACGTCGTCGTGATCGGCAACGGACCGCTCAGCGCGATGCGGTCGCTCGGCGACGACATCGCACGCATCGGTGCGCCGCTCCGCGAGTTCGCCGCTGCCGGGGTGCCCGTCGTGGCCGTCGGCGGCGGGTTCGACCTCGCCACGACCGAGGTCGTCCCGACGGACGGTGCTCCCGTGACCGGCTTCGGGGTCTTCGACGCGCGTGCCGTCCGCGGCGCCGAGCGTCGGGTGAACTACTTCGTGCTCGAGACCGCGTACCCGCTGCTCCCCGGAGCCCCGACGCGCCTCGCCGGCTTCGAGGACCACGCGACGCGCATCGAGCTCGGTGCCGGTGCCCGGCCGTTCGCCGACGTCGTCTCCGGCGGCGGCAATCAGGCGGGCGCCCCGGTCGAGGGCGCGATCGTCGGCAACTCCTTCGGCACGCACACGCAGGGGCCGATCCTGCCGCTCAACCCGCAGCTGACCGACGGCGTCCTCGCCGCGGCCACCGCTCGGCTCGGCCGCGAGTACGCACCGGACCCGGAGCGCACCGCGTCGATCGACCGCTACGCGCGTGAAGCGCGGGCAACCGTCGACCGCTACGTCGACAAGGCGTTCAAGCGGATCGCCTGACGCGACCCGCAGACAGACAGGAGGCGGGGGGGGGGGGGGGGGCCCGCCCCCGGGGGGGTGGGGGGGGGGGGGGGGGGGGGGGGGGGGGGCGCCGGGGGGGGGGGGGGGGGGGGCGGGGGGGGGGGGGGGGGGGGGGGGGGGGGGGGGGGGGGGGGGGGGGGGGGGGGGGGGCGGGCGCCCCCCCCCCCTCCCGTCCGTCTGTGGGTTGC